>JAZKSH010000122.1:0-5698 GCA_036626195.1 Thermoplasmatota archaeon | reverse complement strand
ACTCGAAAAGAATGATTAGTGCGAGGGATGGGATTTGAACCCACGGACCCCTGCGGGACAGGATATCCCATCGAATTTATTGACCCTTTTAGTCATCGATCTTAAGTCCTGCGCCGTTGGCCATGCTTGGCTACCCTCGCTTTGTGAAGGAGTATGCGACTGCGGAAAGTGAGGGGGAATGAGGAATCTGTGATTCCTCGGCTACCCTCGCAGATTGAATGAGATATTGCCGAATCACATATCCGGATTAGTGGAAATCTTTTCCTCCTTTACACCCTAAACATATAAAAATCTGACTATCTGGTAGAAGTTGTAAAAGATACGAGACCACAAAGCATAATACATCCCCTATGGTATCTGCAAGATATGAAACTATCTACGGGATGCAATTCGTTGGATTCGTTACTTGGAGGGGGTGTAGAATCGGGTATTATAACCGAGTTCTTCGGAAAGGGTGGAAGCGGTAAGACCAATATCTGCCTTCAGCTCGCAAAAAACACTGCTCTGCAAGATAAAAAATCGATATATATAGATACTGAAGGAGTTTCGATCGAGAGATTGGAGCAGATGGCCGGCGAGAAAGCGGAAAAGGTGATGAAGAACACGCTCTTCTTCAGAGCCCATTCTTTTTCAGAACAGAAAGATTTCATCGAGAAGAGTTCGAAACTAGTTTCCGACAGCGAAGGTGACATAGATCTGGTGATGGTCGACTCTTTCACCATCTTTTACAGGGCTCTACGCAATAAAGACGGAGAGAAAAACATGTCTCCACGTTTGGGGAGACAGCTCGTCCGATTGATGAAGATCGCTAGAAAAGAAGAAATACCCGTAGTGATCACCACCCAGGTTTACGAGAGCGACGACGGTCAAAGACCGGTAGGCGGACACATCCTCTACCACAATGCGAAGACCATCGTGATGTTGGATATATTGAATTCCCATCTTCGAAAGTGCATATTGAAAAAACACCGTTCCCGACCGGAGGGGAAGAGTACTAAATTCAGTATAACGGATAATGGGATAGTCACGCCGGGTTGAACCAAGGATTCAAAAGGATTAAATATCTACGATAACTTCCACATATATGAAACAAGTCAGGCCCGCCGATATAAGAGAGATCTACGCACTACGTGCCCAGACCATAGATTACTTTTTTCCTGAAAGAGACGAGGAGATAGAATTCTGGCGGGATCTGTCCGAAGAGTACGGGAAAGATATCCTCCATCTCCTGAGCGGTACGGCGGAAATCTCGATAGGATTGGCTAAAAAGGGGTTCAATGTCACCGCACTCGATCTCACCGAAGAAATGATCTACGTTGCTGAAGATAAAATTGAGAAGGCGGAGGAAGAGGAAAAAGACTTGAACATCGAACTGGTGAACGACGACGCCCGTTATTTCAAGATGGATAAAAACTTCGATTTTGCCTTCGTCTCTACAGGCGACTTTCATCATTTTGAAGATAGAAAAGACATCGACTCCTTTATGGCAAAGGCCTACGCCCACCTGAAGCCGGGTGGTGCTCTAGCGCTGGAACTCTTTCCAACCCCGGAAGAAGATTTTCATAGAAACCAAAAAGAATTCGATCCTCTTCGAGCTCCGCCCGAGGGTATGGATCTCTGGAAAAAAAATCAGACCAGCTATCACGTGGACTCTAGAACGCTCGAGATAAAGGAGGAGTTGTTCGTGGACAAACAGGATGAGGGGAAGGTAAAAAATGTGGAGTACGAGATACAGTTGAGGCTCTTTTCCAAATCCGAGATCCAAAAGATAATGGAGGAAGCCGGTTTCGAAAACATTCGTTTTGTAGAAAACCATGAATTCACTCCTTACTTGAAAGATTCTGACACGTGGGTAGTGGTCGGAGAAAGATAATACGCACTATTTTCTAAAGACACGGCCTCCAGCTCGTAATCTTCTCGAACTTCACTTTATGCTCTCACTCGGAGGCAGCATCGCCAATAAAGTCAGACAAAATCCTCCAGCGTTACCTTTCCATCTTTATCTCTATCTTCAGACTCTTTGGTAGTTGTTTCACTCTTTTTTCCGTTCCCGTCGCTATCGAACTTATCCGAAAAGAGATTGGACTGCTTGTTACCGGACAGGAGCGCTTTTTCATCCCACCCAAAGACTTCAGTCACTCTCGCAAGTGTTTTAGCTATCCTCTTGGCGTAATATTCCCAATCGGGTTCTTTCTCGAACTCCAGATCGGGCAGCCAGGGTTCTACTTCCTGCGGGGTTTTGACGGCATCGACTACGATCCATGAGACCTTCATGCCCGGTGTGAACTTGTAATCTTCGTCAATCATCTTCTTAGCAGCCTGAACATTTGGCATGCTATCTGGATTTTTGTATGAACTGAATTTTTTACACGTCCTAGATATCACAAGTTTTTCGTACTCCACTTCACCATTCCGTACTTCATCTATCCACTCCTTCGCTCTTTCGACCGCTCCCTCGATATCGTCGTCCAGTATGTACTCGAATATCTCCAATAGAGCTTCATCCTGCGCTTCGAAGGAATCGCTCCTCCGCAGTTCGTACCCTCTCACCAGCATATCATCTTCCGGCCAGATGACCTTGCCGACGTATCTTTTCTTCCTGCCGTGGCTGAAAAAAGGATCCAATACCTTTTCGAACTCGAGTATTATCTCCTCGCTGCTGTATTCTCGGGCTATCCTCTCGCTTATCTCTATGGTGTCCTCTAAATTTTCTTTTGGAGATTGGAAGAAAACGCTGTCGGTATCGGAGTAGATCACTTTCAGTCCTTCGTCCTGCAGTTCTTCGATGAGTTCCTTTATATTTTCTCTCGCAAAAGCCGTTATACTTTCCCCTATATCGGGGTCGGTGAACCTGTAAAAAGAGGAGGCGAATACGCCGTAAAAAGAATTCATGAGAACTTTGATAGCGTTCTGTAGCCCTCTGTAATACCTCTCTTCCTTTCCTTCAGCATTCTTCATCTTTTCCTTGACTTCATCTCTTTCGTCCATCAAGTCTTCCAATATCTCTGGCAATATCCCCTTTCTCTGATCCGGGCCCAGAAACTTCGTTCCGGTCGGGCTTTCGATATCGCCCTGGTCTGAAAGGGTAGTGAAGCAGATGTTGTTCTTTATTATTATGCTGGGATACATGCTTTTGAAATCTAGCACGCTCACCCAGTGATAGAGTCCCGGTTCGACTGAGTGGACATATCCTCCCTTGATCTTCCCCCGCTTTCCGCCATGGGAAGTCAAAGGCACTCCTATATCCTGTCTGTCCGCTTTCCTTATCAGTATGGAGTCTACAAGGGTCGAAGTCCTGGGGTTTAGTCCTTCCTCGACAGGTAGTTTCGCTACGGTGCCCATATCCATTGCTTTATCTAGAACTTCCAGCTCTTCCAAGATATCAAGAGCGAGCTCAGCATCTTTCACACAGTATTTTTTCACCTTTTCAGGGTTTTTCTCCCACTCATGATCGATCTCTGAAGGATCCACATCGTCTTTCTCTTCTCCCAGCAGTTCATTCGACACGTGATTCAAGGTCTCTCTTTTCAGATTTAGTTCTGATCTCACGCTCCACCAAGCGTCGGCGATTATCCTTCCCTCAACGCTCCAATATCGATTTCCCTTTTTCCTCAATTCTCCATGATCTCTTCCCAACAGGACTTCTTCGAGACCGACTTCTTCGGCCCTTTCCTTGAGGAGAGGTAAGTCATAGCCGTTTATATTGTACCCGGTTATTATGTCGGGATCTTTTTGCAGGACGAATTCTTGAAAACTCTCTATAACCTCGCTCTCGTCTCCATCGAAACTCACTTTTTCTCTTTCACCCTCTTCTTCCAATACGCATCCTATGGTCAATATTCTGTCGTCCTTCAAACTGTTCTCTATATCGAAGCTGAGAATACTCAAATCGAGTTTCTTTGGCTCTCCCTCTTTGAAATCTTCTACTTTCATTACTAAATCGGTTGTAAAATCTTCCGTTTCGATCATCCCCCCGGTTGCGGAAACCGTTGATGTGAGGTCTAGATCGTAGATAAAACGCTGAACAAAAGGTATGTCGGCGGCTAAGATTTTACATCTATCTTTAAATTTTTTCCTGTAGCCAGGGACCTTCCATGGATATGTGCAGACCACCTTTTTACAATCTTTAAAACTTCCATCAACCCACAGTTCTATATCCACGATGTCCTTGATCTCGTCGTCCTTTTCAAGCTCTTTTACAACGTCTTCAGGAGGCTCTACCAGCTGAAAATAAGGATCGAAACCCTCGTAAAGTAAAGTGATCGGCTTTCCATTTACTGTACGGCCGTACAGTTCTATTTCCACCCCCTCTTCATCTTCCTTACTTCGATAAGATCCCGAAAGAACTCTTGCCTTTTTTTCTTCCATATCCGATCTATCACTCCGAGACGATCTTTATTACGTCCCCATCTTCCAGTTCGTGGTCTCTTCCTATGATCCTATCGGTTCTAGCGTCGACGGCTCTAATAAAACCTTCCCCTATGTCCGTGTGGACGGTGTAAGCTAGGTCTTCTGCCGTACTACCTCTCCTCAAAAGGTAGGCGTCGGGAAGAACTCTGTCCTCCTTATCCGTGTAATCGTTCTCGTTTTCTACTGGGTACACCACTATCATGTCCAACATATCGTATACGGCTTTCTCCAAAGTTTCTTGTACCCCCAGACCGCCGTTCTCTTTCATGAAATCCTTTATCTTTTGTAGAGCGTCTTTCTGTTCCTTAGGGATATCGTCTTTCAACAGTTGGAAATCATCTTCACCGGGTATGTAATCCACTATATCCGATTCCGCCGCCTTTCTAAGAGCGAGTTCGTATTCGGCCGAAGTGGGTATCACCAGTTGATTCAACTCTCTTAGAGACTCAAGGTCCTCTTTAGTGCCGATATCCATCTTGTTAGCCGCTATAATAATAGGTTTGCTCTTCTTTCTAACCGCTTGAGCCAGTTCGAAAAGATCTTCATCGCCCCACTCCGTCGCTTCGCTCGGCAGGTCAACCTCTCTCAAGGCGCTGATGACTTCAGCTTCTGAGATACCTAGGCCGGACAAACGGTCGTGGAGCACTTTGTCCAGCTTCGCACCGCTCACTTCTACTTTACGTGACACTTTTTCCCAATTTTTTTTGAATATACCTTTCAGCCAATGGTCTATCTCTTTCTCTAGAAATCTCACGTCTTCTATAGGATCGTGTTGTCCTGGTTTGCAGGGATTCCCCTCATCATCAGTGGAACCACTAACATCGACGATATGTATCAAACTAGAGGCCTCTCTCAGATCATCCAAAAACTGATTGCCTAGACCTCTACCGGAATGAGCGTCCTTCACCAAACCTGCGACGTCGATCAACTGGACAGGAACCATACGAGTTCCGTTTCTGCAGGGCGAGTTATTAGGATCACATTCTACTCCAAGAGTGGTGTGAGGACAATCGTGGGTAACGTAACCGATGCCGCGATTGGCGTCGATAGTGGTGAAAGGATAAGATGCCACGTCCACTTCTGCCATGGTCGCGGCGGAGAAAAACGTACTTTTCCCTACATTCGGCTTTCCTACTAGTCCCACTTCCATATTCTCTACCTTTTTGACCGCAAAAATCACCTTTTGTTAAATCAGTTAAGAAGAGACCGTTCACCCTGAGCGGAAATGCTGACGGCCTTACCCTTACAACTCGGAGCCGCAGGCGTAGCACATCTCAGCGTCTGGACT
>JAZKSH010000121.1:0-5712 GCA_036626195.1 Thermoplasmatota archaeon | reverse complement strand
ATCCAAAACTTTATTAAACTTCTCCCCCGTTGTCAGTGATTCGACAGAGTCCAGTTAGGCAGGCTAGAAAAAGTGAAGAGAGTAGAAGAAAAGAAGGATAAAGAAGAAGTCCTCCAATTGATGGAACCACTGATCGCGGAATGGTTCGATGATAAATTCGATAATCTGACGGAGCCGCAGAGTTATGCTATACCCCTTATCCACGAGAGAGAGAACGTTCTCGTCTCTTCTCCTACTGGCTCCGGCAAAACTTTGACCGCCTTCCTTTCCATAATAAACGAGCTTTTCAAGTTGGATAAAAAAGGAGAACTGGAGGACAAGATATACTGCGTTTACGTCTCCCCGTTGAAAGCTCTAGCCAACGACATACATAAGAACTTGGAGAAACCACTTGCGGAACTTAAAGATTTAGCTGAGGAGAAGGACGTCAAGATCCCTGATATCAGAACCGCAATCAGGTCCGGAGACACTTCACAGAACGAAAGAAGGAAGATGGCTAAAACGCCTCCGCACATATTCATAACCACTCCCGAAAGCTTAGCTTTAGCTCTTTCTTCACCCCAGTTCAGAAAAAAATTCGATGATGTTCAATACTTTATAAACGACGAGATACACGAGATATCTTCTTCCAAGAGAGGTGTTTACCTCTCACTGAACACCGAGCGGCTGGAGGAACATATCAAAGGGGAGATGACCAGGATCGGTCTTTCAGCCACGCAGGCCCCTATCGAGGAGATAGCTAAATTTTTAGGGGGATACGAGAACGGTGAACCTAGACCCGTCAACGTGATAGAGGTGGCGGGGGAGAAGAATCTAGATCTTTCCGTGATGTCTCCTGTCGACGATATGACCCTTCTGCCCTATGAAGTGGTCAACTCTCGGATGTACGACACTCTGACGGAGATGGTTCAGAAACATCGAACCACATTGATATTCACTAACACCCGGAGCGGGGCCGAAAACGTAGCATACAAGCTCAAAGATAGAGGTATAGATGACGTTGCGGCCCATCACGGAAGTCTGAGCAAAGAGACAAGGCTGGATGTAGAGGACGGGTTGAAAACCGGTGAATTGCGCTCTGTCGTCTCGTCCACTTCTCTGGAGCTGGGTATCGATATAGGTTACATCGACATGGTGGTTCAGGTGAATTCGCCTAAAAGCGTAGCCAAAGGTCTGCAGAGAGTGGGAAGAGCGGGTCATTCTATCGGGGAGACTTCAAAGGGACGGATGATAGTCTTCGACAAAGATGACCTTATCGAATGTTCGGTCATAACAAGAAAAGCCTACCAGCACGATATTGACCGAGTTTCCATACCGGAGAACAATCTGGATGTTCTTTCTCAGACGATCATCGGGATGAGTATAGAGCATCGATGGGACGTCGAAGATGCCTATGAGATGATTAAAAGGTCATACTGTTACAAGCATCTCCCTGAAGAGGACTACTTGAGCGTGCTGAATTATCTCGCTGCAGGAGAATTCGAAAACGTTTACCCTAAGATATGGTACAATGAGGAGGAAGGTGTCTTTGGTAAGAAGGGGGGCGTCCAGATGCTTTACTACATGAACGTGGGCACCATACCTTCGGATTCCAGCTATCAGGTATATTCTGAAAAAGCGGTACCTCTCGGTACCCTCTCAGAAAAGTTCGTCGAAAGGCTCTCGAAAGGTGACGTGTTCATCCTCGGCAGCCACTCCTATGAATTCCTGCACACGAGAGGTACCAAAGTTTTCGTCAAAGACGCCGCGGGCAAAAAACCTACGGTTCCAAGCTGGAGCGGAGAGATGCTCCCCAGGAGCTATGATCTTTCCGTGGGGATGGGAGGATTCAGAAGAAAATTATCCAAAAAGATGGAAGAAGAGAAAGAGGAAAATGTAATAAAGTGGTTGAGAGAAAAATACAGGATAGATGAAGGGTCTGCTCAGACCATAATAAGCTATTTCAAAGAGCAGTTAGCTGTGCTCGAAGAATTACCCACCGATGAGAAGATATTGATAGAAGGACACATAGGTCAGGACGGGAACTACAACATCATCTTCCACGCATGCTTTGGGAGGGAGACCAACGACGCTCTTTCAAGGGCTTATGCTTACAAGATCTCTAAGAAATTCAACTGCAACGCAAACGTATCCATCACCGATGATAACTTTATGATTACCACCGGAAAAAGGATACCGCTGGACGATATTGAAGGCCTACTCTCTCACGAGAACATCGAGACCGTATTGAAAAGATGTATCAGGAACACCGAATTGTTCGAGCAGAGATTCAGGCACTGCGCCCAAAGGGCCTTGATGCTTCTTCGGAATTACAAGGGAAGAGAGATCTCGGTCTCCAATCAGAAGATACGATCGAAAAAGATATTGGAAAAGTTACAGGATGATCAGGACTTTCCTATAGTGAAGGAGACGTTTAATGAAATACTCCACCAGGTCTTGAACCTAGACAAAGCTAAGGAAGTGCTGAAAGGTATAGAAAGCGGGAATATCTCCATCACAACCGCGGATTATTCTGATACGCCTTCACCATTTGCCCACGGCGTCCTGATGGCTGGTATATCCGACGTCATAATGATGGAGGACAGGAGCAACCTGTTGAGGCAGTACCATCAAAAGGTTTTAGAACAGGTCATACCGGAAGAGGAGATAGAAAAGTTCAAGTTCGATAGAGATGTGGTGAACGATCACTACCAGGAGAAAAGACCCAGCTTCGATAGCAAAGATGAGATGCTGGAGGTTATAGAAGAATTACAGCCTATCCACGTTTTCAAGGAGAAGGGAAATAACGTTTTCACTCGCACTGAAAGGTCCTTCGAGGAGGTCAGAAGATGGGGGAAAGAGCTGCTCAAGGAGGGAAAAATACAATCGCTATGGGTAGGTGGAGCGAATTACATCGCCTCAAAAGACCTGGAAAAGTTCCTATTCTCGCTCGATCAAGGGGAACAGCCCCACGGCAGCAGCGAGATAATCGACCTGTTCAAGGAAAGTGAAAAAGACGTTCGCGAACTGTTCGAAGATACCGATCTTAGACTCAAAGATGTGAAAGAACTTGTAAGAGATCTCGAGCGCAAACGGCTGGTGAGTCGGATCGGGATGGATGAAGATGGAGATCATCGATATGCTCTGCTGGAAAAGAAGGACAGGAAGTTGGAAATAGTAGAGGAAATCATCATCGATCACCTTGAATACGAAGCCCCAAGAAGTCTCGAAGAGATAGCTCATGCCTTGGACCTACCGGAAGACATCGCTCTAAAGGCATTGAACAACTTGGTGGAGCAGAACACGATCGTCTCGGGTAGGCTAGTGGTGGGAGAAGGAGAACAGTACATGCTGAAAGAGGATTATCACGAACTGCGTTTCCCTGGTGGAGAACACGTTTCGGAGGACAAAGCCAGCGAATATAGAGCTAAAAAACAGTTCAGTGACGTTGGCTCCATTCAAGACTACTTCGAACTTTTCATGGAAACTGGAACACCCTATGACGTCTACCAGAGAGTGTCGGATTTTTCTTTAGAACGATGGAGAAAGATGAGAGAGAAGGGGGAAATAGTGGAAGGGAGATTTGTAAGAGGGCGCGTAAGATACGCTCTTCGAGAAACACTTCCAATGTTCGTGGGGGCCTATCGAACCGAGGAACTAGACGAAGAAGAGAGAAATATCTTACAACTCATCGAGAAAGGAAAAGCCAGGACGATCCGAGAACTCAAGAACGAAAGTGATCTGAAAAATGATAGGATAAAAGAGATAGTGAAAAAATTGGACTATAATCTTTACATCAGAAGGGAGTTCACTGGAGAGGAGGGATGGTCTTCAAGAAATAGGTATAAGAAGGTCGATGTCGACGCTCTTCCGGAAGAGGAAGCCAAAAAAAGGGTCATAATAGGATATTTGAAGGGCAGTGGCCCGGCCTCTTTTTCTAACATCAGATATTATACCGGTTTTCAGGGTAAAGAGATCAGGGAGATTTTATCAGAATTGGTGCACCAGAAAGAGTTGAAGAAGATCAAAGTCGGTGCATCTGAAAGGGAGATGTATATCCTTTCTGAAGAGATAAATCGACTGCAGAAGGTTAAGGGTGGAGAATACGATAAACTTCGTGTCCTCTCTAAAAAAGATCCATACGCCAGGCCGCTGTGGGCTGAGATATATCGCAGGTATGGAGATGATTGGATATTCCCCTTGATAAAAAAGGGAGACATAGTGGGAGGAATAGAGAAATGGAAGATGAGCGGCTGTATCGAGATACGTCATCTGGACGTTGACGACGAATCGATGCTTCCAGAAGTGTTGAGATCTGTAGACGAGATGATGAACTTCCATCGGCTGGAAGGCTACGATATCGTCAGGATCAAATATTATCAGAATACGCCTGTCGAGGACTTATCTGAAGATGAGCTCTCTATATTTCTAGAAAACGGTTACAAAAAGATCCAGGGGATGCTGGTAAAGGGCAACGTGGTTGAAGACGTGTTCGAAGAAGAACAGGTTAGGTCCTACGTTTTCAAGAAACAGAGGTTGGATGGAGAAAAATACAGCGACCCAAAAGAAGCCGTCAAGGAGATGAAAGGCGCAAGGTCGGATTTTGAATTGAGGACCCGTGTGCATGATTTCTTTTCATTAGAATGGATGTACAAAAGAGGGAAGGTTTATGCGGGTAAGATGATCCCCCCATATCACATGTATGCTTTACCTGAACATATAGCGACTTATAGGACCGCTAAAGACGTCGGGCTTTCCAATTCGATGGAGACCGTTCTCGATATAATCGAAAGGAAGTCTCCAGCTCCGAAGAGAACCGTCTATTATCTTTCACCTTACAGCAGGACTAAAACGAAGGAGATCATCGATAGTCTATATGCAGGTTTATTCGTGGTTCGGGACCATAATGACAGGTACGTTTCAACTTCTGATTTCAGTTCCGATCTGAGTTCATGGGAGGCAAAGAAAGAGGGCGTGAGATGGGCTTTCGAAAATTTCGGTGTGTTCACCGCGGAAAAATTATCATCTTATCTAGGAAAGGACTACAGGATGAACAACATCAGGATGATCTTGGACGAGTTGGTGGAAGAAGATCATCTGTCCAAAGGATTTCTGGTCGAGGGCGATGAATCGGTCTACTGGATATTATCTAAAGGGTTGGACGGGTTGCCTGATATCTCGTTCAGCGGAGAAGGGGTGATCACCACTAAAGATAGATTGAATCTGTATTTTAGAGAGGAAATCAAGGAAGAGTTCGATATGGGCAGCAGCAACCTGGTGTACAAAGGGCCAGAATTCAAAGCCGCCTTCGACGCGACGATAAACTCCGAGGGGGTGAAGATCCGTGAGTTCGAAGGCAGTGAGGGTCATAGGAAGATAATCGAGAGATGGGCCTATGAACACAACATGGGAGTGAAGAGTGAAGATAAAAAGAAAAAGAAAAAGGTCTCCGATTACGAGATAAGGAAATGGTATGAAAAGACAAGAGGAATATAAGCAATCGAAAAGACGAAAAACATTAATATGGATTGGTGTTAAGAACTTTAACGTGACGTAATCTCTGAACGCCACTGTGGCTTAGGGGCAAAGCGATTCCTTGGTATGCAGCAGGGGCTCCCTGTTTGTGCCTAAAAAGGAATAGATCGCGGGTTCAATTCCCGCCAGTGGCTCTTTTCTTTGTTATTGTTTGATAGTAGAGCGGGTTCACGAGTCAATTTTTAATTGACGAGCTGT
>JAZKSH010000120.1:0-5714 GCA_036626195.1 Thermoplasmatota archaeon | reverse complement strand
CCGTTATCTCTGGAAAGTATCGGAGATGCTAAAGAGAGCGTGATATATTGGAACAGCACCGAACCTGATGATACTAACATAAAGGTCTACACGGCCGTTACAGACAGCGCCGAAACGGTACCCGGTAATTGGACCGAGGCTAGCAGCGGCGAACCGATACCGGGTATTGGAGAGGAAGATGATCTCAGGGGGAAATACCTTTGGACTAAGCAGCTATTTTTAGTGAATGAGTCCAACACACCTCCAAGACTGCACAGTGTCAGTGAAGCAGTGGTTGAGACTCCACGGACAGATTTTGATGTACAGAATCTGAGTGTCCAACCGGACGAGGTCTACGGAGCCGAGGAAACGGAATTCAAGGTGCATGTGGAGAATCAAGGTTATGCCAGCGGGAATCACACTGTTGAGTTTTACGTAGAAGATGACCTTGTAGGGAGTGATACGGTAACGGTGGAAAGTGGAGGCGTTGAAACTGCTTCGATGATATATTGTGAAGAAGAACCCGGCACTTATCAGGTGGAAGTCGATGGTTTATCTACCGAGTTTACGGTTTACGATTTTCCCGACGTCGAAGCGATGTATGCAGATGAACTGACAGTTAACTCCGCCGAACTACATGGTGAGTTGACGAACATCGGCTTGGAGGAAGAAGTAGAATCGTACTTCAGATATCGCGTTAAAGGTGAAGAGTGGTCTGAAACACCTTCTCAAACTTTAGTAGAAGAGACCGAGTTCCATGAATCCGTAGAGTTACAAGAAAAGAGGACTTATGAATTCAAAGCCGTAGTGGAGTGGGATGATCAGGAGGTAATAAGTGAACCATTGAATTTTTCCACCTCTTCTCACTTTGAAGTTGATATATTGGATCATGACGAGTTCGTATATGCAGGTGAAACAGCAAGCCTCAAATGGTCAGTTTCGAATACTGAATCCGCGAGAGATGCGCAGGAGATAATTTTTGAGGTCCGCGATGATGGAGAGGTCGTTTTCCAGGACAGTGAAAACCTCGAATTGGGAGAAGATGAAGAGTATCAGGGGGAGTTCACGTGGGATACAGCTGGAGTTGAAGTTGACGTTTATGACTTGGTATTGAAGAGTGAAGACGACGAGGAAGAAGCTGAAGTAGAGTTGATGGGTGAAGACGAGGATATGAGCACTTTAGAGATAGAGATAGAGGGAGAAGGTACCACGGAACCCGGGCCTGGAACTCACGAGTATCAAAAAGGTGAAGAGATAATCGTTGAAGCTATCCCTGAAGAAGATTGGGAATTCAGCCACTGGTCTGGAGATGTGTCGGAAGAGCAGGAGGGGGCGGAACTCACGGTAGTGATGGATGAAAATCGAACATTGACGGCGCACTTTGAAAGGATCGATCATGATGTAGAATATGAACTCACGATTGAAGTAGAGGGCAGGGGAGCTACGAACGTGGGAGAAGGCACCGTCCGCTATAACGAAGGCCAACTCATACCGTTAAAAGCGTTCCCAGAGGAAGGCTGGAAGTTCAGTCACTGGTCAGGAGATGTGCCGGAAGACCAACGTGAAGAGATAGAGCTAACGATAAAGATGGACAGTAATAGAACCATTACAGCGCACTTCGTAAAGGGGGCGGATTTCACTGTGGAGATAATCTCACCTGAAGATGGAGATGAATTTGAGAAAGGGGAGGAGATAACGGTAGAATACGAAGTCAGAAATACGGGTGGATCTGTAGGTGAACAAGCAATCGAGTTCAGGGTTGACGGAAAACTGGTAGAAACGGAAGAAGGTGTGGTACTTGGGCCTGAAGATATCTACGAGAAGAACTTTACCTGGGAGGCAGATTCGGAAGGCGAAGTCGAGCTGGTAGTTAGATGTGTAGATAACGAAAAGTCCGGAGAGAGCACGGCTGAAGTGACTATCTCCGTGACCGAAGAAAGGCAGATATCTTACTGGTGGATTTTGGTCGTATTGCTCGTTGGGGTGTTGATAGCGGCTCTGGTTTTAGCTAAAAGAAAAGAGAGAGATGAAGAAGATGAAGATGAGGAGGAAGAGGAGATGGAGGATGAAGAGCTTTCTGAGGGGTCTTCTTCTTTTTCAGAGGATTCTTCCGAATCGGAAGAATCTGAAGAAGAATTCTTGGGGGAAGAAGGATCTGAGCAGGATAACGAATCCGAATTTGAAGATAGCTGAGGATATTTTTTTGGAAATTTTTTTTGGAAATCTTAGATTAAGATCTACAAACCTCCTCGTAATTTTTTAGGCTTTACTGTTTAGGGGCTAAAAAGGATGTAGAAAAGGAAGAGAAATGGAGTGGGAGTTTAGAAGAATAGTTACAAATTGATAGTCAATGAAGATAAAGGCAGACATAAAGTGCGAGATAATGTTTACATATCAAAAGTATTAAAAAATCAATATACAAAGCCCCAAAAACTTAAATAAATCGACTTAACTTAATCCTATCTAAAATGGAAGCTCAACTGTTGTTTGTTGAGGAGGTTTTTTGAATGAAATCAGATAGATATTTTTTTGCCGTATTGGCGTCGATAGTTTTGCTAGTTTCTGTTGTTTCTGCAGGTATTGCCCTTTCTGCGGAAAGAACAGAAGATGATTTTGAAACAAGTATACTCGTCCACGATAGAGGCGTGGATACAGAGTTTTTATTGGACGACCCCGGGTATAGGGTTGTCGAGGAATATGATGCATATCTACTGGTAGAGACGACGGAAGATGGATTGGAAGCTCTAGAAGAACGTGATTACATTGTGGAAGAACTAGAGAAGAGGGACTACGTAGGTCTCCTATCTTACTCCTTCCATACGGAGAAAGGAGAGCCGGAGATTCCTGAAGATCTGGAAATAGCGGGATATCCCCATGACGGCAGAGGCTACTACATCCTTCAATTCACAGGTCCGATAAGAGGGGAGTGGAAAAGGACTCTAGAGGATGAAGGAGTGGCCTTGCACGAGTTCAGGCACAGGTTCAACTTCCTTGTCGAGATGGATCTGAAGACGAGGAGGGAAGTAGAGGAGTATGATTTTGTAGAATGGACAGGCATATATCATCCCGCGTACAAGTTCGATCAGGAGCTTTTAGAGAGGTCCGGCACTCTGCCGTTAGATGTGTCGATATTTGAGAGTGCAGATCCTACCATAGTTGCGGCAGAGATGGGCCGTTTAGGTGCGGATATCCAATATATAGGTGAAGAAAGGATAAGTTTAGAGACAGAAGCGGAACAGATAAAAAGATTGGCTAATTTTCACAACGTAAAGTCGATAACCGAGGGGGTGGAAGACCTCAGTATACATAATGCGAATGCCACGTGGGTCGCGCAGACGAACGAGCAGGACAACAGGAAAGTGACAGAAGAAGGGGTTACGGGCGATGGGCAGTTGATAACGGTGATGGACAGCGAGCTGTATGGAGGGAATTCAACCAACGAGGATCACGAGTGCTGGGAGGACCCTGAAGGAGATCCGGTCGGAGACGACCACAGAAAGATCCAGGATCATTATGTACCGGCTGACGCGGGGGGTGATCTGAACGCAGGTATCTATCATGGTACCCACGTCACCGGATCAGTACTAGGAAATGCTCAACCTTACGGGGACTACAATAAATATGACGGTAATGCGATGGGAGCAAGGGTTATATTCCAGGACGTCTCCTCAGATCAGTGTGGTTCGGTGGAGCCGCCTTCGGACATGTACAACGACGGATACGGTCGGCCTTACAACAAAAGCGCAAGAGTTCATACGAACAGCTGGGGGGGAGGATCAGGTTATGGTGATTCGGCGATAACGTCGGATCAGTTCATATGGGATCATAAGGACTTCAATATATTGTATGCTATGGGCAACGACGGTGATGGCGCAGGAACTCTCTCAGCTCAGCCTGAGGCGAAGAATATATTCAGCGTCGGAGCGGTGACGAATGCGCCGGACCAGGCTAACGTAGCAAGCTTCAGTAGCAGAGGTTATGCGGACGACGGCAGGATCAAGCCGACGGTTTTGCACGTGGGTGAGGGACTGACATCTACCGCCCAGGGCTATGATTCTTATGACTCGATGAGCGGTACCAGCATGGCGACCCCGAGTCTGGCCGGCCAGGTAGGCCAAGTAAGGCATTACTACGAGGGCGGCTGGTATCCAGACGGAGTTCCCAGCGATTCTAACGGTTTCAACCCGAGCAGTGCTCTTGTGAAGGGCAGTATAGTGAATGGCGCTGTAGAGATAAGTGGAAGCGGAGCATATACCAACGATAATAGGTTCCCAAATAATGATCAGGGATTCGGCAGGAGCAAACTGAATAGGTCGCTGTATTTTGACGGCGATGACCGAAAATTGATAGCGTACGATTCATTGAATGAAGGCGTAGAGCTAGGTACCGGTGATAGCTGGAATATGCAATTTGAAGTGGATGATCCGAACCAGGAATTGGAAGTCACCGTGGTATGGAGTGATTATCCTGGATCGAGCGGTTCAGATGAAACCGATCCGGCTATAGTGAACGATCTCGATCTTGAGGTAACGGCTCCGGACGGTACGAGGTATGTAGGAAATGCGTTCACAGGAAATAATCCTGGTTATTCAGAACCGGATCCCACGAGCAATCCGTGGGATGGGGGAAGAGGAAACGAGTTTGACGGTTTGAACGTTGTAGAGGACGTCTTACTCCTTCCGAATCAAAATGGAGTAGAAACGGGTTCCTACGAGGTCGTAGTTACTGGTCATGATGTACCTGAAAGTACACAACCCTTTGCTGTGGTAGTCAGTGGAGGAGTAGTCCCTGAAGAGTCAAAACCAGCTCCATTAGCGCCCATTAATCCAGATCCAGCAAATGGAGCTACTGGCGTATCTACCGATGTTGAAGTCAGTGCATACATCGAGCACGAAGCGGGTAATGCCACGGACGTAACGTTCTACAATGCCTCGGATGACAGCGTGATAGGGACAGAGACAGGAGTGGCAAATGGAACTCGAGCTTCTACCACGTGGAACGGCTTGAGTTACAACACGACCTACGAATGGTATGCTGTGGCTGAAGACGCTCAAGGAGAATCTGCGCAGTCATCAACATGGTCGTTCACCACTATGGAAGAACCCGACCTGATACCACCTAGCGGTTTGAGGATCGAGAAGGATCAGACTGCAGGAGATTTGATCTTGAAATGGGACGATATCGGGGTACCAGAATATAACATATATTATTCTGAAGACCGGTATGCTGAATTTGGAGCATGGCAGTATTTAGCGAATGTCACAGAGACCCAATATACCCATGGAAATGCGTTGGGTGGAGAGAACTACTATATTGTTAGAGCTACCGACGGTATAGAGGAAGGTGAAAATTCCACCATGGCTTTCTGTGTGGAGAAATATTTCGGTGACCAACGTCCTAGACATTATATCTCTATTCCCATGGGATTTGAAGATCACACAGGAGATGGCGAGCTGAAAGCCAGCGATCTAGTGATGTCTATCGAAGGTGATCTTGGATCTAATGACTACATATCCGATGTTGTGAAGTGGGACTATATGAATAGAGGTTATAATCAAAGGTACTTTTACGATGACGTAGCAGGTGAATGGACCGAAGATTTCGTCATAGAAGGTGGCGATGGTATCGGACTCGCGGTTCAAAACGGGTTCACATGGCACATTAACGCTACCGATACGGGACACGAAATCACCTATGCCCCCGAACGTCCGCGCCATTACACTTCGATACCTTAC
>JAZKSH010000119.1:0-5718 GCA_036626195.1 Thermoplasmatota archaeon | reverse complement strand
CTTTTTTCATCGTCCTCTCCTTCTTCAACTACACCGTCGAATCTGCACTCTTCATAACAAAGACCGCAGTTCGTACACCTCTTTCGGTCTATCTCAGCTGTGTATCCACCGCTGAAAAAACCGCTCTCTTTGATCTCAGGATCCGCGAGAAGGTGAAGATCAGCGGCATCAACGTCGCAATCCGATAAGATCGGATCTTCGGCAAGGGCGGCGAAGGAACCCACGAGAGAAGTCTTTCCCGTACCTCCTTTTCCACTGATGATGACAAGCTCATTGTTCGTTTCTGGACTTGCTGAAGAGTCCTTTTGTTTGGATTCTGTCTTCTTGATTTTTTCGGATCTCGATCTCTCTCTAGCTGGAGGTTCTCTTTTCCTATCCTCGCTGCTCATCTTTTCGAGTGTTCTAGCTATTTCTTTAAAGGCACCTTTATACTCATCTAATTCGTCAACGACCATATCTCCTCTAGAGTAGGTTTCAGCTATCTCTCTATCGTCGGGTATCTCTCCTATTACCTGTAGTTCTTCCTCTTCACAGTACTCTTTCAGACTGTCATCCTTATATTCTGCTCTGTTGACTATCACCACTGGTTCTATGCCTACGCCTCTACACATATCTACGGAAAGTTTCAAATCGTTGACGCCGAACGGGGTCGGGTCCGCGACCAACACGACCAGATCAGCCCCTGAAATACTTTCAACTGCGGGACAAGCGGTCCCGGGAGGAGCATCGATTATGTTGATCTCTCCATCGTTTTCTTTCCTAACTGCTTGGATCAATCTAGGAGACATACCTCCTTCCCCTGTTTTCAGGGCGGCATAAGCCACATCCACTTCACCAGCTTTGCCTTTTTTTAGATCGCCTATTTTTCTTTGCCTCTCGATTATAGCGTCGTTCGGACAGACCAAGGAACAGGCGCCACATACGTGGCACAGTTCCGGAAAGAACAGTACGTTTTCATTCACAACTGCGATCGCATTGTATTTGCAGGCGTCGGCACATTTACCGCACTTCACACACTTGTCTTCATCAACACCGTCCGGTGATTCAAGTAAGATCTCTTTTTCTTCAGTTATCTCTGGCCTCAAGAAGAGGTGTCCGTCGGGTTCTTCCACATCGCAGTCCAGGTAATCAACGTCCTTTCCCATATCGGCAAGAGTTTTAGCTAGATTAGTCGCGATGAGAGTCTTTCCCGTCCCTCCTTTCCCGCTCGCTATAGCTATATCCATATTTCACACCTCGATCTCTAATCCGGCAAAACAATCTATCACTTTATCGGAATACATCGATTTTATTTTATCCTTGTATTCAGTGCAGTGACAAGGAACTAAAAGAGGAATATCCTCCAACGCAGTAAAATCATCGAATCCGTGAAAACCGCCCACCACGCCTTTAATCTCACCGTGATCAGCGGCTTTTTCGATGATAGGAGTCAATCCAGGATGAGCACAACCTGTGACCAATACGTTCCCATCGTCAGTCCTGCAGAGTATCGATTGTTCGATTACTTCCGCGCCTGTTTCCGTAAAAGAGATAATTTCATTCGATATCTCTTTTTTTTCCACGACTTCGATAAGCGTAGCTCTCTTTTTGACTTTGGTTTTGAATCTTTCCGAAAATGCATCGGGTACAAAAATCTTCATCGACGGTTCTATTATCGAGAAAAGACCTCCTATATGGTCGTGATGTTCATGTGATAATGCTACTTTATCTATACTGGAAGCATCTATGTCCATCTTTTCAAAATTGCTCTTCAATATATCTCCATCCTCACCGGTATCGAACAAGATGGTCTCTTCACCTTCGATGAGAGCAGAAAATCCCCAGTCCGATCGAAGAGGAGCTTTCGCTTCGTTGTCATAAACTATCTTGATGTTCATTTAAATCACACATTAAACGCTACTCTTCCCTCTCCTTTTTGCTGTTGCACATATTCAGGCAGACAAAGAATCAATGATCGTGACGTCCTTCTTCACATGCGTCGGAAACAGAAGCCTCTTCAAGTCCATCTTCGTCCCAAGAATCCAACGCATCGTCCACCGTACCTTTAGCGCCGCAGTAGACGTCTATACCCAGTTCTTCAAATAGATTTACAGCCTTTCTTCCCAGGTTACCGCACAGCATCACATCTACGTTCTCTTCGGCCAACAGCTCGGGAGGATTGCCCTTTCCACCCATATGTTTGCTGTTATTGGGTATGAAGTTCAGATCTTCCTCCTCCGTATCGTATATCGCAAAAGTTCTGCATCGACCGAAATGACCACTGATCTTTTCATCGAATCCCGACTCGCCCATCGTGGGTATAGCTACCTTCATCTTCTCCCTCCTTTGCCGTGATGGCCTTTTACGGTTTCATCCTCTATCTCTTCAAGTTCCCCCTCCTTCAACTTTTCGACAGCCTCCGAAACCTTGCCTGAACCTTTATAGGCTTTTATCGCAGCCGATTCTAAGGTCTCGTAGCCGTTCGGTCCTATATTCCCGGTTATGACCGCTTCTATGTCTATCTCCGATAAAGTCTGGACAACTTGAGGAGCTACACCGTGTGATTCGTCCGCGTGTTCGTTCTCCATGGATTCGTATTCCATGTCCTCCGTATCCACTATCACGAAATATGGACACCTTCCGAACCTTTCGTCTACATTCGCCTTCTCGCTATCTCCATCCGCTGATACAGCTACTTTCATTTTATTCACCCATCTCTTTTTTCAAATTCTTGACTATATTTTCGAACGCTTCGGAAGAATCCGAGCCGGCATCTATCAATGATCTCCCTTCTTCTCCACTCTCCATGATCTTCGGATCTAGAGGGATGCTGCCTAAGAAAGATATATCTAATTCGTCAGCCATCTCTTCGCCTCCTCCAGAGCCGAAGACGTCGAGCTTCTCTCCACAGCTCGGACAGGTCAAAGTACTCATGTTCTCAACGACGCCGAGCACGTTCATCCCGACCTTTTCGGAAAAATCTATGGACCTTCGGACCGCTTGAACCGCAACTTTCTGGGGCGTCGTGACTATGACAGATCCTTCAAGGTCCTGGAACTGCTGGGCTATGCTGAGAGGCTCGTCTCCCGTACCGGGAGGTAGATCTATAACCAGGTAATCTATCTCGCCCCATTCCACTTTACCCTTAAAATCTTTGATCGCTTTCATCTTCATGGGTCCCCGCCATATGACCGCCGAATCGTCATCTGGAAGCAAGAATTCCATGGAAACCACTTTGAGATCCGTGTTCACTTCGACCGGTTCTATGGTCTCTTCATCTTTCATCCCTAGAACATCCTCTTTAACACCCAGCATCTGCGGAATAGAAGGACCGTGAAAATCACTATCAAATATACCGACCTGGTTACCTTCAGAGGCAAGTTTGAAAGCTAGATTGGCAGCCACAGTACTTTTCCCCACGCCGCCTTTACCGCTCATAACGACTATTTTATTCATGCTCTTACTCAAATGTGTAATAATATATATAATTTTTTGACATGGTGTATATCAAGCTTCTCAGATAACCGGCCCTATATCGAAATCTAATCAAGCGTAATTCCATCCACCGGTCTATCAGGTGTAACAGTCAACCACCCCTCGTGTTCTGTGATATAAACTTTGACACCATACACTTCTTTGATGTTCTGCCGCGTTACCACGTCTAGACCCCCTGAATCATATATCTCCCCTTCTTTCAGCATCACCATCCTGTCGCTGTACCTAAGGGCCATATTCAAGTCGTGGATGGCCAAGATAGCTGAGATACCTTTATCCACCTGCTGGCGGATTATATTTAGGACTTCTAGTTTATGTTTGAGATCGAGATCGCTCGTTGGTTCGTCTAACAAAAGAAGGTCAGGCCGTTGAGCTAAGGCTCTAGCAACGAAAACTTTTTGTCTCTGACCGCCAGATAATTCGTTTATTTCCTTCATGCTGATCGGCTCAAGTCCCAGTTTCTGAATTATCTGAGATACTATCTGCAGGTCTTTTTTACCAGGTTCCCAGGAGATATACGGTTTTCTACCCATCAAGATGGTGTCGTAAACTGTAGAGGGAAAGCCGCGAGATTCCACCTGTGGCACGTAACCTATCTTTCTTGCGATATCCTGTCTTTCATATGAAGCAAGACCTTTTCCGTCAAGCTCGATACTGCCTTTTTGAGGTGTCAAGATGTTTCCAATACACTTAAGGAGGGTAGTTTTTCCCGACCCGTTTGGTCCGATGATTGCCAGTATATTACCTTCCTCTAGTGAGAGGTTCACATCCTCTAGGACTTTTTGATCCCCATCATAGCTGAAATTCAGGTCTTTAATATCCAATATCACCAGTACGACCTCCCTTTGACCAGCAGATAGATGAAAAGCGGGGCGCCGAGGAACGAAGTCAGGATACCTACGGGTAAGATGATAGGAGAAATTACAGTCCTAGCTACAGTATCGGAGGCGAGAAGGAATGCACCTCCGAAGATGGCCGAGGCAGGTATCAAATACCTCTCGTCTCCTCCTATAACCTTCCTGACGATGTGAGGAACCACTAAACCGACAAAACCTATGATGCCGAAGAAGGAAACTATAACGGCCGTAGCGAGCGATGCTAACAGCATACCGTGCATCCTGGTTTTCTCCACATCTACACCGAGACTTTTAGCGGTCTCGTCACCGCTGTCTAGGGCGTTATAATCCCAACTGTTCAAGATGAAGTAGAATAGTATAGGGATAATCACCATTAACATGATACCGAAGTCACGCCAGCTGGATTTGCCCAGATCTCCAAAGGTCCAGAATATAACCGCCGCCAGTTCAACATCACTGGCGAAGTATTGGAGTGAAGTCATGCCGGCGGTGAAAAGTGAACCGAGAGCTATACCTGCCAAAACGAGAGTTTCAGGTGTAGCGTTCCTCAGTTTAGATAGGGAGAGTATTCCAATTGTTGATATGAGAGCCCAGAAAAATGCTGAGAT
The DNA here is from genome assembly GCA_036626195.1 of Thermoplasmatota archaeon. Taxonomy (GTDB): domain Archaea; phylum Thermoplasmatota; class Thermoplasmata; order Halarchaeoplasmatales; family Halarchaeoplasmataceae; genus Natronoplasma. Next base: position 779 of record JAZKSH010000119.1, on the reverse strand, counting down.
GGTGATTATGTAGGGATTGTTAAGGATAACGGCATCTGCAGAAGAACTTTGCATCGATCCTGCTCCGAGCACTATCACGGCGAAGGCGGCGCCGAAGGCAGCCGCTTGAGAAACACCCAGCGTGTACGGAGAACCGAGCGGATTCCTAAGGATGCTCTGCATCGCCACTCCAGCAACAGAAAGACCTAGTCCGGCCAATATCGCCGAAAGTACCCTAGGAAGACGGATGTGCCAGATTATCTGCACTTTCCATTGTTCGGCCTTCCCGATAAAGCCGGATAAGACATCCTGTAGGGTCATGTTTGACGAGCCGATGGTAACGGATATGAACAAGAATAGTATAAGTAAGGCGGTTGAACCCAGGATAAAAAGGATCTTTTTTGATATGTATTCCCGGTACCTGTCAGTTATCTTATCTTCCGTCATCTCTTTTTCCTCTTCCAGAAATACGTTATGGTGGCGATAGATAAGATCGCTGCAGCGGCGATGGGTAGGTAAAAGGTATCGGCCAATCTTCTTCTATCACCCGCCGAATCTATCTCAAACTGAAGGTTCTTGTAACCGACAAAAGCTTCTTCCATATCGTCATAAACACCTTCACCAAGCAATTTTTTGTAGATCTGGTCGGCTTTTTTATTCAAATTGACGCCGTCGAATCTATCTGGATAAAGAATGCTCCCGATGTAATAAGAGTTGGCCAGTATGGTTCCGTAGTTGGCTGTATAGTAATTGTATGGCAGTACTCCGTAGACCATGTTATCCTCTATTGCATCGATGGT
>JAZKSH010000118.1:0-5826 GCA_036626195.1 Thermoplasmatota archaeon | reverse complement strand
ACCCAGTACACATTTACCAAAGTGGATATAGGAAATCACACCGTGGAAGTAAAAGTTGAAGGTCTGAGAGGTAACACAGAGAACGATACCGTCGATTTTGAAGTCCACTACGAGGTGGCCGATATCAATATTTCTCCCGATAACATGACTACTAGAGCTGGGAATAGTATCACATACGACGCGACGGGTTATGATGATACCGGTGGAGTGATCGGTTTTGTGCCTGTAGCCTGGTCGATTGAAAGTGGGGCGGGGGGAAGTTGGGATGATGACGTCTATACTTCTGAGGTCGCGGGAAATTGGACCATAACCGGAGCTTACGGAGATATAGAGGACTCTACAGTTCTACACGTAAAACCGGGTTTTGCCCAGAATTTTACAATCGATCCTATAGACGATCAGGTTGCTGGAGATTCTTTTGAAATTCTTATCACAGCTTTAGATCATTGTGGAAATATACCAGAAAATTACACAGGTGAAGCTGAACTCGCGGATGATACAGGTACCATCGAGCCAAACCATACTGAGGCTTTCGCTGACAGTACTTGGTCTGGTCAGGTCACCATAACCAAAGCACAGGAGAACATAACTATCACTGCATTGGACGGTAAGATCTTCGGGGAGAGCAATCGGTTCGATGTAGAGCCCGCTATTTTAGATGAAGTTCGTATCAATCCAGAGGGGATGCCGAATGTAACTGCTGGAGAGCAATTGAATCTCTCAGCCGAGGCTTACGACACGCTGGGCAATCTGATCACGGACGAGCCAACGGATTTCAGCTGGGAAAACGCTACTGCGGGAGGAGTGTTTAACAAAACCGAAGTCGGTGAATACATAGTGCGGGCGGAATATAATGGTTTGAGTGATTATATAACAGTGAAGGTCGAACCCGGCGAGGCCAATTTTGTCTCCATGGAGCCGGACGAGGACTTGACCATAACCGCCGGAGAGGAGGTGAATTTTTCGGCTGCTGCTTACGACGAATTCGATAACTTGATCACTGAAGATGAGGGAGATTTTATTTGGACTGCGGAAGGAGGATTTATCGAAGAGGGGCTTTTCTATGAGACAAGAGTTGGAGATTACAGCGTGACCGCTATCTTTTTTGAGGAAACAGAAGTGAAATCTGATTCTACCACCGTGACCGTTGAGCACGCCGAGGTGGATCATATCACCGTTGAGCCGGGAACTGATCGAACCATTAACGCAGGAGACAGTATAGAGTTCTCAGCCGAAGCTTACGACGAGTTCGGGAACTTGATCACCGGTGACGATACTGACTTTTCATGGAAGAGCACCGACGATAGCGGGCTATTCCAAGAGAACAATGCAGGGACATATGAAGTCGAAGTATCTTACCAGGGGGTTTCCGAGGTCGTAACCGTGTCCGTAGAGCCTGGACCGGCAGAGAGGGTGGAGATAGAACCCGATGAAGACCACACGCTCACTGCTGGTGATACTCTAGAGTTCTCAGCGGAAGCTTACGACGAATTCGATAACTTGATCACTGAAGAAGATGAGGATTTTAACTGGGAAAATACAGACAATGCGGGCTTTTTCGACAATACTGAAGCCGGGTCGTATGATGTATACGCCTCTTATGAAGGGGTGATCTCTGAGAGGATTTCAGTAAAGGTCGAACCTGCTGAAGTGGTTTTGATAGAACTCGATCCAGGTAAAGATAAAACCATCATTTCTCCTGAAGTCATAGAATTCTCTGCAGAAGCATACGACGAATATGGGAACCTGATCACCAGCGAGGCTGAAGATTTTACCTGGGAAAATGCTACGGAAAGCGGCCTGTTTAATAGCACAGAAGAAAGGGAATATCGAGTGAGAGCTTCATTTAGAGGGGCGACATCCTCTCCTGTAAGGATAACTGTGGAATGGGAGACATACACGATCGAAATCGGACCTATTTTGGACGTGAACCGGGATCCGGTGACCGACGCGTCCGTTAGTCTTTCTTGGGAAAACGGAGAAGCAAGTTTAGAGGATACGCAGGGCGGGATTTACGAATTCGAGAGCAAGGTCCCAAGGTCTCCCGACGATTTAGAGTTCACTTTAAGGATCGATCATGAAGAGCTTTCTGAGCCAGAATCTATAAGTTTCAATGGCACTAAATCTGGAGAAATAGTTATCGAAGAGATCGGAGAGGAACCCGGGGAGCCAGCAGGAGTGGGAGCGGCCGTGATATTGATATTGGTGTTGTTGATAATCGTGATCATCACGGCTGCATGGCTTTCTCTTAAAAAAGATAGAGAAACCCAATCTGTTCAGGATTTCGAGGAAACAGAATATGAAAGGACAAGAGAGGAAGAGGATATCCTTGAAGAGGTCGACAAAGAAATAGAAGAGGAAGAGGCGGTAGAAGAAGAGGAAAAGGAAATCGACGATGTAAAAGAAGAGGATGAAGTGATGTAAATCTCTGTGATCTTGGGTTCGAATCGCCTGTTTTTCAAACTTCATCGCCGCGTTTTCTTCCATCCCTGATTTCCTCTATTCTTTGAGGGCGGAGGAGGGGGGCCTCTTTGGCGGTCTTCTATTTTTCTCGATAGACCTTCAGGAGGTTCAGATTCATCTTTCTTTCTACGGTACAAAAGCAACGCTATTATCAAGACGGCCGCGATCAAAGGTAGGATCCACCAAAGGTGAGCTGTTATGCCCCTTTTTTCAACAGAGATGGTCGACTCTGATGCATCATCAACGGTGCGAACTTCGAGTTCAAAGTCGCCATCTTCCCCAGGAGTCCATACGAATTCCTTTGTTTGTGTTTCACCGGGCCCAAGGCTCAAATCAGATTTAGAATCTATATATTCATCACCTACGTAGAACTCGACATCTTTTTCTCCGTCTAAATCTCCTTGGTTTGTGACGCTGAACTCAACCACTATCTCATCGTCCGTACCGAACTGCTCGTTATCATCCGGGGAGATGAGTTCAACTTCATAATATGGTTTTTGGAGGAAATTGGCTGTCAGTGACTTGTTTTCGTCTATAGTGATATTGGCGTTCTCCTCTTCACCCGTGTAATCTCCTGTCCATCCATCAAAAACCCACCCTTGCTCTGGGAAGGCCTCAACGAGCACCTCTTCTTCGTATGGATACATATGACTTCCAGATCCGGGATAAGTGGAACCGTCCCCTTCTACTTCTATAATTAGTTCGTACTCGATCCTTTCAAAGTTGGCAATGATGGATTTATCCTCGTCCATGGTTATGGTTATCTCTCTTTCTGAGGTCTCATGATCTCCTCTCCACTCAACGAACCTCCAACCCTCTTCTCCCACCGCCGCTAGTTCGACTTCGGTTCCCGTTGAGTAATTACAGGACCAGGGTACTTCGACTACATCCCCGTCAACTTCAACTACTCCTTCACCCGCTATTTCCACAGTCAACTCGAACTTCTCGATAAAGTGTGCAGTCAAGGATTTGTCGCTGTCTACGATGATCGTTATCGTTTCCTGCTCCATTTGTCCTTCAGGTACATCTCCTTCCCAATGGCTGAACTGCCAGCCCTCATCGGGAACAGCTTCTACAGTAACTTCCTGCCCGTCTAAGCGGATGTAAGTGTTCGGCTCCGGGTCTGTCGTCCCTTCCCCTCTCACACTCACGGTAAACTCGAACTCCTCCAAAAAGTGTGCTGTGAGCGATTTATCTCCATCCATGTATACGCTTATCTCTCCTTCTTCCTGCTCTCCATCAGGGTGGTCCCCAGTCCAATGACTGAACTGCCAACCATCTTCAGGGATCGCTGTCAACTCGACATCTGTCCTATCAGGATATTCACCGCTATAAGGGGTTTCAACTTCTACACCGTCGATTTCTAGTGAGCCGTCACCTTCTGCATCTAAAGTCAGCTCCCGGCTCTGTGCAAACTCCGCCGTAATCGTATAGTCATCTTCCATGGTTACCGCCGTTTGAGCTGAGATTGGATCCGCTATAGTTCCTGTATCTCCTGTCCACTCAACGAACAAATAGTCCTCATCCGCTGCGGCTTCGATATCCACAACAGTTCCGTGGTCGTACTCGTATACATTTTCTCCCGGCTGGATCACTTCACCTCCTTCCGTCGAATCTATCGCCAAGTCATAAGTATCTATAGCGAACTCCGCCGTGATGGTGTAATCGCTTTCCATTGTTATCGTCGTTTGGGGTGAGGCCGGATCACCTATCGTTCCTACATCTCCCGTCCATTCAACGAAATGATGGAATTCTTCAGCCTCGGCCTCAAGAGTTACAGCTTCACCATTGTCGTATTCGAAAGTGCCTTCACCCGGTTGTATTACTTCTCCACCTTCCGTCGAATTTATCGTCAGACCGTAAGTATCCACCTCAAATTCCGCCGTGATCGTGTAATCGCTGTCCATTGTTATTGTGGTTTGAGCCGAGGTCGGGTCCGCTATCGTTCCCGTATCCCCCGTCCATTCAACAAAGCGGTGGTCGGAATCTGCTACGGCTTCAAGATCGACTACGGTCCCGTCCATGTACTCGTATGACCCCTCCCCCGGGTCGACAACTTCTCCTCCAGCCGTTGACTCTGTAGTGAGTTCGTAACCATCTTTATTGAACACTTCGACGGCAAAGGCTCCTCCTATACCATAATCCGTCTCTAAGTCCTCCCAGGCGGTGGGATCATGTGGATTATCTAGATTAACATACTGTCCATCGGTGACCCATGGGTCATCCGGAGTTTGATCATCAGAAACGCATCCAAAAGGATAGTAGTTATCGCCGTAATCGTGAAGTTCCATAACTATCCAGTAATCTCCAGGAGCCTCTATCTTCACTGGTGCATTGAGCTCTAGTTCGACCCAACCCGCGCCGGATATGGTATATGTATCCGAAGAGCCATCCCAAGGATCCCTTGGGGCTCCGCCGTCATCTTTGGAGACGTGAGCTGTTGCCCAATCACCCCCATCTTGGTAATCGTAATACGCCACGTGTGTTAGGTAATCACCGACCTCATTTGATAGGTCTAACAGCATAGCTCCGTGCCATACGTCTGTCTCAGCTGAATCGGTTACACCTACTCCGTTCTCGGCTGTGAACCGATGGTTTATGCCCTGTAGGTTGCCGTAAAGGTAAAGCCATCCATTTTCCTCTATCGGAGGGGAACTCAAGCAGCTTCCATCTAGACTTTTTACCGATTTTTTATCTGCCTTTCTTTCAACATTTCTTTCACCATCTTCATATGACTCTACCTTAGTATTTCTTTCTTTATCTACACCTTCTAAGCTTTCCGATGAATCTATATTTTCTTCCATAGAGATAGTAGTACCAGTAAAACTAACACAGATCAACAAGATAGATATTACCAATACTACCAATCTTCGGCCAGGCGGGGAGCTCATCATCACCACCAAATATTGTATATGTGTTTTATAGTATAAATACCTTATTCCCAGCTCGCCTGGAGAATTAGGTGGTTCCGACCCTGTAAAAAACCAAATTTTGATATAGGTTTCCTCAATTATGTAGATATTGCGGGGTAAATATGGCCGATAATATAAGCAAGGATAAGATGTTAATGACTTTTATTGCTACAGCGATACTACTGTTTTCAGTGTTGACAGCGGGGGTGAGCGCTTTCATGTCTGAGCCTGGAGCTAATGAAAACGATAAGATGATTTCACAGACAGATACTAATCTGGATAATGACGTTGATGTTCAGGGCCAAACGGAAGGAACTCCTGGGGAGACAAAGGAGAGGGAGACAAGGCCCGATCTAACAGCAACCTACGACATCTACGACTGGTATGATTTGGACGATGTTAGGAATGATTTGAATGGGACTTACTATCTGCAAAACGATCTAGACCAAAA
>JAZKSH010000117.1:0-5945 GCA_036626195.1 Thermoplasmatota archaeon | reverse complement strand
CGGCTCTAGATCTCTACCAATACCTGAAAAAGGAACCCAATCATCAAAGATACCGAGAAAAGAACATATAGCGTAAAATTCAGGCTAGAGATCTCTTTCATCAAGACCCTCTTTTTCTTTTCTTTATACAACTTTTTTGCTATCAGAGGGAGTAGAAAAGCATGTGGAATCAATGCTACCAACAGCAAAATTCCGGGGTTGAGGAGAAATGAAACGAATATCACATTGACAAGGGCAAGTATATGAATACCGAAAAGACCGTAAACGCTCTTTTCGAGTCCCATCCTAGCCACAAGCCCTTTCTTCCCGGCTGCTATGTCATCCGGCAGATCTACCATCTGTCCCATCCAAACGATGAAAAGAGTACTCAAACCGGTGATGGGAGTGATCGAGAGTATGTAAGGGTGAAATCCCACGTTCTGCCCGATAGATCCGAGCAAAACAGCTAGAGGTCCAAAGCCGACCCAGACCACGATCTCTCCTAAGCCGCGATAGGCGAATTTGAAGGGTCCAGCGGTATAATATTTACTCAAAAAGACCGAAGCGACGAAGATGAAAGTCAATATCGGCCAAAATTTACTTTCTGAGATAAACAATAGTCCGAGATAGCCAAAGAATCCCAAAACTATACCGGCCCTTGCTAGCATGAACATGCTTTTTTCCATCTCCGGATGATTAACTAAGATGCCGGAACCTCCACTGAATTCATTTTCAGAAGATCGAGAAGAGTCCGCACCCTGCTTCGTATCATATATATCGTTATAAACGTTGGTTGTAACGTGTAAACTGAGCCCCATGAGTGAAGCAAATACTAATCCGAGAAGATTTAATCTTCCAGTTATATGAACAGATAGAAAAGTGCTGATGACCAAGGGTGCCACTATAGCGAAAAGAAACGGTGCTCTAGCCATCTCTAGTATACTGGGTCTTTTTTGATTAATCTTCTCACCCACATCTAATTAAACTAAAAGAAGATTTAAAGTTTTTACGGCATATATACATCTTAGTAAATAATTAAGATTATTGGTTTAGAATTTCTCCCGCCGCTATCGACTACTATTTTTAAATTTCAATCAAGAAAAAAATGAAATGGGCATCCATCATCTACTAGAACTCTATGGATATGTCTTGAAGGGCCCTTTCAGCCCAACAGGGCAAGTATCCCGGCATTTATGCTTAGGACGCCGATGATCGTCTGTGCGCTTCCGACCCCTTTGATCAGCTTATCGAGATATTTTTTCATCTCGGGTATCCATACCAGTAGGCCAAGAGCTGCGGTGACTCCGGCTACAATAAGGAAGATCCAGATCCAGTTTCCGATGCTCCAGATACCTATCCCTATAGCTATTATCCCGATAGCCCCTTGGAATATACCTAAACGCTCGGCTTCCTCCTCCAAATTATCTCCGCTCATCGGTATCAATTCGAGGAAAACCAAAAATGTGGTCAAGAGGGTGAATCCAACTATTATCGCAAATATACCGGCTATCATGGTTAACAAGAATATCAATATCGCTCCGGATATATATAGGCAACGGTTGATACTGGGGTATTTTAGAGGAAGTGATATCTTTTGAATGTAAATTACTTTCTAATCCGCAGTGGAAGTGTATAACTTACTAATCTCTCTTCAAATCCGCATCGCAGGCCCAGCATTTTTCAAACTCGGGTTCATTTTCGCTCCCGCAGTAAGGACAAGTGATCACACCCTTGTTACTACTGCTCTTTTCTTTGTCTCTTTCCTCTCTTCTCTTTTTTCCTCTCTCTTTTTCTTTCCCCTTAGTTTTACGGCGCTCGGCCACTTCCGATGGGGAGAGCAGTTTTCCATCTTCATCTCGTTTTGGTGAATCTTTGCGGTCCTGACCTCGAGGCTGTTCTTTTACTGGTCTATTTTGTTCCCTTTGTCTTGATTCTTTTCTAGTTTCCTCGGTTCTTTCAGGAGGGGGTGTGGGCGGTTGTGTATCGCTCCTTTCCTGCCTCGGCTGTCTTTCGGGAGCGCCAGTTTTATCAGGAGGAGGAGTTGTTGATCGTTTATCAGTCCTTTCCTGGGACCGCTGTCTTTCGGGAGCGCCAGTTTTATCAGGGGGGGGAGTTGTTGATTGTTTATCAGTCCTTTCCTGCCTCGGCTGTCTTTCAGATGTATCAGAACTCTCAAAAGGTTCAGATGTTTTAGGGCCTTCAGTTTCTTCAGGTGCTCCCACTCCCTCTCGGGTCGGTCTCACCTCCCCTTGTTTCTCAGGAGGCCTGTATCCATCTTGATAAGACGGAGTCGATTCTATATTGTCGTAGTCTTCGCCGCAATTAGGACAATAACCTTCGAGTCTTAGACATGCCTCGTGATAAACGTTCCCACACGAACAAGTGACTAGGTTCTCAGAAGCGATATCGGAATCACATATGTCACAGATATCTTTCTGTCCTCCTGGACCAACAGCTCCAGCAGCCCCCCCAGTTCCAGTAGGCGCAGATAATGAACTCCCGCCTCCCTTTGCCTTCTCAGGAAAACCTTCAGGGGCGGGGGCCCGTTGATCTCTTTCTTCATGTATCTCTTCTAATTTCTGTTCTTTTCCTTGTTGAATCTTAGATAATCTAGAATCCTTCATAGGGATCAATTCTTCTTCTTTTTCTCTCTTCTTTTTCCAATAAACGAAGAGGCCCAACAATCCGAGTATCACTGGGGTAGGTGTGAAATACCACCCGTTTATCCCCACTTCGGCCTCGTTTGTGTCGGATTCCATCACATTACCCGCATGATCTACCGCTTCTACATAATATTCAAGGGACGGGGAGAAACCGATCTCGTCACTAGGTATCCTTGCCACGTATTCTCCCCCTTCTTGGTTCATGGATATATCTTTCATTCCGTCTCCAGTATCATAGTAAAGGCGCACTTGGGAAATACCGCTATGTCGCTCGTTCACATTAGCCCTGATCTCCATACCGTTGTTCCAAACGGTTTCCGAGTACGAGACATCCTGAAGGGTCGGTTGAGAAGTATCAACGAAAAATGTCACATTTTCCCTCATCTCATTTCCGACCAAGTCTCTGCTTCTAACCTCTAGATTCACTTCACCTCTTTCTTCGCATACTATAGACTCTTCCTGGGAGGAAACGTTATCCTCAAAAAGCGTCTGCCAATCCCCGCTTTGACCATATCTGTAAGCCATGGAGGACAATCCGGATAGATTATCTCCGCTAGAGATGGTGATCTCGGGCGAAAAAGAATACCACTTACGAGTTGTTTCAGGCAGAGTGATATCCAATTCTGGATCTACATTATCCACTTTGATCTCTAGAGATTCTACATCGCTTTCCAGACCTTGGTTGTTCCTCGCTTTATATTCTATCTCACGAACACCCGAGTCAAATTCTAATGTTATGGCATCAGAATTGTACTCGTCCCAGGCTTCAGAATCTCCGGTGCGGGTGAGGATGGAGTCCACTCCCGAGATATCATCCGCGGCGGTGATATTCAACCCTACAATGCCTGTATACCATCCCTCATCGCGAAGTGTTCCCGAGACGATTTCATGGCTCACTTCAGGTGGTTCCTCATCTACTTCATAACTAATCGATATCTCGTTCAATTCAGGAGTGTCTATACCGTCCAATGCTTCGAATATAACTCTATACTGTATATATCTGTTCCGAGGACTGGGTACTTCGCCTTCGTTTTCCGCTTCCTCCCAGTCGCTCCAAGAAGTTTGATCTGGAGAGGTCCTGGTCTCTATAGTCAAGTCTGTCGTACCTTCGGGGACCTCAGATTCCCAGGAGATCGTACCCCAATCCCAAAAATACTCACCTGCATCGTACTCACGAGATTCGAGTATCCCTTGGTCTTCGTGGGTGATTATGTTTGCTTCCATCGTGTGTCTTTTCGCTTCTGAAGACTCCTGCATCGTTTCAGGTGTACTGCCGATGTTGGTGTCTGTCCTATAATGGTTAAAATCTTCTCCTATCTTGGCAGCCGAGAGCCGTCCAAAGGTATATATGCCTATCCAATCGTCCTGGTTTATAGGAAGGTTAACATCCCATGTCCGTACTCCTCCAGCTGCAGGGTTATCTATAGCGACCTCACCGTCTGGTGTATCCACCCGATACTCGTTGGAGTTGCCGGTTGGTTTTAGAACCATTAGATCGAAGGAACTAACGTTCTCTCCAGTAGCCATCGTGAATTCGTTTATTTCTCCGCCGCGGGAAGCCTGGTAATCGGGATCTCCGGTTTTCGTGGTATATCCATCTTGCCACTCGGCATCTGGAGTCTCGACCTTACCGATCGTGTAGCTGTATGTATCCAGTTTGATATTTCCGCTTTCGTCTAGGGACAAAGTATCGTCCAATTCACCCTCTTGGAAATCCTCTTGACTGGATTGAGTCCATTCTCGGATGTGATCTTGTTGGATGGTCTCTCCCGCCATAGAATGAGCATCGGTATGACCTTCATGTTCGACAGATCCCAAAGCAATACCTGAAACTAGGGCTGAAGAGCCGAGAACCAACCCAAATATAATCGATATCGAAACCATCCTCTCGATACTGATTGAAACGCCTTTCTCTGGCATGATAATAACCTCTAGGTATGTTGCGAATAAAATTATAACATCCTGTGTACTTATAACTTTCGAAAAAAAGATGATGTCAAATATTTAAAAAATTAAAAAGGGTATCGTTCAATTTAAATAGACCGCTATTTTTCCAACGTGCATGTCGTGGATAGAAGAGATAGAGATAGATGAAGCCGAAGGAAAGTTAAAGAGGATATACGATGAGATTGAGAACACTAGAGGGAAATTATCCAAAATAATGAAAGTCCACAGTTTGAATCCCGGGGCCATGGAAGCCCATATGGATCTTTATCTCTCCGTCATGTTCGAAGATTCAACTCTTACACGGGAGGAAGGAGAGATGATAGCCGTGGTCGTTTCGCAGGCCAACGGCTGTAAATACTGCGTTGAGCATCATTCTGAAGCCCTCGATCACTATTGGCGGGATGAAGAAAAAGTATCCGCCTTGGCAGACGATCACATCAAACTCGATCTGAGCGAAAAACATCATACAATGCTTGATTTCGCTGAAAAATTAACTGAAGCACCGGATTCGATCGCGGAGGAAGACGTCGAGAGCCTAAAGAATGATGATTTTAGTGACCAAGACATCCTCAATATCGTTCTCGTCACGGGATATTTCAACTTCGTGAACCGTATAGCACTGGGGCTTGGATTGGATGTACACGAAGAAGAAGTCGGAGGATACGAGTATTGAAGATTGATCAGGAAGAGGAACCGTTTTTGATCCTAGTCCAAAAAAATGTGATCCATATCCCGCTCAACAGGACTCCGCCGACAACATCCGTGGGATAATGGACACCTAATATGATCCTTGAGATTCCCACCATCGAGGCTATAACGATCAGAGATGAAAATAGAAAGGGCTCATTTTTTCCTTTATATATCAGGAAGTAAAAAACATAGGTTCCCAGGAGTAATGTGAAGATTCCGGTGGTATGTCCGCTCGGGTAGCTGTAATTGAGGAAAACAGAGGGATGGTCTAAGCCGATTTCCGGCCGCCCCCTTCTGAATAGAAATTTGAGGACGAGAAAAGATAATAGAGACGAAATCATCATCAGACCAAAGTGAAATGACAATGATTTCTCTTTTAATCTGTAGAATATATACATCACCAATCCGGACAGAGGTAAGATAACATAGGAAGAACCGATGTAAGAAAAATACTCTACGGCTTTGAAAATACTTCCTTTAAAGGATCGAGATAAAGTAAAAGTTATCTTTTCATCAAAAGCTTGTGTGTAGCCTGCAGTCACCACTAGGCTTAACAGTGAAAAGGACAGGATCAACCCTGTCAGTATTATTTTTTCATCGAAGTCGATATCCATGATCACGAAAAAGAACAGTTTCTATAGATTAAATCTTTTCCAACTGATGTAG
>JAZKSH010000116.1:0-5960 GCA_036626195.1 Thermoplasmatota archaeon | reverse complement strand
CCCCCACGATCTACTTCCCGCAGTTGGTGGACGAATCTCTGATGATTGAGCCTACCGAGACGGAGACCAAGGAAACCTTAGATGGTTTTGCTGAAGCTGTAGCTTCTATCATGGATGAGGATAAAGAAGTGATAGGCAATGCTCCTCAAAATACCGCCGTAGGAAGGGTGGACGAGACTAAAGCGGTCAAGGACTCCGTGCTGAGCTATAAGATGCGGGAAGATTGAGAAAAACTCTTTTATTTTATTCTTTTTTAACGGGAAAAATCCAAATAAACAACCCCCAATAGGAACTAAAATAGGTTAACCACTCCCGGGGTAAAAAACAATGGATAATAGAATAAAGTTTCTTAGCGTGATGGCCTGTTTTATGTTGATCGGCTCTGTATTTTCTGCGAGTGTATTTTCTTCGACAGGAAATAATGAATTGGAGAAGGGCCAGCATGAAGAAGAGATAATGGCTTCTAGTTATCCTTTCAGCGATGAATATCCCTCCGTATCTCAACTATATAACTGGTACGATAATCTGACAGCGGACAATCCTGATATATGTAAAAAAATCAAGTACGGCGAGTCGTGGGAAGGCAGAAATCTATACGCTATGAAAGTCTCAGATAACGTTTCACAAGACGAGGGTGAACCGGAAATACTCATCGACGGCGGTATGCATGCTAGAGAATGGTCCGGTCCTCAGGTTGCTTCTTACTATTTATACAGGATGGTAGACGAATACGACACGAATGATACGATCCATTGGTTGGTAAATAACAGAGAGATATTCGTCGTACCGCTGATAAATCCAGATGGGTACTATTACGATGGAAACGGAGACACATCACAACAGAACAGTTGGCGAAAGAACAGGAACGATTCGGTCGGCACCTCAACGGACGTAGGAGTAGATCTGAACAGGAACTGGGATATTGATTGGGAAAGCGGGAATGACGATCCATCAGGTAGCACCTATCATGGTGAATCACCCTTCTCTGAATACGAGACCAAGAAATACAGTGATTGGATATTGAGCAGGGATATACAATCCTATCAGAACCTGCATAGTTATGCAGGAACTCTGCTAATACCATGGAGTTATACGAGTTCATCTTCACCTCACGATTCATGGTACAGGGATATGGCCGATAATATGACATATCACACTTCGCTCATGGGGACCGAAACCGATCATTACAGCTACGGCCAGGCGGACGAGGAGATAGGATACACAGCCTCTGGAGGAGCAAATGATTGGGTCTATAACGACACAGATGCCCATGGTTTATGCTTTGAAATAGAAACTGGCGGAAATGGATTCTATCCGCCGATCAGCGATATAATGACAATAAATGAAGATCTAGATGATTCGCTCATATACCAGACTAGGATCGCTGATATAGATCTTGGCACCAAAAATAATGAATTATATCCACCGAGTCCTTACATCTTATACGGAAGTGTAAAAGACAGTTCTGAAAGTGAAATCAGCGATTTGGAAGTTCAGGTCGAACATCAAGGCACGGGCGAAACGCTCTCTATTCCTTCAGATAGTAACGGATATTACGAATTGAACTTCGGAAATCTTGTTAATCAAGGATATAGTGTGGGGGATATATTCACAGTAAGTGCTGGGAATACTAGCAAAAATTTCACTGTGAAAGGAGAGTGGGGTAGGAGGATCGACCTAACAGTCGAATACAGTTCAGATGGAGATATCACTTTGAACCACAGTGAATATAGGATGGAAGACAGCGTAGCTATAACCGTGACTGACGGTGATCTCATCGATGATAATATCACGGTAACAGTAGACAGCACTACTGAACCTACAGGAGAGACCTTGGATTTGAGTTCAACCGCTACACAGGGTAAATACATTGGTAATATAACTATATCTGCTACGGACGCGAGCGGAGTATTACAGGTGTCAGATGGTGATACCATCACCGCTTATTATAACGATGCAGATACAGGTAACGGTTCTTCTGCCATGAAGACCGATACCGCAGTTGTTGACGGTAGTGTGGCGGGTCCATCAGATCTTACGGTTGAGTGGTCTGGAGTTCAAAATCAAACTTTACTTGATGAGAATTTTGAGGGAGGATTCCCTCCGACCAATTGGTCTCAGTCTGGTAGTACATGGGCACAAGCTAGTTCAAATAATGCAGGTGGAACTTCCCCTGAAGCAAATTTCAATTGGGTAGACAGTACCGACACATGGAGACTGTATGGAGGTCCAGTGGATACAAGCGGTATGGATTCTCTTGACTTCCAGTGGGATAATTATTATGATGATTATGGAAGTTCTTCGGATACGGTGACTATAAAGATACAAACGAGCTCTGATGGTAGTACTTGGAATGATGCTGGTTGGTCGCACACTTCAGGTAATGGGAATCTTGCTGCAGGCCTCCAACAAACAACCATAAGCACTTCTGATGTAGGTTCCGACACATTTTACGTTAGTTTCACAGTAGATGGATATGCATACGATATGAATGATTGGTATGTTGATAATGCCCTTTTGGAATTTACGAATGGTAGTGGAAGCACCGACGATAACCTAGTAAATTGGACCTTATCTCCTGACGACGGTGCCGGAGAGAACGATGTAGCTCAGTATAATATCTATAGGACAGACTCTCAGTCAGGGCCTTGGGATAGTAGCAATTATTTAACGAGTGTTTCCGCTGGAACCAACAGTTACCGAGATGTTGGGAAAGGTGAAGCTGATGGAATCAATTGGTGGTATGTAGTAAGAGCCGAGGACGAGATAGGTAACGAGGATTCAAACACCAATGCGGTTCCGGAAATCAGTGAATCGAATAACTCTGCACCTAACGCTCCGACGATTCTATCACCAGCTGATGGGGCTACTGGAATGAGTACTAATACGACTCTGAGTGTAGATGTTTCAGATCCCGATGGTGATGCGATGGACGTAGCTTTCTATGATGCTTCAGACGACAGTCAGGTAGGACAGAACACTGGAGTGACGAACGGGACGACATCGGTAACGTGGTCAGGTCTATCTTATTCAACCACCTATAATTGGTACGCAGTAGCCGATGATAGTCAGGCCTCTACGCAATCCAGTACATGGTCGTTCACTACTCAGGCAGAGCCTAACAGTGCGCCAGCAGCTCCGACGAATCCGTCACCAGCTGATGGAGCTACAGGTGTGAACACAAGTCCGACGCTGAGTGCGGATGTTTCAGATCCAGACGGTGACAGCATGACTGTAAAGTTCTATGACGCTTCAGATGATAGTCAGATCGGACAGAACACTGGAGTTTCCAATGGAACGACATCGGTAACGTGGTCAGGCTTGTCCTCTGGAACGACCTATAGCTGGTACGGAGTAGCTAATGATGGAAATGATACAACAACTTCAATCACTTGGAGCTTTACGACACAAACTCAAACTTATAATCTTACCATCGATTCGACGGCTGGAGGTAATGTGACAGTGCCTGGAGAAGGAACCTTCACCTACAATACTAGTCAAGTAGTTGACCTTGAGGCGGTAGCCGATCAAGGTTATCACTTCGTGGAATGGACAGGAGACAAGGGAACGATAGGAGATGTAACAGCCAATCAAACCACGATAACGATGGATGGAAATTATGTGATAACTGCAAACTTTGAGGCTACTCAAGCAGACAGCGTTGAGATAACACCATCTGTAGATGAGGTCATCACTGCTGGAGATGACTTGATATTCAATGCTTCAGCCTACGACTCGAGTGGGGATCTGATAACTGATGATAAGGTGGATTTTGTATGGGAGAACGCTACTAGAGGAGTCTTTAATCGCCGGAAAGTTGGAAATTACGACGTGACGGCCACCTATGATGGTGTAACTTCACCCACGTCGACAGTCACGGTAGAAACTGCTTCGGCGGATCGAATAGAGATCAGTCCACAAGAAGAAACAGCGACTGCAGGCGGAGTAGTAAGTTACTCAGCTGTTGCCTATGACGCATATGAGAATAAGATAGGAGACGTTAGCGCAAATACTTCCTGGTCGATAGAATCTGGAGCAAACGGTAGTTGGACCGCAAGTGATTACACTACTGAGTTAGCCGGTGATTGGACAGTTACGGGAGATTACAACGGACTAACAGATACCGCGTTACTGACAGTTGAACCGGGTCCCGTAGATACAGTCGAATTGACACCTTCAGCAGATCAAACGATAACTTCCGGAGAAACGATCGAATTCTCCGCAGTGGCATACGATGCTTACGGAAATCTGATAGCCGATAACGTGGAAGCCTTCGACTGGGAAAACGCTACTCGAGGTATATTCTATTATGAAACCACTGGTCAGTATGAGGTGACCGCGACCTATAACGGGGTAAGTTCACAGCCTACTACTGTTATTGTTGAGGAAGAGGGAGGAAATGCTGGAAATCTAGAACCGAGTGGTTTCTATGATTCCTGGGAGACTGGGCCCGAGATATTCGTAGATAGAAAGAAACATCTTGATCAGAAGAAAGAGATCAAAACCGAGCTGTAAAAAATCAGCCATTCTTTCTTTTTATTTTTTCTCTATCAGCTTTAGTTGGATTTCAAACAATTCGTGCTTTCGGGTAAGAAGATGAAAGACAAGGGATTGAAGACGACCGATCTGGCTAAACGACTTTTGGACTACGGATTTCATGCCCCCACGATCTACTTCCCGCAGTTGGTGGACGAATCTTTGATGATAGAGCCTACGGAAACAGAGACTAAAGAGACGTTAGATGGATTTGCAGAAGCGATCTCATCGATAATGAAAGAGGATATATATGTTATCGGTGAAGCCCCCAACAATACAGCGGTAGGAAGAGTGGAAGAGACTAAAGCGGTTAACGATTCGGTGATGGGCTATAAGATGCGGGAGGAGTAAAAAAAACTTTTTTAAATAACTTTCTCAAAATCCTCCTGCTCAATAGAACAAACTTTCAAAATCTCTTTTTATTAATTTAGAGATATTACGAAAAGGATTATATATCAACGCAATATTATTACTTCAATCATTTAGAGGGGAATCGATATGGAAGCAAAAAAGTACTTAGTAGCAATAATTGCAATTGCATTATTGCTCGCTATTCCCGGCTTGGTTGGCGCTCAGCACTCCGACTTTATCTCCGATTCGGAAGATGATGTCTTTTATTGGGAAGAGACTGAGAATGGATTTAGATGGAAAGAAAACGTCGAACATGAGGATATAGACATAATTAGCTCTAGTATAGAAGAAATCGATGGAAATATCTCTGTTGAGCTAGAAGTGCAAGGAATTATTCAATCTCAAGACCAGTCTCAGTCTAATGTCTGGTATTCTATATCTTTAGAAGATGGGGAAGGAGAATCTTACAGCATTTCCTACCAATTTGGTGACCTTTACATCAATTGGCCAGGAGGACAAGAGTATGGTTTTACAGAACCTTCTGGTTTCGGAACAAGTACTTTTGAAGTCAGTTTCTCTTTAGATGATTTCGGCAATCCAGATTCTTTACAAATAATGAGCGTTGAAACCTACGAATACCTCGAAGCAGAAGGCACTGGAGAATACTATACGGATTCCGCGGGTCCTGAAGCTGATGAACCAGACACTAGTGATTCAGGGGGAGAAGTAGATCCTGAAGGATTTTTAGATGATCTATTCGCAAGAGGCATGATGTGTCTCGCAATAGCTATCATCATCCCTATAATTGTATTAGCGATAATCGTCGTCGTGGTGATAAAACTATTGAGTAGCGAGGACGAAGGAAGTCAGCAGCCTCCTCAGCAAGGACCACCTCCTTCACAACAGCAGCAGCCGGCCCAGCAACAACAGCAGCAACAACCTTCTTCTCCTCCAGAAGATCAAGGCGGATCTGGAGAGACACCACCACCTCCGCCGGAAGACGAATGAGGTGATATGATATGGATATTGATGAAATATTATCGGTTCCGAATTCGAACCCAAATCTACAGCCA
>JAZKSH010000115.1:0-5967 GCA_036626195.1 Thermoplasmatota archaeon | reverse complement strand
AGTTATTGAGGGTGCTCCCTCCTGGTTGTCTAGAGGTTATAAAAAAAGAATGTTAAAAAAGTTCTAGAAGCGGGTTTACTCGGCTTCCAAGAAACTCTTGTATCCCTGGCACAGATAATAAAGATCGGCCTTCGATATCACTTCAAACGGGGCGTGCATGCCGAGAAGCGGTATGCCTATATCGATCACGTCGATATTCAGGTTCGCTAGGAATTTGGCTACTGTTCCTCCGCCGCCTTCGTCGACTTTTCCCAGTTCCGAAGTCTGCCAAGGTATGTCGTTCTCATTGAATATCCTTCTTACCAGCGCGACGTATTCTGCGTGTGCGTCGTTGGCCGAGTATTTACCTCCAGAGCCTGTAAATTTCGTGATCACGAGACCCTTACCCATGCTTGCCGCGTTCTGTATGTCATGAACGCCTTTGAAAGAAGGGTTGATCCCGGGACTGACGTCGCCGGAAAGCCCCTTCGAGTTGTTCATCATGCTGCGGTGATCCTGCATAGTGTAAGCGTCTTTGTACTTATCCAGCAGTTTAGAGTAGATGGAGTTGACGAAATCAGAATTCGCTCCCGTGTTTCCTTCACTGCCGATCTCTTCCTTGTCGAAGAAGATGATTAGGGCGGTCTTTTTGGGGCTGTTTAGTTCAGCGAGGGCACGCAGTGAAGAGTAGGCACAAACACGATCATCGTGTGCATATCCACCTATCATGCTTCTATCGAGACCTACATCTCTTGCACTGCCGGCCGGAACTATCTCGAGTTCGGCACTGGTCAGATCCTCTTCCTTTATGTCGTATTTATCGTTCAGCAGTTTCAAGACCTTCGTTTTCACCTTGTTCTCGACTTCTTCATCCTCTAACGGGATGCCGGCTATCAATAAGTTGAGTTCTTCACCTTTGATCACTTTTTTCATCTTCCTCTCACCCTGCTTTTTCTTCGAGAGGTGAGGAAGAAGATCGCTTATCACGAATACGGGATCTTTTGGGTCTTCTCCAATCGAGATCTCTACAGGTGTGCCGTCTTCTTTTATCACTTTGCCGTGGATCGCCAATGGTGTATTCACCCATTGATACTTTTTGATCCCGCCATAATAATGGGTCTGGAGTAGAGCTACTGACGCTTCTTTATCCTCATATAGCGGTCTAGCTTTAAGGTCCAAGCGGGGAGCGTCGATGTGACTTGCCACGATATTGCATCCTTTAGTGATATCGTCTTCCCCGATTACTGCGGCGGCCAAACTCTTGTTCCTATTTATGATATACACTTTGTCCCCGGCCCCCAATTCATCGTACTCCGAGATGGCCTTGAAGCCGTTCTCTCTCAATATCTTTTCGGCTTCTTCAACCGATTTCCTTTCAGTTTTGGAGCAACTCGAAAAGTCGATGTAATCTTCTGCAAAACTGAAAACTTCGTCTCTCTTTTCCTCGTCGATCTTTTCCCAGATATTCTCTGGAGAAAAACTGAGTTCTTCCTCGAGACTTTTTTCGTCTTCGGCCATGCTATCTATCCCGGCAGAGATGGTTGGGTTATTTATGTCTTCGCAATTGATACCGAAGTTTTCAACATCTTCGGTTGACTACCGATATCTTCAGACTGAAAAAGACTGTATATTCTCCGAAAGTATTATAAAACCCCACAATATTGATAGGATGAATCCATTTGAAACGATCTACTGGACAGTGCTTTGACCATGACTGAACTTCTAGAGGAGTTGGAGGAAAAAAAGGAGAAGGCCAATCACCGGGCCGATAAATATAAGCGCCTCAGGAATGAGAAGAACGAGGAGGCGAATAAATGGGTGAAAAAAAGAGACGAGCTTAACGCTGAAGTCAGGGACCTGATAGAGACCGGGAACGAATTGAAAGAGGAACGAGACGAGCTGAACGAAAAGGTCCAGGAGTACAAAGAAAAGAGAAACAAGATGAATGAGAAGGTCAATGAATTATCGAGAAAACTGTCCCAGGAAAAGGAGAAGGTCCTCCCCGACGACGATAACTCCGTCGATAAGATCAAGAAGAAGATAGAGGACCTGGAATATAAACAGATGACTAACGTACTCAGTTCGGAGAAAGAAAAGGAGATCGTCGACAAGATATCAGACCTCAAAGATGAGTTGGACGAAAGAAGAAAGTTGATAGAGGAAAACGAGAAGATCAATGAACTTTCTCAGGAATTTGAAGAGGCCAAAGAGGAGGCTGAAGAAGCCCATCAAAAGGTTTCGGAGCTGGCAGAGAAAGCTCAGGAGATACACGACGAGATGCTGGAAAAGTTCCAAAAAGCCGATGATGTCAGAAAGGAGGCGGACGAGGCCCAGGAAGAATTTCTAGATGCGAAAAAGAAGGCCGATGAATACCACGAGCAGCACATCGAGGCGGTCAACGAAGTGCAGGATTACAGCAAGATAATCTCAGGTCTGAAGAACAAACAGAGGAAGGCGAAGAAGAAAAAGGAAGAAACGGAAACCCAGAAAGAAGCTCAGGAACTTTACGATAAATTCAAGAAAGGTGAAAAACTCGGCACTGACGATATCATGACCCTTCAGAAAGCCGGTCTTCTATGATATCGAACTCACAGGTGAAAACATCCTTATTTGATTTTCTCTCTTCCGACAAACCAAAATCATATATCTCCCTATTCAATTGAGTTCTTGATCACCATGAAGGAAGAACTCAAAAATGAGCATGTTGTTACGATCAAGGATTTTACTGTAGCAGAATTAGACACCATCTTCGATCTGGCAGATGAGATGATACCTGTCGCTGAAGGCGAAAAGAAGAACGATGACCTCTACGGGAAGTTGCTCGCAACTCTCTTTTACGAACCCAGCACCCGTACCCGCTTATCCTTCGAAGGAGCCATGAAAAGGATGGGTGGAAGATGCATCGGTTTTGCGAAGCCTGGAACTTCGTCGGCAAAGAAAGGAGAAACACTTGCCGACACCATCCGGGTCGCGTCAGGTTACGCTGATCTTATAGTTCTGAGACATCACCGAGAGGGTGCCGCTCGATTGGCTTCTAAGTTTTCCGACGTCCCGGTGATCAACGCCGGGGACGGAGCTGGTCACCATCCTACGCAGACGCTTTTGGACCTGTTCACTATCAGAGAGGAGAAAGGAGAGATATCCGACAATCATATCGGTATCGCTGGAGATCTGAAATACGGTAGAACGGTTCACTCATTGACCCATGCTTTGAGCATGTACGACACTGAATTGACTTTCATCTCGCCTCCCTCTCTCAGGATGCCCGAAGAGATCCTCAAAGGACTGAACGGAATCTCTTACCACGAGGTGGACACCATAGAGGAGACCCTAGAGGACCTGGATGTTCTCTACATGACCAGGATCCAAAGAGAGAGATTTCCATCGAGTAAAGATTACGAAGAAGTGGCTAGATCTTATCACATCGAAAAAAAGATGCTCGATAAAATAGATACGAAATCAGATTTGACCATCCTGCACCCTTTACCCAGGGTTGACGAGATCACGGCTGATGTCGATCCGACCCCTTATGCAAAATACTTCCGACAGGCAGCCAACGGGATACCGGTCAGGATGGCTCTATTGAAATTGTTGATGGAGGGGAAAAAATGACTGAAGAAGAACAAAAAAGTGAAGAGCCAAAGGAGATAAAGATCACACCTATAAAGCACGGCACGGTGATAGATCATATCAGAAAAGCTCAGGCGATGAAGGTCCTCAGGATTTTGGGTCTGATGGAGGACGACATAGACTCTATAGTGAGTATAGGCATGAACGTAGACAGCAGCCTAGGAAAAAAGGATATCGTCAAAGTGGAGGGGATGGAACTGATAGAAGAAGACCTTGACAAGATATCACTCGTAGCTCCTGAAGCCACCGTCAATATAATAAGAGATTACGAAGTCATCGATAAACACAGGGTTCAACTGCCTGATGTGGTGAAAGGTATAGTAAGATGTAAAAATAAGAACTGCATCAGCAACCAGAACGAACCCGTTAGATCGGAATTCAAAGTGGTAGGGAAGGACCCGGTAACTTTGAAGTGCGAATACTGCGAGAGGGAGATGAAGGGCGAAGAGATCTCTGAGAACGTGATCTGAATCGAGATATATCTATATTTTGAATCCTCAGTATGACATCAATGTTCCCTAGACCCTACTATATGAAAATCCGAAATACACCATACTCATCATAAATATAAGGCACAAAAATTATATATTTAATCTTCATGTGTTACTCCGTGATAATATGTTAGGAGGCATGGATGAAAAGATTATGATAGGAACAATTGTAGCGATTGTCGCCGTGATACTGCTGGCGGTTACCTTCGTGACCCCATGGTACAATGTAAGCATGGAATCAAGTGGAGATGGGGGAGGAGGCGAGTTCAGCAGCGATATGTATTTTACCGAAGTAGAAACCACAACCAATGGGAACACAGAAACTGAAGATTACGAAGACGGTTCCGAGTTCGAATCCGTGATGAACCTGACAAGGATATTCACGGTAGTAGCGGTTATAGGGTCAGTGATCGGTTTGATGGGAGCCCTTTTGGTAGGACTTGGGAAATTGGATAAGAAGATCGGTGCATTTCTTGCCATAATAGGTGTGATATTTGCATTTGTAGCTCCTCTGTATATGATGGTAGATCTTCCAAACGCTTTTGATGAGGAGGCCGGATCGGTATATGGGGATGAAGGCCCCCATGAGAGTTTCTTCGGCTCATCTACTGAGGAAGAGATGGGAACAGAAATAGAGACAAGTTGGGGTCCAAGCGTAGCCTGGTATCTAGCTTTGGTTGCAGGTGTTTTGAATATAATAGTCCTCGTGCTCGTATTCTTATCTAGCCCTGCATCGGCTTCACAACCAGAAGGAGGATACTATCAGCAACAGCCGGGTCAGCAGAGAGGAGCAGCAGGAGGCCCTCAGCAGCAACAGCAGCCCCAACAGCAGCAACCGACAGGAGGGGGAGCTGAAGAAACGGCTAACACTTGTCCGACCTGTAACCAGGAACTCAGATATATCGAGGATTACGATAGGTGGTACTGCGACAACTGCCAGGAATATAAATAAACGATCGAGCTGGAAAATCCTCTTTCAAAACCTCTTCTTTTTCTATCGTTTTGCTCTAAATTTTCGATCAGGAAAAATTAACTAGAATCGAGGACAATAGAATCGCTGGGTCACCTTTTCTAGTACAATAATCCGCTTTTTCATCTATATTTCTCTAAAAGATTACTTTTTTCTCCCCGTGCTTAGGAAAGGAAGGAGGGAGGAGACCTCTAAGAAGATGATCTGAGTCACGCTTTGCATATCCTTGAAGTTTTGTCTCGAAATCACGCTTCGCCAGATTTAGTAATATTTCGCTAGATTTAGTAATATAATTGAGATATACATAATCATTACAAAAATTCACAGCGGAAAAATTATATATTTAGTCTTCATGTACCATGTTGGCGATAGTATGGATAAGATGAAGATAGGCGGAATAATTGCTATAATAGCGGTAATGATATTAGTGATATCTCTGGCGATGCCTTGGTGGAGTATGACCCAAGAAGACGGAGATGGCGGGACCTCAACTGAAAGAGTATCCTTAGATATTCTCCCGATGTATTCTCACTCGGAAGAAGATACACATATGGAAAATCAGACAACCAGTTTGAGTATAACCTCTAGTCTGGCGACAGTAGGTGCAGGAGCTTCTGTGATATCTTTATTCTTCATAGGGATGGCGATAAGTTCAGACAAAGAGAAATATACTAAGATTGGATCAGTTCTACTCGTAATCGGGTTGATTTTTGCTATAGTCGCTCCAATCTTCATGATGATCTCCTTCCCTAACGCAGTATTAGATGATCGATATAATGGAGATAAAGACAATATTCCAGAAAACCGTGATGATACACCTGCAGAAAGCTTTTTCGGAAGCGATACCCAAGAAACATTTGGCGGAGAAGAAGTTAAAGCAAACTGGGGCGGCGGAAT
>JAZKSH010000114.1:0-6099 GCA_036626195.1 Thermoplasmatota archaeon | reverse complement strand
CAAGACCGGAGCCGGCGCTATCGCCGGCTTTGAAATCTTTGTCGCACAACTTCTCTTTCGACTTGTCCGGTATCCCTATCCCGTCGTCCTCTATGATCACTTTACATTTACCTTGAGTTTTATCCAATCTTATCCTGAGCTTTTCAGCCCCGGAGTGCTCGATGGAGTTCTCGAGCAGGTTAGAAAAAAGTTCATGCAGGAGGTCTCCGCCGATCACGCTGATCTGTCCGTCGGTCAATCTAGTTTTCACCTCTAGTTCGATACCCTGTTCTTCGGCCTTAGGTTTGAAATATTCCAGCACCTCTTTCAAGACAGGAGACAACGGTACCTTTCTCACTTCCTCCTTATCCACTCTCTGTATAGCCCTAACTTTTTCTATGACGGAGGAGGCCTCGTCGGCACAGGTCTTAGATTTCTTCAGTAACTCCAATTGTTCCTGATTTAAATCCGTGTTCTCCAAAAGCTGGAAAAAACCCTTCAATAGGTGAATCTTATTTTCGACGTCGTGCCTTAACCGGGCGTGGATATCTTCTTTTTCCTCCTTTTTCGGTGATATAGATTCTTCGATCTTTTTGGCTTTCTCGCCTTTCTCTTCGACGATTTCGACTACCTTTGAAGCGAGCTTATCGTACTGGGACTTGGCGTTACCAGTCTTCCTCATGTAGTGATCCGCACCCATCTTCACGGCCTTATCAGCGACTTTCTCGCTGCCCCTGCCGGTGAAGATGATGAAAGGAATCTCGTTTCCTTCTTCCCTCAGTTGTTGTAACATATCGAGAGCGCCCATACTAGGCATCTTGTAATCCGAGATAACAGCGTCATAGTCGTTTTCATCCATTTTTGCCAACGCCTTTTTGGCTGAAAGCATCGTATCCACGACGATATTCTTTTCCTCGTCCTCTAGAAAGATCTTCGCCTGTTCCAAAAGCAGTCTTTCATCGTCTATGAATAGGACCTTTATTTTCTCTTTTTCTGATTCCATATTACCCTTCTATATTGTACTATCGGATATAATTTTTTCCATGATTTAACAAATTGAATGGTACATGGTGAGGTGTAATCTAGTAACATAAACTGGGTAATTTTAAGGTAGTCTTATCCGGCATCTTTCTCTATCCAGTGTAATGAATCTAGGAGCATAGCTATCGTTCCATCTCCTAATATAGTGGCCCCGCTAAAACCATCTAAAGTCTGAAGATGTTTCGGGAGGGGTTTCTTGACTATTTCCTTTTCAGATAACACTTCATCGATCACGAAGCCCGCCATCTTGCCTTCCTTAGAAACTATCGTTATCGTCAGTTTTTCATCCGACTCTATCTGTCTTTCCACGTTGAATTCCTTCCTGAGATGGACTAAAGGTATGTATTCACCTCTCAATCTTATGAAATCCGATCCTTCGATCTCCTCGACAGCATCCCGGTCTATCCTTACCGTTTCCTCGATATCTTCGATCGGGAGGGCGTAAGTCCTCTCCCCCACTTCTACCAGGAAAGATCGGATTATGGCGGCTGAAGGGGGGAGTACAAGAGTTATGGTGGTTCCTTTGTCTTTCTCGGACTCTATGTGAACTTCTCCTCCTAAAGAGTCCATGGTCTTCTTAACCACCTCCATCCCTATCCCTCTTCCAGATACTTCAGTGACTTCCTCTTTAGTGGAAAAATGGGGATGGAATACGAACATGTAGATTTCCTCTTCAGGAAGTTCTTCGACCTGCTCTTGTCCAGCTAATCCTTTCTCGACGGCTTTCTCCTTGATAGCATCTTTATCGAGCCCTCTACCGTCGTCGGAGACCTCTATCACGACGTTGTCCTCTTTCTGTTTCGCTACTAGCTTCACCTCGCCCTCCGGTGGTTTCCCCTTCTTTTCTCTCACTTCGACTGGTTCGATCCCGTGATCTATCGCGTTCCGGAGGAGGTGTACGAGCGGGTCCGTTATCCTATCGAGTAATGTGCGATCGAGTTCGATCTCTTCACCCTCCATCTGGAAATTCACTTTTTTATCGTTTTCTTTAGCCACATCTCGAACCATGCGGGGAAAACGTTTGAAGACGGTTCTAACGGGGGTCATCTTCATCTCTAAGACCGATTCTCGAAGCTCGCCTGTGATCCTATCTATCCTACCGGTAACGTTCGACAGTCTGTTCGAATCTAGAGAATCAGAAAGGTTCTCCAACGTACCCTTTGACATCACCAATTCACTCACCAGGTTCATGACCTGTTCTAGGTCCCCCAAGTCCACTTTTATCTTATCTGATGGCCTCAATTTTTTCCTCTTTTTCTTGGACCCTTCTTTACCACCCTCTTCGGGGCCACTTTCATCCTCACTAGTGACACCGTCCTGTAGGGCTCCTTCCAATCTTTCGACTAATGATTGGTATTCTTCCTCTCCTTCAAATGCCAAAACCTCTATAGTGTCTAGACACTCGAAAAGAAGATCGAACGAACTCTCTTTGATAGAGACGTTTTTACTCCTCCATTCATTAAAAAATTCCTCCATCTTATGGCTTATCTCTTGTATCCCTTCATACCCCATAGTTCCTGCCATCCCCTTCAATGTGTGGCTCTCTCGGTAGAGCTCTTCCACCACCTCCTCGTCGGAAGGATTCTCCTCCAGATCTAAGAGGCCCTGATTCATCTTCTCAAGGTGTTCTCTCGTTTCTTCCTCGAACATCTCCTGGTACTCTTCACCCATCAATATCTCTCCATGAAGAGATCTATAAGCTTCTCACCGATCTTTAGAGGGGTATCTACAAAATCAGCTCCGGCTCTTTTTTTGGCCGCTTTAGGCATGCCGTTAACTACGCAACTCTCTTTCTCTTGAACAGCTAAAAAGCCATCCTCTTTTTTTATACATTCGGCCCCTACAGCCCCATCTTTACCCATCCCGCTCAGGATCACTCCTACTGTGTTCTCTCCATAAACTTCAGAAGCACTTCGAAAAAGATAATCCGCCGAGGGTCTAACTCCATTCACCTTCGGTTTGTTGTTCAACTTGATGCACTTCTTGTTCTCCTGTTTTATTACGGTGCCGTGACTGTCTGCAGGGACAATATAAACGACCCCTTCTTCCAATAACTCTCTATCCGAGGCCTCCTTCACGCTAAGATCTATCTTATGATCCAAGGTCGATGCTAGATGAGTGCTGAATTCGGGAGGGATATGCTGAACTAACACTATAGGTGCGGGAAAATCAGGTGGTAGAGGTGCTAATAAGGCAGATAAGGCTCTGACACCGCCCGTCGAAGAAGCGATAGTCACTAGGTGGTCTTCAGTCTTTTTAGGTCTGAGACTCTTCTCCCTCTCCTTCTCTAACGCACCTCTATCTTTGATACCCGTTTGAGCACCTTTTTTTACTTTTCTGATTATCTCTTTTGATTTTTTCCTTATGTCTAGGGAAAGCGTCCCCGAGGTTTTCTCTATGTAATCCACAGCTCCAGCAGTCAGAGCTTTGACCGCATTATCGGCGTCCTTATCATCCATACCGGATATGATGATCACGGGAGTGGGGTTGTCGGACATGATTTTCTTGAGTGCCGTGAGTCCGTCCATTACCGGCATCTCTATGTCCATCAGTATAACATCCGGGTCCACCTCTTGGTTCAACTCTATCGCTTCCTCGCCGTTTTTACCCCGTCCTATCACCTCTATGCTCTCATCTTTTTCCAGTATGTCACTCAGAACGGTTACCATGAAAGACGAATCGTCTACAACTACTGCTCTGATCATTTGGGAAGGCTGGGATCTCATCATAACTTCTATTCGTAGAACCTTATTTATAATTTCCTACAGACAGCTTCCTTGCTTTTATCCGGTTTTTGTCTGACAAAATAAAAAGCGTTATCTCGTGGAAATGAAGTATTCTTTCAAGCCAGTAATTTCAAACAACAGCCCGAAAGATTTATTAAAGGCTTGATAGATGATAATTGTAAGACGAAATGTCAGACGATGGTGGAATGATGGATGCAGATATAGATGACCTGCTTAAAAAGATGCATGAGAAAAAAGCTAAAACCCCTGAGTTTTTGCAGGAAAACTACTCGAAGGAAGAACTGGTACAGTTAGAGGAAGCGGTTAATAAAAAGATACGTATCTCTCGATGATAAAATAAAGAGACTGAAACCTTCTCAAAAACCGTTTCTATCCTTTTTATTTTTCCTTTTTACACTCCAAGACAGGGATTTAACTTAACCCTCCCCTAACTCTTTCTCTATCTCCTCTTCCAATTCTTCTAGCGCTTCCAGAGGATCCTCTATTTCCTCTTTCTTTTTGGCAACCTCCTTTTCCTTGGCCAGTTGCTCTATGGTATCTAGAACCTTTCCTTCTTTGAACGGTTTGGTGACGTACCCGTCCGCTCCTATCTTTTTAGCTATTTGGATCTTTTCGTTCTGGTCGACCGAAGTTGACATCACAACCAAAGGAGAGTTATCCATGGACTTGATCTTGGCAAGGGCTTCGAAACCGTTCATTTCGGGCATGACAACATCCAATGTAACCAAGTCAGGCTCGAGTTCTTTAACTTTCTCTACCGCTTTCTTTCCATTTTCAGCCTCCCCTACTATCTCATAGTCTTCAGAAAGGATATCTTTCAGGACCTTTCTCATGAACTTCGCATCGTCCACCACTAATATCTTCTTCACCATTTCATAGTTACAGGAAATAAGAGGTTATTTAATCTTTTGATTTTAAATCGAGAGGACCAATAATACCAAAGAACCAGAGTGACAGGGAAATAAATATATATGTATGTGGTCTTTATAGGATGGTCGGGATGCTTGAAAATAACCAACAAGATATATTGAAAGGTGTTCTTGAGACCGCCGGAAAAAAGAGTGCCGGTTCGATTTCAACCATGATTGATTTTTCCGTGGAAGCAGATGTATACAACCTCCAAGACGCCTTCGACCTTTATGAGGCGGAGATGGAAAAAGAGGATCTTGCTTTTATTATAAAATCCGAATTGAAAGAAGACAGAGGGGGCATAACTTTCTTCATAATGCCGGAAGAGAGCACTCGGAAATTGGTAAACGTTCTGTTGGAGAGAGAGATCGATGAAAGGTTTGGAAAATTCGGTGATGAGGAGCTGAGCACGATGAAAGAGGTGGGGAATATAATTTTCGGCAATTTCCTGGGAGAGGTAAGTGATTATTTCGATACCTCCATACTCCATGAACCGCCTGAGATAGTCCACGATATGACCGGTTCCTTCTTCGCCGATATGATCAGGTACACTCAGGGTCTCGACGAGGTGATCATCGCTGAAGTACCATTCACTGCCGAAGATCTCGGAATAGAGGGGAAGTACATACTCGTTTTGGGGGATGATTTCATACAAGAATTTGAAGATTATTTCGAATAGATGGTGAGAGTTGATGGACAGGGAAGAAGTCGGTATCGGACAATTCAAGGTCATCAAGGGAAACGGAGAGTTGATAGCCAGCTCTCTCGGTTCCTGCATCGCTCTTGTCGTTTATGATAAAATCAACAAAGTAGGAGGGATGGCCCATATACTGGCTTCGGAGGGTGACGATAAAGAGAGACTGGATAAGCCTGCCATGTATCCTGAGCCCGCGGTCAAAAGACTGGTTAGGAAGATTATATCCTATGGTGGAGAAAAAAAGAATCTAGAGGCGAAGATGGCTGGAGGAGCGCGGATGTTCTCTTTCAAAACCAACGATGATCCCGGGAAGAAGAATATAGAGGCCGTAAAGGAGGCGCTTAAAAAAAGAGATATTGAACTCACTGGCGAAGATGTGAGAGGGGACAAAGCTAGGACGGTGAAGTTCGATGTTAATTCCATGTCCATGAAGATAGAAATAAAGATATGAACGAAGGTGAAAAAGTTTTCATCTCACTCCATAGACTTCTTTCCGCTCTCCTCCGCTTGTTTTACGTCTTCCTCCGATATGTTTTCCACTACTCCTAACAGATCGGTCAGAAGGACCAATTTGTCCTCATGCTTCACTATTCCCTCCAGGTACTTCCTGTTTACCGGAGACTCCAAAGCTTCTGAGGGAGCCTCTAGATCTTCCTCACTGATCGTGGGTATCTCCGTCACCTCAGAAACCATCACCCCGATGTTATCGTCCTCTTGATATAGGAT
>JAZKSH010000113.1:0-6130 GCA_036626195.1 Thermoplasmatota archaeon | reverse complement strand
GAATTCTCTATCCAGCGAAGCCAAAACTTTCTCTACAGTCTCCATCGCCGACTCGTTCTCTTTAAGCTTCTCCTCTCTATCACCAAAAGCTCCAAGCACGGACAAGAAGTCGAATTCTCTATCAAGATGATCGGTCACTACCCAGGTAGCGCTGGGATATTCCTCTGGAGTAGCTCCTTCGATGATCGGATTGTGATGTAATTCCACGTCATGTTTATCCTGTAGATGATGATCGTATATCCGGACTGAACCGAACTCCTTCAAAAAAGATATGGAATCTTCGGGAAGCGCCATGTCTACAACGACGACTTCGTCCGGATCGATCTCCTCAATACGCTCTCTGTCCGCCGAGTCTATCAGATAGTTACCTATGGAGGGAGTGAAAGTCTCTATCTCCACGTCCCTCTCAGTAAGGCTCTCTAATAAAAGAGACGCGGAAGTTATACCGTCGGTGTCCCAGTGGTGGAACAGAAGTAACTCTGAATCGCTTCGATCGAAACTCGCTGAAGAGGTGCTCATAAATAATCCTACTCTACGAACTTGTTCTCGTGTTCCAACACGGTTTCAGCTACTTCCGGCCTCATCATGTGATCCGGAGGCGTCTTACCTTCTTTGAACATGTTCCTCATCTTCGTGCCACTGAAGTTCTCCCTGTACTCGTCACCGTGCGGACAGATATGACCATCGACAGCGCCGCCGCACTTCTCGCAGTAAGTGAACGATTTGAAGAACACTGGTGTTATGCCGAGACTCGGGAACTTGTCGAAGATGTCCTGTGCCTCGTAAGGCCCGTAATAGTCGCCTACGCCCGCATGATCTCTACCGACTATGAAGTGCGTGCAGCCGAAGTTCTTCCTCATGATCGCGTGGAAGACAGCTTCTTTAGGTCCTGCGTACCTCATCTCAGCCTGTAGTATGCTCATCACCGCTCTATTTTTCAGGTAATACTCGTCCATCAACCTGTCGTAAGCATCCAAGATCACTTCGTCCCTGTAGTCACCGGTTTTCTTTGCGCCTATTATCGGGTTGATGAAGATACCGTCGACGAAACTCAACGCGGTCCTCTGCACGTATTCGTGTCCCATGTGAGGAACGTTCCTGGTCTGGAAACCGACGATATTTCTCCAGCCTTTTTCTTTGAAGAGAACTCTAGTTTCCTTCGGGACCAGATGATACTCTTCGAAATCACTGCCATTATCTCTGAATTGTAGGATGTCTCCACCGACAAGGTGGTCGTTCATGTTCATCGTCTTCTCCACACCTGGATGATCCATATCTTCAGTACCGTAGACTTTCCTAGCCATCCTCTTCTTGTCGAATCCGTAAAGTTCTTCGACTTTCAAAGTAGCGAAGGGCTCTCCGTTCTCCGTTTTAAGGCAAACTTCTTCTCCTTCTGAGAGTTCTTCTCTCTCTTCATCCGTGATATCCAAAACTATCGGCAGGGTCCAGGGAGTGTCGTCGTTCAACCTGGAATCCTCCAATACCCAGTCGAAGTCTTCACGGGTCATGAAACCGGTCAAAGGACTATAAACGCCGTTCGCTATGTTCTGCACGTCCTTCCGAAGACCGCTGTCCAACGTAAAGCTCTTCATCTCCTGAGCTTCTTCTTTCAACCGTTCGCTTTTCTTATCGGAGGCCATCTGGTTTACGAGAGTTCCACCATGAGGTCTAGACATGAGTTTGATCACCGTAGATTTAATCGAGGTAGCCTAAGGCCCTCAGCCTTTCCTTCACTTTCTCTTCGTCCTCTTCGGAGAAGTCTTCCGCTTCATCTTCCTCTTCCATGCTGGAGATCACCTGTCTCAACACGTAGGTAACGTAACTGGACATGGAGTTGAAGCCAGTTCCTTCCATCCTCTTCTTTACCTTCTTAGCCAATGGTTTCGGTATCGAAACCGTCGTGTAGTCTTTATCAGCCATGACATATCACCATATATAATTACATCTAATTATGCCTCATTATATTCTATTGATATTTAAAAGTTATGAATTATAAAGCTACATTTCGATATCAAAAATCTCTATCTACCAAAAAAAATTTCCTTACTTTTTAGATTCGATATGATCTATCACATCTCTAATCTCACACGGTTGGACCACCAAAAGATCTCCTTCTTCAGCCATCTCGAAACCGGCGTCTATCGATTCGAACTCGTCGAGGACCATATCGATACGTTCCTCCGGGACACCCGCATCTAGAACACCCTCTTCAACCAACTCCGCTGTTTCCCCCTCCTTCCGATAGCGAGGGTCCGCATCGTTTATTATCACACGGTCGTATGTCTTACCTATCCCTCTTCCAAAGTCTATTATGTCTTCAGCTTTTCGGTTTCCAGTCCCCTGACAGACAATTATCTTTTCCCCATCGGTCAGATCATCGAGTAGCTCGGAGAGCGCCTCCACCGCTGGCCTGTTGTGGCTGTAATCTATCATCACTTTGATATCCCCTATATCCATTATATTCATCCTTCCCGGGTTCTGATCCGTCGAAGACTCGAAGGTCTTTAACCCCTCTTTTATGGCCTCTATATCCGTATCTAGAGCGAAAGAAGAAGCTACAGCCGCTATCGAGTTCTGAACGTTAAAGCTCGCTTTACCACCGTGCGTTATAGGTATTTCGGAGACATCGACCACTTCCATAACTTTCTCTCCTTCCTTCACCACTATCTTTTCCTCCTCCACTGTAACTGCTGTACCACCTTTGGAAATATGCTCTTCTAACACTTCTATCTCAGGATCTCTAGAGAACAGTATCGCGTCCGCTTTCACCTCGTCCTTGTACTTCAGAACGTTAGGGTCCTCCGCATTCAGAACAGCTTTTCCGGACTCCTTAACACTGTCGACCACAACGCTCTTGACACGCGCCATATCTTCTATCGTGTTTATGTGATCCTGTCCCAGGTGGTCGTTGGCAACGTTCAAAAAGACGCCGACCTCGCTCTTTTCGAATCCAAGACCTCTACGAAGTATACCACCTCTAGCGACTTCCAACACCGCGTGATCTATCCCGCTCTCTTTTAGAATGAATTTCGCTCCCTGAGGTCCGCTGTAATCGCCCTCTTTCAGAAGCTCACCGCTACGGAACAAACCGTCCGTAGATGATACGCCCACCTTCTTATCGTCTTCCTTCAAGATATGCGAGATCAATCTTACCGTGGTGGTCTTACCGTTGGTCCCGGTGACCGCTGTCACGGGTATCCTGCCGTCCGATCCCGAAGGGAACAGCATATCCACAACGGCTTTCCCCACATCTCTCTTTTCGCCTTCCTGCGGATCCAAGTGCATACGGAAGCCGGGAGCTGCGTTGACTTCTATAACCCCTCCGTTATTTCCATTTATGGGTTTTTCCAGGTCCAAAGC
This sequence comes from Thermoplasmatota archaeon, assembly GCA_036626195.1. GTDB lineage: Archaea > Thermoplasmatota > Thermoplasmata > Halarchaeoplasmatales > Halarchaeoplasmataceae > Natronoplasma. The sequence continues at coordinate 2,770 of JAZKSH010000113.1, read as the reverse complement.
GATAGTGTCTATACCTATCACGTCTAAACCGACTATGTCCGCGATCCTCTCGGCCATCCTCTTGTTTTGCGGGTGCACGGAATCGGTGACGTCTGTCGCAGTTCCACCAGTGCTGAGATTCGCTGTAGGTTTGAGGAACAGCTTTTCTCCTTCCGGAAGGACTGTATCGAGAGCGTAGTTCTTATCGTTGAGAACTTTCTTGGTAGTTTGATCTATCTCGACTTCGGTAAGGATCTTCTCGTGGCCCGTGCCTCTTTTCGGATCATTATTCAATTCATCGATCAGATCTTCGATGGTGGACTCTCCATCACCTGTAACAAGAGGAGGATTCCTTCTAGCAGCCGCGACCAATTCTCCATCTATAACCAATAATCGGTGATCTGCTCCCACCAGGTATTTTTCGATGACTACCAGCGGATCTATCTTCTTCGCTTCTTTGAAGGCCCTTCTCAACTCCTCACTATCCTCCACTCTTATAGAGATGCCTCTTCCGTGATTACCCGTGTTCGGCTTTACAGCCAGCGGATAACCCAATTCCTTCGCGACCTCTAAGGCCTTTTCCACAACTTTAACCGTCTCTCCTCTTGGGACGGGTATCCCCGCCCTGTCCAATATCTTCTTGGTCCTCCATTTATCATCGGCGATCTCCACCGCTATAGCCGACGTTTCACCTGTCATGCTTGCTTGTATCCTCTTCTGGTTTTCGCCGTAGCCCAGTTGGAAGTAACTGTAGTCGTTGAGCCTTATGTAAGGGATATCTCTATCACTTGCTTCACTGAGGATCGACTCGGTGGTAGGACCTAGCATATACTTATCACGGGTATCTTTCAGCTTTTTTATCACCTGATCCATGTCTGGAGTTTCACCTTCAGCGATCTCTTCAACCACTCTAACGGCCTCTTCACCGGCTTCAAGACCCGCCTTTTCGACTCTGTAACGGAACGCTATCTTGTACAAGCCTTCCTCGTCAGTACCCATGGTCTTGCCGTATCCCACTTCCATCCCAGCTAGACACTGCAGTTCCAGCGCCACGTGTTCAACCACATGTCCCAACCAAGTGCCTTTTTCCAGCCGTTCAAAGAACCCTTCTTTGTATCCCTTACTACACCTGTGCTTTTTCAGAGATGGAAGTAAAGATTTCAACCGGTCGACGAAGCCGGGTATCTCGTTAGATGGTCTCTCTTCGAATTCACCAATATCGAGAAGCATGTAGATAGTTCGGTAGCGACTAAAATAATTCGGACCTCTAAGAGCCCTGATCTCGCGTATCTCCATCATATCCAGCCCCCTTAATCTTTCAAAAACCTCTTTTGATCATAGATACGAATCGAAACTCATCTTCTCCTCCTTCTTTCTCTATTGCTCAAACTCATCAGCAGAGCTATCACCACAAAAACGAGTACGGTCCACATCAAGTTCCCCGTGAAGAGATAGACCAATATCGCTATCAATGTAGCAGGAAGGAACTCGATGAGAAGGCTCAAAAAAAACGCTAGCACTACTATCACCAATATCAAAATAATGATACCTATACAGAGCACCGACCCTAATGCAGGGATAGCCTGCAGAACACCTTCCACCCCTAACATAACAGACTAATAATGCCATCCTTGATATTTAAGGATTTCCGAACTTTAAACCATCAATATTTATATCTTAAACCGTATACCATACCATGGAAATCTGCGAGATATTCCACTCAATACAGGGCGAGGGCACGGATATAGGTCTACCTACTATTTTTGTCAGAACTTCTGGCTGCAACCTGAGATGTGAGTGGTGCGACACCAGTTATGCCTGGGAAGGAGGTGAAGATATAGATACAAGAGAGATAAAAGAGAAATTGGACGAGATCCGATGCAAACGGGTCTGTATCACCGGCGGAGAACCTTTACTCCAGGAAGAGACCCTAGACTTTATAAATCTACTCTTACCTTCCTATGAGATCTCTCTTGAAACGAACGGCTCGATAGACATCTCAGAAGTGGTCGAAAAAGACTTGAAAGTATCTATGGATTACAAACCACCTTCTTCCAAAATGCAGAGTAAGATGAGAAAGGATAACCTAACTCTTCTGAGAGAACGAGATCAGCTCAAGTTCGTCATTTCTAACGAGAAAGATTACGAATTCAGTGTAGATATCTTGAAGAGGTTCGATCCTGACTGTGAAGTCATATTTCAGGCAGAGGAGAGCTTAGATATCCAAGAGTTGTCCGAATCCGTATTGGAGGACGACCTTGAGATCAGAGTCTTACCGCAGCTCCATAAGATCATCTGGGGAGATAAGGAAGGCGTGTGAGTTCATCATCCAAAAAAAAAGATTTTTAAGATGTTATCCTAATCCAAAATTATGGCAAACAGATTGGAAGGAAAAAAGGCGTTGGTGACCGGCGCCTCTAGAGGTATAGGCAGAGCTATAGCCGAAAGATTCTCTGAAGAGAAAGCGATCGTGGGCATCAATTATCACTCCAAAGATGAGAGGGCGGAAGAGGTCTTGAAGAGCGTGGAAAAGAACTCCGACGGTATGCTGTTGAAAGGTGATGTGAGCAAAGAGAAAGATTGCAAACGGATGGTCTCCGATTTTGCAGAGGAGTTCGGCGGGTTGGATATCCTGGTCAACAACGCGGGTATCTACAAGCGGAAGAGCCTTGAGGAAGCCAGTATCGAGGACTTCGATGAAACTATGGAGTTAATGTGAGAGGACCGTTCATGCTCTGTGACGTCCTCCTTCACCCTAAAGGGTGAGGCTTCCTACGGAGCCACTGACTCC
>JAZKSH010000112.1:0-6137 GCA_036626195.1 Thermoplasmatota archaeon | reverse complement strand
CGGAAGGAGGTCACTTCGCTTCGTTCACCGGTGCCGATTATACCGATGTGATAAGAGAGCATAAAGAATCCTGGAGTTACATGAAATTCCCGTACCTAAAAGAGATAGGCTGGGAGGGATTCGATGAAGGTGAAGATTCAGGGGTGTATCGTGTCGGAACTCTCGGGAGGATCAACGCAGCCGAAGGGATGAAGACCGAACAGGCTCAGGAAGAGTACGAAGAGATGTTCGATGCTTTAGGTCATCCAGTCCATTCAACCCTAGCTTATCATTGGGCACGTGTTATTGAAATCATGCAGGCAGCCGAGATGTTGGAGAAACTAGCTCACGACAAAGACCTTGAAAGCGACAACATCAGGAATGAACCTAGGGAGCCGGGAAGCGGCGTCGGCATCGTAGAGGCTGCTCGTGGAACTCTGATACACGACTACGATCTGACCGAAGATGGTCTTATTGAAAACGCGAATCTTATAGTGGCGACCAACCACAACGCTTCGGTGATCTCGATGAGTGTGAGAGACGCTGCCAAAAAATACATAGATGGTGGAAATATCCAGGCGGGGATGTTGAACAGCGTAGAGAGAGCGTTCAGAGCTTACGATCCATGCTTGGCTTGTGCGACTCACTCCGCAATGGGCGAGACCCCCTTGAAGGTCAATATCTATGATGATGACGGAGACAAACTGAAAGAGGTCACACAGGGAATAGATGAAGGCTAGAACAAATAGAAAGAAAAATACCATCCCTTATTATTCATCTAAAAAACTACCTCAAATCGAAGAGTTTAAATCTACCTTTCATAATTTGAAAAGCAGTTCTAAATAGAAAAATAGAATTTAATTAATTGGGTAAAATTTAGAAAAATAAAAAGGTGAAAAAATGGATGAGTATGAGAAAGCATATGAAGAATCGTTAGAGAATCCTAGATCATTTTGGGCGGATGCTGCTGAAGATATAGAATGGTATGAAAAATGGGATCAAGTTTTAGATGAGTCTAACAAACCGTTCTATAGGTGGTTTTCCGGAGGAAAGCTCAATACCTGTTATAATGCAGTCGATTATCATATCAAAGATGGCAGAGGTGATCAAGATGCTATCATATATGATAGCCCAGTAACAGATACGATCGAGAAATATAGCTTCAAGGAGTTGAAAGAGCGTGTTTCAAAGATCGCGGGATTCCTGAGAGAGCTCGGGGTCGAGAAGGGCGATACGGTAGTTATCTACATGCCCATGATACCCGAGTCTCTAATGGCCATGTTAGCATGCGCACGGATAGGCGCCGTTCATTCCGTCGTTTTCGGTGGTTTCGCAGCCAACGAATTGGCCATCAGAGTGGATGACGCCGAGCCTGACGTGATACTTTCGGCATCCTGCGGGATCGAACGCGACAAGGTGGTAGAGTACAAACCTCTTCTAGACGAGGCGATAGAGCTGGCACAGAACAAGCCCACGAAGTGCGTGATCAAACAGAGACCCGAGTACGAAGGCGAACTTATCGAGGGGAGAGACTATGATTGGGACGAACTAGAAGAAGAGGCTGAACCCGCAGATTGTGTTCCTGTAGATGCCAATGATCCTCTTTATGTATTGTATACTTCTGGAACCACGGGTAAGCCTAAGGGAGTCGTCAGAGATAATGGCGGACACGCCGTGGCATTGAAATGGTCTATGAGAAATGTTTACGGGGTAGAACCCGGAGACGTTTACTGGGCCGCTTCAGATGTCGGCTGGGTCGTCGGTCATTCTTATATCGTCTATGCACCGCTGTTGATCGGCGCTACCACGGTCATGTATGAAGGTAAACCTGTTGGGACCCCGGACCCGGGTGCGTTTTGGCGGGTCATCTCTCAACATGACGTCGACGTGCTGTTCACCGCCCCCACTGCTATCAGGGCGATAAAGAGAGAGGATCCAGATGCGGAGTACTTTGAAGGTTACGACGTTTCTGGTTTGGATTCGCTCTTCCTAGCGGGTGAAAGGACCGATCCCGATACCTATCACTGGGTTTCCGATCTGCTGCAAGTCCCGGTTATCGACCACTGGTGGCAGACGGAGACAGGATGGCCAATCGTAGGGAACTTCAGGGGATTAGAGCAGTTCCCGATCAAACCTGGTTCGGCGACCAAACCTATGCCCGGATATGACCTTCAGATATTAGATCCCCAGACTGGAGAGGAACTGCCTCCGGGCGAGACAGGCGTAATTGCTATAAAACTTCCCTTGCCTCCAGGAACTTTCATAACTTTATGGAACAACAAAGAAAAATTCAAGCAGGAATATATGGAACCCTTCCCGGGCTATTATTTCACCGGAGACGCAGGCTTCGTCGACGAGGACGGCTATGTGTCCATTATGGGCCGGGTGGATAACGTCATCAACGTAGCTGGACACAGACTCTCTACCGGGAGTATGGAAGAAGCCGTCGCGAAGCATGATGCGGTAGCGGAGTGTGCAGTGGTAGGTATCAATGACGAGTTGAAGGGTGAAGTGCCCCTTGGCTTCCTGGTATTGAAGTCGGGTGTCGATCAGGATCATGAAGAAATAAAATCAGAAGTGATACAGATGGTCAGAGATGAAGTGGGTCCAATAGCGTCTTTCAAGAAGGCGCTGATCGTAGACGAGCTCCCTAAGACAAGGTCTGGTAAGACACTAAGAGGGACCATGAAGAAGATCGCCGACGGCGAAGATTACTCCGTACCTTCGACTATCGCGGACGAGGAAGCTTTAGATACTATAGAAGAGGCGATAGAGGAGGAAGGCCTAGAAAATTAATCTTCGAGCGCCCTTCGCCCTTCAATTGGATCACACATATCATCATAATATATCCGGTAGGCCGAGAGGAAAGTGTGATGTCTTCTGTAAAGTCTTCACTTCCTGTAGTGTCAAGTTCGTCACTTGGAAGGCCTAATCTGTCCAGGTATGGAGATCCATTACGAACAACAAGATAAAAATAAGAGAAATATATTGGCCCTTCATGGACGAAAAAGATCAGCTCGAGCCTCGTACGATAATCAAGAAACCGCCGCCCAAGATAGCTGATCCCGCTTGTTTGGGTCTGATCGGTCTTGCCATAGCTGCTTTGGTACTAGGTTTTACAGACCTAGGTTTTGCCTCGAGCAAAATGGAATCCCTGATTATCCCTTGGACTCTGTTTCTAGGAGCTACGGCGCAGTTGGTAGCTGGAATAATGGATTTTAAGAGAGATAACATATTTGGAGCTACTGCATTCACAACATATTCTATGCTGTGGTATTCAGTTTCACTCACTTTGTTCATCACGATCTTCACGTCCATCGATTTTGATCTCACGCATTATGCGCACGGGCTGCTGGGGTTTTTAATCTTCAGTATCATATTGACTAGCGCCTCGTTGATGACGAATAAAACCCTCCTAGCAGTGCTTATATCTATCGACGTCGCCATTTTGGCTCTCGTTTCTCATATCTTAGTCGGTACCGGAGCGGTTCCTGTGGGTGTCTCGCTTCTCTTTGTCTCGATATTCTCCTTCTACGGAGCTGCCGGCGTGCTGATCAACAATATGGCGGAGAAAGAGATATTGCCTTTAGGAGAACCAATATGGGAACCATAGACCGGTAAGGGTTGGAAAGGGGGTCAAATGTTTCGGATTCATAATGACCCAAGATCCTCAAATCTTTCTATTTCCTCCTCGGTGTAACCCGCATCTTCTAGTATCTCTTGCGTGCGTTGCTGTAGCGCTCAAATGGCCCTACGGGTATCATGCACGACATAGATTACCTCTCTGATGATAGTAGTCTTTTTGGTCGAAAAATGGGTCAACTTAATCAAATTTGCTCCAATCCCAACGGCTAAAGCCGTTGACGTGAGGCTCTACCGCAACGACTAAAAATAATAGAAATGTTTTTTCCATCGTTTGGATAGAGTATATACTACCCAACGAGGAAGAGAGTTCTCTTTAATTAGGTCCTTTAGAACAAAGACCCTAATCCTTCAGCTGCTTCTTCTTTCTCTTTTTCTTCGTCTCGATCTTCTTCTTCCTCTTCCTCTTCTTCTTCCTCTTCTTTTTCTTCGGTTTCGGCGGTCTCTGGAGCTGCGGCGGCACCACCCGAGGGCATCGCGAATCCTTCCTCGATTGCCTCGTCTATATCCACGTCTTCAAGACTGGCGGTCAACGCTTTGACTCTAGTTTCGTCTACATCTATACCTGCGGCCTCTAAGATGTCGGTGACGCCGTCTTCCGTTATGTCCTTTCCTGCCGAATGAAGCAGCATCGCGCTGTACACATATTCCATCTTTTATACCTCCTTTGAACAGTATATTTGTGTTTTATTTATCATCTTCTTGCTCCTCTTTATCTTCATCATCTTCGTCATTCTCCTCAACTTCTTCATCTTCTTCCTCAGAATCATCTTCTTCTCCCTCTACCCCCAGCTTTTCTCTCAGCTCGTCGTCAAGTACTTCAACATCGATCTCGGATGCTAAACTCATCATACTCTGGAAACTCTCGGATAACATGGGTTTGAGAGTTTCTTCATTGATGATATCGCTGTTGAAGGCCAAGCTCATAGCGTCTCCCTGGCTCTTTCCTATCAATGTTGTGATGTTCTCTTTGGTCGGATATCCTATATTTACTGATAAAGCGAAAGCAGAACTTGCACATCCTTTTAGATCCTCTACAAATTTTGAGGGATCGATATCTAGGTCGTCTTTCTCATAAACAAGACCCTCCTCATAGACAGACTTGAGGTCGAGACCGACTGTGATAGGGTTGATATCGAGTCTGCTGAGCATGTTGGCGAGATCTGGACTTATAGTTTCGCCCTCTTCTACGACGGTTTCAGTCTTATTTATAACGACTTTACCGCTCTGGATGGAGGCCGGTATCCCGACTTTTTGTAGGTCTCCCACGATGGGACCCGGTTTGAAGGGCGTATCGCCTTCTTCCACTTCTACGTCATCGGGGGCTGTTTCTCCTCCGCTCGCTGGAGCCTTGGTTTTGGTCTCCTCCATCTTATTGAACAATTTGAATGGATTCAAATTAGTAGAAACGATGGCGACCTGTCCTTCGACAAATCGTTGCATCTCTTCAAGACCTTCACGTTTTTCGGAAGCCCTTTTGATAGCTTTTTCCATGAAAGAGTTCTTCGAAACCCTCAGGTTAGCGGTCCCTCTCAACTTATCTCTCATCTGCTGCATCTGATAAGCCGGTATGCCTTCTACATTGACTATGCCTATCACCGGTGAAGTTTTCAACAGATTGGTGAGTTTTTTTACCTCTTTCATTTTCCACTCTGGAATATCTTCGCTCATCTTTTCATCCCTCACATGATCCTCATGGCTGGGCCCATGGTCGTTTTCACATACACACTATCTATATTTATTTCTCTTCTATCGAGATTCTGGATTATCCTTCTTAAAACGGTATCTATATTGCCGGCGATTTCTTCTACGTCCAATTTTTCAGTGCCCACTGGCACATGGAAAGTTCTTCTATCTCCGGATCGAGCTCGGACTGTACCTTTCAAAGACTTGACTATGCTTTCGAGATCATCATCGGGTTTGATAGGATTCGGCATCTTTCCCTGAGGACCGAGTATAGAACCAAGTTCTCTACCGATAACGGTCATTAGTGGTGGTTCTGCCAGGAAAAATTGATGTTCTTCAGCCAATTTTCTAGACCTGCTCCCATCTTCGGCCAGATCTTCTATCTCATCGGGCTCTATAACGGTATCTGCAACTTCTCTCGCTTCTAAAGCCAATTCTCCACTTCCAAAAACACCCACTTTGATCTCTTTGCCTCTCCCGTTCGGTAATACGATCTCCTCATCGATCCTGTTCTGGGGTTGAGAAAGATCAACTTCTCTCAAGTTTATAGCTAGTTCTAAACTCTCTTCAAAATTCCTCTCGGGTGCGGCTTCTAGGGCTTTCTCAACTGCTTCAATGGTTTCGTCATCTGCCACGGTAATAACCTCCTGTAGTAGATACGGAACCTGAGGAATCCTCAGGCAGACTCCTCCTACAGGTCTGACCTTTCACAACAGAGGTCTATATTTAAACGTTTTGGTAAGTTTTTGGTCGCTTCGTTCATATACCAGGAAGCAGACCCCATAGGCTGAGAAGTATGTAGATCAGAATTAAAGAAGAGACACCCATCG
>JAZKSH010000111.1:0-6166 GCA_036626195.1 Thermoplasmatota archaeon | reverse complement strand
GCCTGGTAAGAGTTATCTCCGGTGCATCGGGTCTCCTCGTCCTAAAGGTCCAGGTGTCCGATGTAGCACTCAGTTCTCCGTCATCAACTACCACATACCAGTCATATAGAGTGTAGAAATCTAGATCTGTCCATGTTACGGAAGTGCGGCTGCCGCTCGATACATCTTCAACAGTATCGATCAAACTATCGTTAGATGCATCGTAGAAGGACACATCCATGGTCTTATTCTCTTCTCTGTGCTCGACGTAAACGCTCAATTCAGGCTCTATAGATACACCTTCGGCCCCGTCTCCCGGTTCAGGGTTCGTCGCCGGCAGTGGGGGTATAGGTTCTCGGGAAGTAGCAGTATTACTTTCTTCCCTGCCTTCATTGCTCACAGAACGGACGATATACCACCAGAATATATCATCGGCCATACCTCTACCTTCGTCGATATAATCGTAAGTTTCTGTAGCTCCAGTAACTGGGACACTTTCAACGAAGGTAGATTCGTTCCATGGTCCGTCCTCATATTCAGAACGATAGATGTTGTAGTGACTAACATTTGCCTCGTCGGGACTCTGATCCCAAGTGATCAAGTTGTTTGCGCCGCCTTCGCCGTATTCCTTTCCAAATACTTCGATGGCAAAGGTGAGATCCACACCCCACTTATCCGGCATGGTCATCCAGCCGTCTCCACCTTCTTTTATCCATCCACCGTCTTCTACATAGTAATCGTAAGCCCCATATGGGTATTTGTCCATGGAAACATCCCTTATTTCCATTATCACCCAATAGTAACCGCCTTCTATTTCAACAGGTTCAGTCAAAGATAACTCTACCCATCCTTGACCACTAGGGGTATAATTCTCTGTCTCAGCTATCAGTTCTCCGGGTTCTTCGCCGCTCTCTCCATCGGTGTAGATCTGTCCCTTAGCGTACTCAGCTGCATCCCTATCACTGTATGCGACATCTGTGCGCTGGCCGGCAGATAGCTGTATTCTCATACCGCCCCACCATGTCTCATCCTCAGAATCGGCACCGATACCCCAACGTGGAGCTGATCGATGATCAGACGTATATTTATACTCCCATCCGGAATCGACCACTTTAGAGTGATTTACCTGCAGATTCTCGGGAGCTTCCGGTTTTATACCTATGATATCAAACTGGTCACTGCTGTCCTGACTCCACATACCTTCTTCATCGGTTACTTGGGCACGGATCATCGCCTCGGAAGTGTGGACGTTGGGGATCGTCCATGTGTAGTTACCAGTATCATCGATCTCGGTATCTATAGGTATCCACTCTTCGCCGGCATCTTCACTGTACCATAGATCTACATAGGATATATTATTACTTCCTTCTTGGGTATCCCAAGAGATCTCTTCTTGATCGCCAGCATGCCACTCTTCTCCGCCGACTGGAGATGTGAGCGTTATATCCGGAGGTGTCATATCAGTGATAGTAAATCTGTCGCTCGTATCCATTCCTTCTCTCGGCTGATCGTCATATACTGTAGCACGGATCAGTGCTTTGTTGGTCGGCTCGTTCGGAACCTGCCATGTGTAGGAACCCGTATCGTTCAATCCTTGATCTATATAAGACCAGCTATCGCCACCGTCAACACTGTACTCTAAATCCACTTCCGTGATATTACCGAGACCTTCTGCTGTATTCCACATTATCTCTTCATCTGCACCTGTTTCCCAGTAATCTCCGCCATAAGGACGCTCTATTTCGATCTCTGGTTTTACACCGGGTTCCGGCACCGCATCTTCGTTCTGCTCTTCTATACCATCTTGGGCTACAGCTCTCACTACGTACCAATCGAATGGCTCTCCGGCCATTCCCTCATCTACATATTCATAATTCCTCGATCCGTCAGCCTCTATTACGGCGATCGGATCTCCCCACGGACCGGTTTCCTCGTCCGCTCGGTAGATGGTGTAGTGAGTCACTTCTTTAGGTTCGCCTATCATCGTCATGACTTCCTTGGCAGAGTTTTCACTAGCTACCTCTAGGTAGTATGGACCTAAGTCTTCTGCATCCGTCTGCCAGGTGAAATTGCCTTCATAAACTTCCCCTGTTTCAATATACACGTCTTCCTCCATCTTTTCTAACATTCCATCAACTTTGAACTCTATGTCCTGCGTACCGTTAAATTCACCCGTGTTAGTAATCGTATAGTTGACATTTATACTTTCACCAGGAGCCGCTTCCTGAGTATAGTTCCCTATATCCACTTCAAAGACCTCGGTTCCAGTAGGCTCGATTTGCGCTTCGATTCCAAAGGCACCATAACCTTGTGCATAACCGTCATACCAACTAGCGGGGTCAAACGGATCCAAATCTGCACCGGTAAACCAAGTTGCATCCTCAACTGTTGGATCCTCTGGAGCCGAATCGTCTTCATATACCATACCTTGTGGGTAATATCCGTCTCCAGGATCATCCAATTCTATCACAACCCAGTAATCTTCATCAGCGCTCACCTCAACCGGGTTGTCAAGGGTGAGATTTATCCAACCCGTGTCTTCTCCGTCATATACTTCTGAAGAGGCAAGCCAGGGTTCTGAGGGGGCTCCGTTCTCGTCAGTACTTATATGTGCTACAGCCGAGTTCACCGCAGGCTGTCCCCCTAATGGGGTGTCATAATAGGATACTTCGGTAATCTCACTGCCTCCATAGCCTGATAAATTCAACAGCGCCGCAGAGTGCCATGTTGAGGCATCCTGCATACCTAGGGCAGTCCCCATATCATATCTCCAAGATACATTGTTTTCCTCCGTCTCTACGTGTCCATAAAGGGAGTGCCAATTGTCCTTGTGCTCTACAGGAGTATTAGCCATAAGTTTGTCTCCTTGCAATCCTGGGGTCTCCGCTCCGTACAAGCTCTCAACTTTCGGGGTGGAGTCGGAATCTATTCTTTCACCTACCTCGTCCCTTTCGGTCTCAACACTGTTATCAGCTGTCATCATCTGACTGGGGAAATCTCCAGGACTATTCTCCCAGGTCACAACATTGTTATCGCCGTCGTGCTCAACATCCAAGTTCTCTGCCGGTTCTGGAGGAGCACCTACAATCTCGAAGTAATTATCGCTCATGTCTAGAGCCGCAGTACCTCCTTCTCCGTAGACCCATACTCGCACAAGAGCTTTAGAGGTCGTCTCGTCCGGTATCATCCACGTATACTCACCTGTATCACTGATCCCTCCGTCGATCAGGGCCCAGTTGTCTCCTCCATCTGTGCTGTATTCGAGGTCAACGTTGTCGATAAGTTCATCTCCTGCCGTGCTATCCCACGTGATATTTTCTTCATCTCCAGCATGCCACATCTCTCCACCTACTGGAGAAGTGAGAGTCACATCAGGAGGTGTGACGGCTGTGATCGTGAATTCACCGGTAGTATCCATCCCTTCTCCGCCTTCATCGTCATACACGGTAGCTCGGATCATTGCCTGGTCCGTCGGCTCGTTGGGAACCTGCCACGTGTAAACTCCAGTATCATTAACACCTTGATCTATATAAGACCAGCTGGCGCCTCCGTCAACACTGTATTCTAGATCGACTCCTGTTATATTACCGACGCCTTCTGTTGTCTCCCAGGTGATGTTTTCATCTACATTTACCTCCCAGTACTCCCCAGCGATAGGTCGTTCTAACTCTATCGCCGGATCTTCAGCAGCGTTGTAGGCCGTCAATGCATAATCCTGATTTGGTTCACCGTCGTTGTTACCATCTTCCGGAACATTGGTGCCGTGAACTTTTACCGTGTATTCTCCAAACTCAACTTCGTCGGGGTGGATGTAAACGTTCTCTACATTGTTCACGTCGTCCCATCCGTCACCGCTGTAATCGAAATCATCCATAACTTCTGCGTCAGGATAAGTGAAACCGTCGTAGCTTTTTCCACCACCTAAAACGTCGAAAGCGTTACCTCGTATCACTTCACCGCTGGGTGTTTCAACCTCTAGGTCGAGGTTATTTTTCAGCGTCGGACTTCCTCCTTCACTATCTCCGGCTAAAGCATTCTTATCTGTCCAAGTGAGGGTGATCTTCAGCGGTTCGTTTTCATCTTCTACCGCTATAGTATGTTCGTCTACATCGCCAGTCTCTAACAAGCTCTCTTGATCCTCGAACTCGAATCCTATCGGATCATCCATCGGATATTCCAGCTTGGAGATGTCAGGAACTCCCCAACCTTGGTCCTCATTGGGTATAGGACCTCTAGAGTTACCTACCTCCGGATCCAATGAATTAGCCGTATTTATCAGAATCGATTTTACCATCGCAGGACTCGGCGTTTCATTATAATTAGTTTCATACCAGTCGACCACTATCGTAGCTGCACCTGCAGTTAGAGGATTGGAGAATGAAGTACCTTGTGATGCCACATATCCTCCACCCGCCTGAGGTGTATTATGCATAAGTATACCCTCTGCGGGAGCTATAACGTCGGGTTTAACTCGATTATCTTCTGTCCATCCTCTAGAACTCGCGAGGTACATATCCTCTGGGTTCTCGTAACCTAAACCGGGATTGTAGGGCTGGTTTCCTCCTACAGTGATCACATTCTTTGCAGTTGCAGGACTGCCCATGGTCTGATCGTCCGGTCCATCGTTTCCTGCTGAAGTGGTTATCACTACAGGCTGATTTCCAGTTGCATTCCTGTTCCCATCTCTCACAGCTTTATCGTAGGCTTCATCAGAAGCAGTGTACTCTCCCTCCGTCGACGCACCCCAGGAATTACTGTGGATATAGGTATCAGAGCGCTGTAATGGCTCCTCGACTACCTCTAAGTAGTCTGCGGGGCCTATCCAACTTCCATTATCGTTGAATATTTTCGCCGAGAAGAGCTCTGAGTCGGAAGCTAAACCTTGTCCCATGTAGTACGGCATGTCGCCGGCAGTATATTCATCCCATGTAGCACCTGTTCCGTCGTAGGTGTCACCCATGATCAGACCAGCACACCCTGTGCCGTGATATAAACCGTCCCCCCAGTAGTCTTCGTTGTCTCCAAAGCCGTATCCACCGATCACTCTACCTGTGAAGTCTTCGACTCCGGCATCGCCGACTGTACCGTCGCCGACACCAGTGTCTGCTACTGTCACAGTGATTCCTTCTCCAGTATATCCTAATTGGTTCATATACGCTCCGAAATCGCCGTGTTTCCTGTAAGGATGTTCGGGATCTCCCTCTCTCGGCTCAGGATCAAGACTAGTGTTCTTGTCATACTCATCATCCATGAACCAGATTCCACCACCTAATTGCTGAATTGACATCTCTCCGTGCAGTTCAGGTTCTACATAGGGTGAGACATAATAAACGTCGTTCATTTTCGCTATATCCTTGAGCGCTTTTTCAGTTTGAACTTCTCCAGTCAACTTATAACCTTCTTCGCGAAGATTCACGATAGACACAATATCTAATTTATTCTCAAACTCTTCCAGACTGCCTATTTCAGCGCCCGGCCTTGATCTGATGGTTACCTCACCGGGTTCCGCCTGAGGATCTATCCTGTAAGCTGGCTGGTAAATACCAACCCAATCTACGAAGAAGTTGTCTTCCACTCTTTCTGCCTGCTCCGGAGTCATGACCACTTCGTAGGCGTAGTTCGGAATGTAGGTGATTATCTTTACGCCTTGCTCTTCGAGTTCCTGTCTCCAGTCCGAAGCTATCGGTCCCAGCATATGCACGATGTACTGCCCTTCTTCACCCTCTTCGTATCCATCTATCGTCATCTCTTCAGATAGGGCGGGTTCACCATCGTTTATATCGAACTGATGTCCCGATACCGAGACCTCTGTTCTAGCAGGAAGAGTACTCTCGACCTCGATCTCAGTAGAATCGAGTTCTCCCTCCGGTAACTCTACTAGAGCTTTATCCGGATAAGTTTCTAGGACCTCTCCTCCAAGCGATTCTATGTTTTTTATCTCATCTTCCCCTTCAAGGGATACTAACACTATATCTGTAGTCTCTTGTTCAGTGGTTTCAGCGGATTCCCCAACACCAAAAGGTATTGTAAGAACCGTTCCCATCACTAAAACCATGCATACCAATATGGCCAAATACTGAGCTTTCATTTTCATTTTTTTTCCTCCGTTTACCAGCAGGGCAAACGCCCTGCTACATTAATCAACAGGTAGATTTGTTTTCTGTTATATATATTTTAGGTGAATAGG
>JAZKSH010000110.1:0-6177 GCA_036626195.1 Thermoplasmatota archaeon | reverse complement strand
ACCCACTTCTTTACTATCCTTTCGATTTCTTGTGATCGTTCCCACAGCGGCGGCCGCACCCAAAATACATGCTTCCAAGTTCGCCGGCGACGAGCCCGATTAGGAATCCTGGCACCCGACTGTGACGAGGCCGTAAAAATATTCAGTTGGTATCAAGAAGATCCTTTCCGTTGTCGGCGTCCCAGCGTCGGTAAAGCGAGTTCTCCACTCCCATCGAGTCCAATATCTTTCCGACGACGAAATCCACAAGGTCGTCCACCGTGTCCGATTTCCCATAAAAGGCGGGCACGGCAGGCAGTACAACAGCGCCTTCTACTGAGAGGTCATACATGTTTTCCAGCCAGGCTGAAGTGAGCGGCGTCTCCCTGGGGGTCAAAACTAGTTTTCTATTCTCCTTCAAGAACACCGATGCGGCACGAGTTATCAGGTTGTCCGAGATGCCGTTAGCTATCTTGGACAGGGATGACATGGAGCACGGTACGATGGCCATACAGTGGTAAAGAGAACTGCCTGATGAAGGCGGGGCTTTCAAGTTTGAAGGCTCGTGAACGGAATCGGCCGTGTCTTTCAGTTACTCGTAGGAGATGTCTAGTTCCGAGTCTATCACTTCCCTCCCCGCCTCTGAGACTATCAACTCGACCTCGGTCCCTTCTTGTTCGCTCAAGACCTCGAGCAGTCTCTTCCCATAGACCACTCCAGACGCGCCAGTTATCGCTAACAAGATCCTCATTGAGATCACGCTCTCATGCTTTATAGTACACTTCGAAAGATATAAACATATTTTGGAAGGCTCTTTCAAAAGTCCATCTCACTCCGCCGGTAATGGGTAGCGGCTCTCCTGCAGAAGCCGTAGAATGCGACGAAACTGAATAAAAGCATTGGGATCACCGCCAGCGATCCCACGAATGGATTCAGCCTGAAAACTGCTATCGGGATGGAGAGGAAGAGTAGTGATAGGAACATACCCGCGATCATCGTTGTGTACATCGTCGTGACATCAGGGGCTCCATTGACGCTCTCGTCGAAGTTTGGATATTTGATGCTCGCCCATACACCTATACCGTTCAAAAGGAATATGATGATAAAGGAGGAAAGCGTCAGAAAGAAAATCCGCTCCATCGAGTAGGAAAGGATGATAGGAAGAGGGAGCGCGATCATCAGCGGGATGGCCGGGGTGTAGATCAGGATCGAAAGGGCCTTGCCCTGTATGACTTTTTCAGGCCCAATGGGAAGAGACTTGATCAGCCAGAAGGCTTTACCTTCCCTTCCGAAGAGAGAAAGCGCGGGGAAAAGTGCCTGGAGTGTCACGGCCAGAAATAGAGCCATCCCTATCAGGAGAGGATACAGGATCTCACCTAAACCCAAACCTAGGTCGGGAGAAGGGCCTAATTGGATATAGAAAAAGATCAAACCCACAGCGATCATACCGGTCACGCCGATGCTGGCGGGGCTCTCCTTCCTACGCCACCTGATCAGTATCTCTTTTTCAGCTACCTTCCTTATCTCTCGATCAAAAAATTTCGGTAAAAGATCCCCTGAGCCGTGAAAACGAAAGTTTTCCCCCGAAGAAGCAGATACCGTAGTGCCGTGCTTCCACCCTTCCCAGAAGAGATCATCGGACCTCAGCAGGATCACCAAGGAAAACGAACACAGAACGAGCAGATAGTAAGCTATGTGGATCGGAGAGACCTGCGAGTGAAGAACGAGCCAGATCAGAGTGATATTCTGGCTGTATAGTACCAATAGAACGATCTTCTTCAACAGCCCTTTCACCTGAACCATCACTCCCAAGTTGAATCCGATGATAGGCGCTAGAACTACAAGTATGTAGAGCTGATAGTAGAAATACTGATTTACAGGAGGAGCGAATCCGAAAGTAAGGATCAAGAGAGAAACGATCGACACTGAGACCGCGGCTAGTATAAGGTTGTACCAAAAAACTTTCAAGAAGCGTGAAAACTGTATCTTTCTATTTGAGATCGGGGCGGAAAAATAATGCTTCAATTCCTCGTTCCTCAAAGTGTTCTCTAAGGTCTCCACGGACGCTTTGGCCATGATCACGAAGAAGACGGAGAAGAGCACGTCGCCTTCCGAAAGCGTGAATAGAGGATCTTCCAGACCCTTGGCCAATTCGACGAGCATTAGGACCGTCCAGAATCCAACGATCAATAGAATGATGAACCATGCCGTCATCAGCGGCCTTTCTTTACTTTTCTGTTTGAAAGCTCTAAAGGACTGCTTTATCTCCGTCGAAAAGAGTTCAAGAGCTCCTTCTTTCATCGTCGATCACTCCCACAAAGGCCTTCTCCAGAGTCCCGGTTTCAGTTCTCTCCATCAGCTCGGCGGGAGTCCCGATGGTGAGCAGCCTACCGCGATCTATGATCCCCACTGTATCGGCGATGTCTTCGGCCACTGAAGTTATATGTGTGGTCATCAGCACCGCCTTACCTTCCTTTGAAAATTCACTTATCTTCCTTTTCATATGCTGACTGTACCTAGGATCTAAACCGACCGTAGGTTCGTCAAAGACAAGATTCGGAGGATCGTGGAGGATGGCGTTGATGAACAATAGCTTCTGCTTCATCCCTTTAGAATAGGCTCCCATCTCGGAATCCAACCTTTGGTCCAATTCCAGTTCTTTAGACCACCGATCTATCTTCTCGTTAAGTCTCCCTTCCTCCACACCCTTCAAAGTACCCATTATATCCAAAAATTCCCTCCCGGTCAACCTGTCGTAGAGATGAGGCTGCTCGGGAAGGTAACCGAAAAGTGTTTTCGACTTCACGTCGTCCCTGATATTTTTACCGTTTATGAGTGCCGTGCCACCTGTAGATTCTAAAAGACCTATGAGTATCTTGATGATGGTGGTCTTCCCGGCTCCGTTAGAACCCAAAAGGCAGAATACCTCTCCACCCTCCACGGAGAAATCTACGCCCTTTACTGCCTCGATGTCTCCATATCGCTTCGATAAGTTTTTTATCTCTATCATTTGAACATGACGATTTAGACTTGATATGTTGAAGCTGGTGATATTATCATGAAAACCAGATCGATCATCAATTCCGTGAATGCCTTATGAAACCGCTGCACGGAACTATGTCTACACCTTCTTTTTCTACCTCGTCCAGGAAAAGGTTCATCCCTAAAGAATCGCTCGCCATGTGGCCCGCGACGATGTAATTGATGTGATGTTCTTCAGCTTTCTTCCTATGCTCTTCGCTCATGTGCATCCCGATTATGGTCCCTACGCCCGCGTTCGCCAATTTCTCGTACGAATCCTTGTTTCCTCCAGTGCCGCCGGTCATATCTAGGACGACCTTTCCAGCACGATTTTCTTCGCTGCCCACCATGACGTATGGGCCGCCGTTGAACTTCCGCGCTTCGTGAAATTCTGGAATATCCTTCAAAAATTCGATCACGTCCTCGACCTTTTTGAAATCATTCTCTTCCAGCTTTTCGGTGAGATACGAATTCACAAGGTTATCTGAGGGAGTATGAAGACACATCATCGGTATATCCAGCAGTTTTGCCGAGTCCAAACTTTGATTGAAATTGGCGCCTTTCAATTTTCTTTCGATCTTTTTCATCTTTTCGTTTACAAGACCTTCAGCTATGTTTATCGGGACCCCGTATTCTTCGAGCATATCTTTCTGAAGGTCCATGACTTCGTACAGCGAGGCCAGACCGATACCGCGTGGATGATGTCCTATTATGAGATCGACTTCTCTACCCTTATCTGATAAGCGGTCAGCTAATATGACCTCTCCCGTATCGATGTTTATTCCCACCAGGACTCTATCGACTTCGGTCTCTAGATCTCCGTATAGCAGCCTAGAATCCTGGAATGGATTTTCCAACCGTTGCTCGTCGAAAACTTCTTTATCTTTTCCCTCCAACTCCTCGTACTCCTCTCGAGCTTTCTCCAGCTCTTTTTCGAGAGTCTCTTCACCTCTCACGTCCTTCTCTTTCCCCATCTCGATCGCAAGATCATAAATATCTTTTAATCTCATGCTCATAGGCGGGGTATAAAAGCGGTCTGATATATTCTTTTTCATGTGATCTGACTTTGAGTTCAAAGAACATACTTATTTAAAGCCCACGCGACACCGTTCTCTTCACAAGTAGGAGCTACATCCTCCGCTTTCTTTCCGGTCTCGCTCCCTATGTCCCGACCACGATCTTGGTCGCGTTACTAGAGACGACGTTAGGGCCCGAACAGGTCATATTATACATCCCCTGATAACCTTGGATGGAGTTGGCAATCAGCCCCCCTATAATCAGTACTATCACGAAAAGTTCTTTAAATTGTGATAGGAAGAGCGGCCAGGTCGGCATCTCTATCTTGGCTTCCGAGACGTTTTTACCTAACTTGTCCAAACTTTCTTCGATAGCCCTTTAGAAGATGTGTTGAGAGCCTTTAGGCACTCTTGAACTGTCTTTCGATAGTACTCTTTTCTACACTTCATCGCAATCCATAGTTAATTGGAATATTCCGCACATATAATGTTTTTTAGTCAAAAAAGGTGGGTATTCACTCCTCCCCCTCGATGTCGTCTATACTGTAGTTGCCGCGATCCTGCACTTCTTTTTCTTTCTTGAAAAAGTAATAAGGTATCGCTAAGACGAATATGATCGCAAATCCAAAGATAAATATCATCATCACTATAAAGAGAGATATACCAGCCAAAATCGCGATCATCACGAAGAGATCTAAGAAATAAAAGATAGAGATTAGCAGCGCCGTGATTATGAGCCCTGCTAATAGAATATGAGAGTTTTTCATGCTCCCACTTGGATGATCTCTGGGGTCAGCCGAAAGATATATTTGGCCCGTCAGATCCACTGCTTCCGCCGGATACGTGTGGGCTTAGAGCCGCGCCTAATTGTTGAAGTGTCATGCTCTGTAGCCATACCTTTCCCGGGCCTTGGAGGGTTGTCATGAATAGACCTTCGCCGGAGAAGAGCGAACTCTTTATGCCTCCAGTTCTCTGAACATCGTATTTGACGGAGGTTTCGAATGCGGCCACGTGGCCAGTCGAAACTTTCAGTACTTGGTTCGGTTTAAGTTCTTTCTCTATAAGATCTCCCGGGATGTGAATAAAAGCCGTACCGTTCCCGGAAAGTCTTTGTAGGATCAGACCTTCGCCGCCGAAAAGCCCTTTACCAAGACCAGTAGCCTCTATATCCAAATCCACACCAGATTCGGCACAGAGGAACGCGTCTTTCTGGGCGATATATTCCACTCCCGGTTGAAGCTCCAATGGAAATATCCTGCCGGGGGCTTGACCGGAGAAGGCTACTATACCGGTTCCTCCTGTAGTGGTAAATTGGGTCACAAAGAAGGATTCACCAGAGAATTTTCTTTTCAAACCTTTCATGAAACCTCCTGAGGCCTCTGCGCTCATCTGGACGTTGCCGGAAATGTAAGTCATGGACCCGGCTTCTCCGTAGACCATCTCGTTTCCACCGATCTGGAGGGACACGACTTCAAGATTATCTCCATTGATTTGGTATTTCATTAATCGCTCACCTGAGTTCTTAAACAGATTTATATTATTTATAATCACCGATATTCGGTCTCGTCGACCTTTAAGAACTGCTCAGCTATCGGAACACTCCAGTCACTTTTACCTCAGAAGTACTGGGTGTAGATTATACCTGCTATCAGAACCGCTAACAAGCTGATCCAGATTGCCAAAGCCTTCTTTGTCAATCTTCTAGCCTTGTCGGCTTCCCACCACGAACTCGGTTCAAAACCCTGGACAACAAAAGTCAGCACGCCGGAGAGGTTTATGCAGATCAGGTTTATGAAAAACAGGATAAGTGCGTTGAAGCCAAGGGTAAAATATTGTGATCCTATCAGCAGACCTGAGGCGGCTAACGCCGGGACAAGTGCTAGAGCGACCATCACACCTATGACCGCTGATGAAAGTCCCCTGGTATATGCTAGGGCGCCGGCGCTTCCAGCAGAGAGAGCTAGAACGACCTGCAGTAGGCCGATATCCGTCCTTGTTGCGATCTGAGATGATCCGGGACCTACAGTAAGTACGACCCCTAAACCTACCGAGACCAGGAAGGATAAAAATATGCCCACCACGGCGGTCTTCGCGGCCAGCTTGGCTAAATCACTGTCCGCCAAGGTGGTCGCCAGCGACAGACCGACATTTGGAGCGAGCA
>JAZKSH010000109.1:0-6212 GCA_036626195.1 Thermoplasmatota archaeon | reverse complement strand
TCTTCTTGCCCCCTTCAGAAGACGCTCCCTCTCTTCAAAGGTCTTCAACCCTATCTTCAGAGTGGGAGTAGGATTTTTAGGAACTAGATGCGATTTAACGTCTTTGAGCTCATCGATCAATTTTTCATCCTCTGAGACAGCCCAGCCTAGTCTCAATCCACCTAGCCCATAGATTTTGGAAACACTCGAAGTCACTATGACGTTGTCCGAGATAGTAACGCCGCTCGTACCGTCTTCGACGAAGTCCCTGTATATCTCATCTATCAGAAGGTAGATATCATTTTCCTCGATGAAACTGCCGAGTTCTCTCAACTTTTTCGGGCCCTGAAAAACGCCGCTGGGATTGTGCGGATTCGTAATAACGATCATCCTCGTGTCGCTGGAACATCTTTCCCTTATCTCTTCTATATCCACCTCAAAACCGTCTTCGTACTTCCTTTTAAAGGATTTGACTTTTGCTCCTTTCAACTCTGGAGCTGTTTGGAGAGGGGTGTAAGCAGGATCCTCGACCAGGACCTCATCTCCATTGTCAAGAAGCGAATCGCATATCAGGGAATTTGCGGCCTGTGCCCCGGCTGTAAGGACAATATCGACTGCACTCTCATAAGTGTTGGCGATCTTTTCTTCTAAACGCTCTTCAAGTTCGTCCTCAGGGTACCCTAAAGCCATATCCTCCTCGAGGGAGCCCAGCTCCGAAAGACCTATCGCCTCTACGCTGCTGGAAGCGAGGTTATGCCTCACCCCGTCGACGTCACTTAACCAGCCTAACAGGGGAAATGACAGTTCCTTCATACTAGTTCCTCGCTCTTCTATACATGGTAGGTATAATATTCTTTTTCTCCAAATATCGTGATCGTCAGCATAACATCTCTCTCCGATTCCTACTC
Organism: Thermoplasmatota archaeon; assembly: GCA_036626195.1. Taxonomy (GTDB): domain Archaea; phylum Thermoplasmatota; class Thermoplasmata; order Halarchaeoplasmatales; family Halarchaeoplasmataceae; genus Natronoplasma. Next base: position 5,325 of record JAZKSH010000109.1, on the reverse strand, counting down.
GAACCGAAGGGAAAGAATAATAATATCTAAATCGAATAAGGTATCATCATGCATCCATCAGAGGAATTAAGAGGAAGCAAAGGTTCTGACCTATCTGGCAAGAAGATAATCTTAGGTGTCACGGGCAGCATAGCGGCGGTCGAATGCGTGAAACTGGTGAGAGAGTTGATCAGAGAGGGTGCCGAAGTCCACTGTGTGATGACAGAATGGGGTTCGAAGATTATCCATCCCAACTCGCTTGAGTTCGCGTCGGGCAATGACGTCATCACTGAATTGAGCGGTAAGGTCGAACATGTAGCTCACTGCGGGAACGTGCCGGATAAAGCGGATCTGTTTTTGATAGCTCCCGCCACTGCCAATACGATCTCAAAGATAGCTAAAGGCATCGACGACACACCAGTTACTACCTTTGCAACGACTTGTGTGGGCTCCGACATCCCGATCATGGTGGTTCCTGCTATGCATCAAACCATGTACGACCATCCTATTGTGATGGAGAATCTGAAAGATATCCAAGAAAAATTAGGCGTAACTGTCATCGGTCCAAGGATAGATGAGGGCGCGGCAAAGGCCGCCGGTAACGAACAGATCGTCGACGCCGCGGCAAGAGAGCTGAACGATGATCTCGAAGGTCAAAAAGTATTGGTGATCACGGGTAGAAGTCAGGAGCCGATAGACAGCATGAGAGTTATAACCAACAGGGCGTCGGGAAAAAGCGGTCTAGAGATGGCTAAAAGAGCCTACAGGAAAGGTGCGGATGTCGCATTTTGGTATGGTGACGTGAAAGGAGAAGTACCAAACTGGATCCCGAACAGAAGCTTCGAAACAGTGGACGATCTTTTCGACATGTGTGAAGCTTTAACGGAAAGAGACGTCGCCGTAGTTCCGGCGGCACTATCGGATTTTGCTGTCAAAGAGATGAAGGACGAGAAGATATCGTCTTCCGAACCTCTATCACTGAAATTGGAACCTGTCCCAAAATTCATAGATAAACTGAAAGAGAAAGTAGACACTTTGGTAGCCTATAAAGCCGAAGATACGAGAGAAGAGGCTAAAAAAGCGGCTGAAGAGATGATAGAAGATGGAAGAGCCGATATAGTGGTGGCCAACTCCCTGAAGGACGTGACTCTAGACGAGAACAGAGTTTATATCTCCAGCAAAGAAGAATGGGTGGAGGGCAGTAAAAGAGATATAGCTGAAGTGGTGTTGAAGGAACTTGAAGAGAGATGAGATCAGATGAGCAGCAAAGCCTTCTCCCCTGCACACATAACCGGTTTTTTTACACTACCCTCTGAAGAGAGAGAGCTCGGAGACAGGAGTGTGAACGACATCCCGATCGGTTCTAGAGGGGCGGGATTTTCCGTTTCTCTAGGTGTCACTGCAAAGGCGGAAGTTGGAGGAAAGAGCTGGAACATAAAAGTGGATGGGGAAGAAACTTCTTTTCTAACCGTGGAAAAAACGGTGAGACAGTTCGCTGAGGGAGGCACAATCGAGCTCGAAACCGGCCTTCCATTCAGCCAGGGCTTCGGCCTGAGCGGAGCGTGTGCTCTCGCAGCCGGTACCGCAGTTCTCGAAGACTTGAATGAAGATCTAGAGAGAGCGCTTACTGCGGCTCATAAATCAGAGATATTTTGCAGGACAGGTATGGGCGATGTTTTGGGCCAGTATCACGGTGGTTTCGAGATACGCGTGAAGGAAGGTCTCCCCCCAGAGGGAGATTTCAGAACTGAAAACATAGAAAAAGAAGTCGTTTTAGCAGTCGCCGGAGAACCTCTATCGACTCCAGATGTCCTGAGAGATCCAATGATGACGTCGTGGATAAACGCCATCGGAGGTGATGTCATGGATGATTTTTTACCCGAAGACGGCTTCGATCGATTTTTGGAATCCTCGAGTAGATTTGCCGAGGAGACGGATTTTATCAAAGGTGGTGTGAAATCTCTTCTAGAAGCTGGTAATGAAGCTGGAGAAGGGAGTATGGCGATGATAGGCAACGCGGTTTTCTTTTTTGGAGATGCGGAAGAACTTAAAGAACTATTTGAAGACGAAGTTGGGGAAGAAAATGTTTACCTCAGCAGTATAGATAATGAAGGAGTGAGAATCGTCGAATGATCAATCTGCTAACGTGAATAACTGGTCGTCTCCACCCGTATCGAAAAGTCCCAATCTCGCTCCAGCATCTAACCAGCCGTGCGCATAGTTTATACAGGCGAAAGCGTTCACGTAATCTCCTTCTTCGTAAAAATGCTTCGCATCCTCGTGATAGGCTTCCACCATCTTCAAGAAATCTTCCGCTAGACCCTTGAAGTGAGACCGCTCCGGCTGGACCATCTCGATTTTATCCAAAGCTTTCTCGGTCTTAGATATATACTCCTCTACTTTCTCTTCATCCACCAAAACGATCCACCATTTTTGATCATATGACGCCGATAGATTCTCCACCATCCTTTGTTTCACGGGGTCTAACTTGGACCAACAGGGGCTCGGAGAGCCCAGCTCCTGAAAGTATAGCTTCCCCTACCGGTAAACGTTTGATCTCATCTTTCATGCCTTTAGTCATGCCCTCAACGGATTTCTCTATAGCTTTCAAGTCGTTGGGGTTTGTCACTTTCAAGATCACCTGAGTGTTGCACTGGCTCAGCACGTTCTTATCCACCTTGGCGGGCCTTTGAGTTATGATGCCGAGGCCAAGACCGAATTTCCTGCCTTCAGAGGCGATGGTTTTAAAGGTTTCCGAGCACTGAACTTTTCCTCTCTGCGGACAGAAATTATGGGCCTCTTCGGCGAACATTATCAGGGGAGGTATCTTATCCCTCTTTCGCAGCTCGAATATCGACTTCGCCAACTTATCGACGATGAAACTCCGCATATCTGGAGGTGTTCCTTTAAAATTAATTATCGAGGCTCTTCCTTCACTTACTATCTCGTCTATACGAGTTCCTTTTCCCGCGAATATCTTTTTCTCTTTGATCTTTTCTAACCCTTTCACCAGCGACGTTGAATTATCTTCTTCGTTACTTTTGAGAAGTTGGATCACATCAGTAACTCCAAAATCGCCCTGTTTGGCCGCCAATTTCGATTTCGCGTTTTCAAGGCTGTTCACGTAGGTCCGTCTCTTGTTCAAACCGGCCATATCGAGTATCTCTTTGGATCCCATATTTCTGAAGGTAAACCTCAGCGGCTGCGCTCCTTTGTTTATCTCGGGATCTGGTGAAAATTCGGTCAGTTTATCACCGTAACCCCTCGGCTTTATGTCGAATTCTTCTGTACTTTTTGGATCTCCCGATTTTGCTAGCGAGTTATACTCTCCATGGGGATCCAATATGACCATGGTGACGTCGTGCTTTAACATCTCTTCTATTATCACGCAGGTGGTGTAACTTTTCCCGCTCCCGGTCTTGGCCAGAACGGAAAGATGTTTTTGAGCTATGGTATTGATGTCCATGTTCACCTTGATGTCGTGTCCTCTGAGTTTTCCAATATATGCGCCCTCTTTACTTTCTTTCAAACCCAAAACTTCTCTGATCAAATCTTCTTCGGCCAAATAAACAGGTTCACCGGCCCTGAAAGGATTTCCCGGTATTCTCAAAAGGCCTTTATCATCCCTGTAACCTATGATGTTGACCTTCGCCACAACGGTGTCGTCTATCTCGACATCGTTCCCATCGTTAAGCTCTCTAGCTTTATCCACCGAGAGGTCGCTCTGCCTCTCTATTTTGTCTATCTGGCCCAGGACCCACCCCAAATCTGGGTGTGATATCTGGACGTACTCGCCCTTGTCAACGGAGGCCGCCACGTTAAACTTCATGGAAGTGGTTCCTACATCACCAAAAGTGACACCTACTTGCCCGTAAGATTGGGTCTCTTCGGCCTGAAAATCTTCTTCCGTTTCCGTCAGACTAGAACCTTCCATATAGCCTATAGAGTGTCTTACTTTTAAAAGGTTTTGCCTCAAATCTCAAGTGTCAGACGTCTCGCCCATTATCTCTCTTTTACCTTCCTCTTTTACCGTGTCCTTTATCTCTAGCGGGCAGGAAATCATCATGGCGTATTGATGGGTAGGTCGGCGCTGGAGCGCTCTAGCCAACGGACTGTAGCTGGATAGTTCCTTTATCTCTCCCTCGTCTATTATCTTTATACCGGTCTTGGAAAGCCTCGGCTCGGACAACTTGAGATTCTCGTGAGGAACGTCTATCAGTATCTTCTTATGGTCGCTCTTCATCCTTCTTGCTATGTTCCGCTCCAATCTTCTTATGCTCTCAACGCTTCCAATGTTGTCCAGGTCTATTCCCTCGGCTTCCATCAACTCGTCTTTGCTAAAGGTCAGGGACTTCTTATAGAGGCTTCTATACTTGATCCGTCTGACGATCTCTTTTTGAAAACCGCCCTGATTCTCCAGGAAGCTAAAAAATTGCATATCGTTCATCTCGTAGATATCTTCCGGCAGATCATCCGCCTCGCCAACGGCCTTTGAAAGCATCAGCTCAGCTATCCTGGCGGTTTTGTGGAAGTAAACTGAGGAGTACATCAATCCTCTTGCGACTAACATGCCCTCTACCGCTGGGATCCCTCCTTTCGATATCACCAGGTTGCCGTTGTGCAGCTCCACCGTCTGGATCAACCTCTCGATATCTATAACGCCGTGAGCGGCGCCAGTATAGTGCGAATCTCTAAGAAGATAATCCAGCTGATCCACGTCCAGGGCGCCGTGTATCATCTGGTAGAGATACTTTTCCTCGCCGAAATAGGTCTGACCTTCGTGGACGTTGAGATCGGTTATCTTCATCCTTTCCGGCTTTTCCTTTATCAGCTCCGCTACTTTTTCTGGACTTATCCCACTTTCCTCTAAAATTTCAGCGATGGTAGGATGATCTCGGTCCTCTATCCACCTATCTCCTTTTATCAGTTCCTGGGTGACGTCCATGTGATCCTTCCCAGTCTTGTCCGCCAGTATGTATTCCAGCGTGTGGCTGAACGGAGCGTGCCCCACGTCGTGTAAAAGGGCGGCGGCTTTCGCCATCTTTTTTTCTTCTTCATTCAATTCCAGTTCATTGGCCATCTTCTCCGCCACGTAGTATGCTCCTATAGAATGTTCGAGTCTAGTATGGTTCGCTCCGGGGAACACCAGGTTGGTGAGTCCCAGCTGTTTTATCCCTCTCAACCTCTGCATCTCCGGGCTGTCGATAAGCTCGAGAAAAGGGCCGCTGAACTTCACGCTTCCATGGATCGTATCTTGGATGATTTTGTAAGTCATCATATCTAAAAATTCGAAGAAAGTTAAATATGTTCTCCTAGAAATCAGCGGTTCACGCACTAGAGGAAATG
>JAZKSH010000108.1:0-6275 GCA_036626195.1 Thermoplasmatota archaeon | reverse complement strand
GTTATTTGTTAATTAACAAATATGTTATTTACTAAGAATAAAGCGTAGTAAAATTACAAAAGAAAATTCTAGCTGATACGAATCTTTTCATCTCCGCATTTTTTAATTAAAAAATTTTATATACTTAAAGACCAATCTTGTTTTAGGGTGTAAATGATATGGAAATAGCTGGCTATGGTCTACTAGAGGAATTACCGTATTTGGGTTTCAGTTTGTGGAATATCATACTTTTTGCGATTACTCTAGTGGTCGGTTTAATCCTAGTGAAGATAGTGTCTAGATCTTTAAAGAAGAATCTGCTAAAAGGTGACATATCAAAGATACTTGCAGAATTCCTGACTAGAGTGGTCAGGATACTCTTGTACATCTTCGTGATAGGCGTGGCCCTTTCGTTCTTGGGTGTACATGTAGGAGCCGCTCTCGTGAGTCTTTCAGTGGTTCTCGGTTTTGTTTTAGGATTCGCATTAGGAGACACCCTAAGCAACGTAGCGGCGGGTGTTATGATCGCAGTCACCAAACCGTTCAAATCTGGAGACTATGTCGAAGTGAACGGTGAAGAAGGTGAGATAAAACACGTCGGTATAACTTTGACTGAAATGGACAAGCCAGACAATACACATATAATAATCCCTAACAGCAGCGTCTGGGGCGGCAACATAATAAACTATACGAGGAATGAAAATAGAAGAGTGGATATCGAGACCGGGGTTAGCTACGATGATGATCTAGACCTGGCTATCCAAACTTCGATGGACGTTATAAAAGATCATCCGAATGTATTGGAGAGTCCAGAACCCCAGGTAAAAGTAAAGTCCATGGGAGATTCGGCCGTGATCTTAACCGTAAGACCGTGGGTAAGAGCAGAAGACTATTGGAGTACCTTCTTCGCTCTTCAGAAGGCGTTGAAAGAAGCTTATGACGAAGCCGGTCTAGAGATGCCTTATCCGCAGAGAGATGTCCATCTTGACGAAGGTCTCTAGGTGAAACTCGGCGTATCCGGACAGGAAAGCCGTAGATATCGATCGGAAAGGTCGTGCGGAACGGGTCCCGCTCTCTGTGACGAGTTATTCCAACTGTTCAGGAAGCACTCCGAACAGAGCTCCTACTCTTATCTTACCACCCACCTCCAAGTTTATATCACCCGACCCCCTCACCTAGTAACATGAAGGTGGGCTACCCCTGTATTAATCGATCCCTGGAATGCCGAGGAAACAAGACTTTCCGTCTGAAATCCTGTTCTGAAGACAGATTGATAGAGACCGTTGGGAACAACTTAGATTGCTTACGACGTATGTTAAAATACAATATAGACCAAGACATGTATTTCTTCAGGATCACTTCCGATCTGGTTCCATTCGCTTCCCACGAGGTCAACGACTATGATTGGAAGTCACATTTCAAGGACGGATTCCAAAAAGTAGGAAAGCTGATCCGAAAGAACGATATCCGTATATCTATGGGCCCAAAACGAGCTTTCCGAGTTTGGGGTGCATAGATATTTGGAGCTTTGCTCCGATACTATCTATGCACCCGGACCAGTTCATAGTACTGAATTCAAAAAAAGAAGATGTTGTGAAAAGCAGCTTAGAAGAGTTAAGATACCACGCCGACGTCTTGGACCTTTTAGGTTTGGACACCACCGCAAAGATACAGCTACATGTTGGAGGAGTCTACGGAGATAAAGGCAAAAGTAAGGAACGGTTCGTCGAGAGATTCCAAAAACTGGAGAAAAAAATAAAAAGCAGGTTGGTCATCGAAAATGACGACACCTCTTACACTTTGAAAGACTGTTTGGATATCCACCAGGACTGTGGAGTGCCCGTATTGTTTGACGATCTTCATCATAGAGTGAACAGCTCCGGAGAAAGTCTAGAAGAAGCTTTAAAGAAAACAAAAAGGACGTGGAGTGAAAAGGATGGTATCCCCATGGTGGATTACAGCTCTCAGGACCCCAACGAGCAGGAGGGAAAACACGCCGAGACGCTCCACGAAAACGATTTCAAAGACTTCATAGAACGATCCAGACCTCATGACTTCGATCTGATGCTGGAGATAAAGGATAAAGAAAAGAGCGCCCTTAAAGCTGTAAAAATCCTTTCAGATGACGAAAGGTTCTATATCCCATAACGATCTCGAAAAGCTATATCGGTTAATATACACTACCACACCAAATTTGGGGTATACACGAAGATTTTCAACTGAGACCTGTTTTAACAAACTTTTATATAATCGTAGCCAGTTTTATTCTTTATTTCAATGTCACTGAAGATAACTGACCATGCAAGGAAAAGGATGAAAAAATATAGGATTTCTGAAGACCTGGTAAAAGAGGCGATGGAAGATCCTGATTCAATAGTTGATGGACACTCAGAAAGAAAGATCGCCCAAAAAAGACTGAACGGTTATGTGCTCAGAGTTATCTTTGAAGAAGAAAAAGATATAAATGTAATAGTAACGGTATATAAAGCGAAGAGTGAAAGATATGAAATATGAGTACGATAGAGAAACCGATATCTTATTGATCAAACTTTCTGACGAGGAGCCTGATTTTGGCGATCAGTCAGGCCCTATAATAACACATTATTCTAAAAGCGGAAAACCGATAGAAATAGAGATACTAGATGCTTCGGAAACCGCTCTATCAATAATCGAACCGATCCTATCGAAAAAAAGGAAGAAAGCTTCGGCTTGATCTCACTATCAGTTTTTGATATACCTGTTCTCACCACAGCTCTCTTCATATCCTTCGCTCTCTGCGGCATCTTGATCCTCGTTAGAATAATTTCTACTCTACACAAATCAAACTTCTTCTAAGATAGCAACAACAGCACCGCCGAAAACGATATATAACTCAATTAACTATTATCTCATATATTGAGAGGTTAGACTAATGAGTTATGGGGTCTCGGCGAGAGAGAGAAAGCTTCTAGACGAACTGTCCAGAAGAGATCTGCTGGTGTTCAATCCGATAGAAGCTTCCAACATCCTGGATGAAAGCAGAGAGAACACCTACCGGATCTTGAGCAGGATGGAGTCTAAAGATCTCATCCACAGGATAGAGAAAGGAAAATACATTCCAACCAAAAAATTAGAAGAGACCCATATCTATCATATAGCCTCCAATATAGTAACTCCTTCTTACGTCTCTCTTTTCTCGGCTTTACACCACTATGGTTACATCACTCAGGTCCCGAGGACCGTTTACGTGATGATCACGACTCCAAAAGGATCCATATCGCTTCAAGATCAAGATATAAAGTTCGTTAAAACAAGTCATTTCTTTGGATATACTTCGGAAAAAAAACTGGTCATCGCCGAGCCTGAAAAACTGTTCATCGATTGTCTTCTCTATCCGGAGTACGCCGGCGGTATAAAGAAAATAAAAAGCTCGATAATCGAAGCCGCTATAGACGGAGATAAGATAGTCGATTACGCGCTAAAAATAAACAAAAAATCCCTGTGCTCTAGACTCGGCTACCTCTTACAAAGAACTGACAAAAATTTCGATGAAGAACGACTCGAAGAAAATATCTCAAGATCTCCCATCCCATTAGATCCTTCAAGATCTGAAGGAACCAAAGACGATAGATGGAATGTGATAGACAACCTAAGGTGAAAAAATGCTGACAAGAACGCAACTGAAAGAGTTCCATGAAGAAAACGTGCCTCTTCATCTGATCGAACTCGACTACATCCAGAGTATAATTTTAAAACATATATACCTGAAACACGACTCCCTGGTATTCAAAGGAGGTACCTCCTTAAGAAAAGTCCACGGTCTAGACCGTTTTTCCGAAGATCTAGATTTCAACATTATCGGCAAAAACGCTGAAGAGATATTGATGTCTGGAATCAAGGGTTTGGAAAAAACCGGCATCGAAGCTGAACTCGCCCATTTCGACGATAGAAAAGATGTTTACCTCGCTAAGATAAGATATAAGGGACCTTTACACCAGGGCACGGAACTTTCAGAAGGTACTTTGAAGATAGATATATCAAAACACAAGATACATAATAAGACCTCCTGGGAGACGATACTCGGGACTTACCCGGACACGGGAACATACAGTGTGAAAGTGATGGATTTGGAGGAAATATTGGCAGAAAAATTCAGGTCTCTAGTGCAGAGAGACACTCCAAGAGATCTATACGACATCTGGTACGTCCTGAAAAAAGGTGCAGAACTTCGCTATGAATTACTCGATCAAAAATTCAGAGACCTTGATATGACTACACGAACACCGACCGATATCCTTTCCAACTACAGATTGTCGGAAGAAGATTGGAAAAGAGATATGCGGGACCTCATCCACAGGACGCCTGAAAAGGAGAAGATATGGGAAGAGATAAGTGAAATTGTAAATCAGTCGCTTTCAGACCTAGGATGATCTAAAAATTTCATCCTGAATAGGCATACCTTCTTTCCACACCATATGATACTATCGATCGTCGATTTTGTGCCTTTTTTCAAAGTCAGCAGTTCTCAAGATCCTTCACCGTAACCACTAAATAGTATTCACACGTTAATACTAATCATGTGCATACAATTCATCGACAGGAGATCCGAACTCGAACGATTAGATTCATTCTGGAACACACCTGAAGGGATCTATGTTCTCTGGGGAAGGAGAAGAGTGGGTAAAACCACACTACTACGAAAATTCTCCGAAGACAAACCGTCCATCTATCTTATGGCCACGAACGAAACGGAGAAAGGTATCCTAGAAAACTTCACAAGAGAGGTAGCAGCCTTCTTCGAAGACCCGGCTCTTTCGAACACCACTTTCGATTCATTCAAGGACCTGATCAGATATATAGAGGAAAAGAGAGAAGAACGACTTTTACTGATAATAGACGAGTTTCCATATCTGTGTGATGCCAATAAAAGCGTACCTTCCATCATCCAAAGGGAATGGGACAGTGGAGACATGGAAGGAACACATATTGTCCTTTCGGGCTCAACGGTCAGTACGATGGAGTCGGAAGTCCTAGGCAGTAAAAGTCCCCTGTATGGAAGAAGGGCCGGCCAGTACAAACTTTCTCCTCTCGACCCTATACAGGCGAGAGGGTTCTTTCTAGAGATACCGCTGGAGGACTACCTAAAGCTGTACGCGACCATCGGAGGTACGCCGGAATATCTGCTGAAGATGGAATCCGACAAGGAACTGATACCGAATATAATCGATAATATAGCGGACCCCGGTTCCATGCTGCACGAGGAGCCGGAATTGTTACTCAAGTCCGAAGTGAGAGAACCGCGCACTTACTTCTCCATCCTGAAGGCGCTCTCATTCGGCAGGTCTACGCCTAAAGAGATAGCCAACTTCGTCGATGTTCCAAGGACTTCTATCTCACGCTACTTGAAACTGCTGATCAAATTGGACCTGGTCGAAAAAAGAGTTCCAGTTACAGAAAAACATCCTGAAAAGACCAGAAAAGGCAGATACTTTATTCAGGACCCCTTCTTCAAGTTCTACTTCAGATTCATCTTCCAGCATAAACCGCAGTTGGAGCAGGGATTGTATGAAGCTCTGAAAGACACACTTAAAGGAGAATTCAACACCTACATGGGCCCGGTATTCGAAGATATCGTTCTAGCCGCCTTAATACAGATGGAAAAGAACGATGAAACGCCTTTCACCTTTCATAAGATCGGACCGTGGTGGAACAATAAAGGCCAGGAGATAGATATCGTAGCTTTGAACGGATCTGCAAAAGAGATCATGTTCGTCGAATGCAAATGGTCAGACCTGGATGAACAGAGAACAAGGAAGATAGTCACATCCCTAAAAGATAAGGCCGAACTAGTCAAGTGGAATCGTGAGGACAGAAAAGAACATTACATGGTGGTCGGCAGGTCCGTGGAAAATGCATCTGAAGTCGAAACGCTATCGTTGGAAGATATAAAGATGGTCACGGACGCATAAACACTTGAACAGTATTTTTACCAACAACTTCGACCCCCTAGGTTCCTTCAAAAATTTCCATCTAAAAACTCTTCCCCCCAGGGAAGTAGGGTTGGGAAAGCCGGCAGTCCCTCAAGATATTTCTACAAAAAGATGCAGAGGTCGAACATGATGAATCAGATAACACACCCTGGGTTGATAGGATAAACAAAAAATAGTAAAAAAGGTTTTTTTATGTTGGTTTTGAACATCCACTGATCTATCCTTTTTCTACTAAATCACGGGTTTTCGGATTGACGTGATGACACATCTCAAGGGCTGTATCCTGAATGTCTACTGTTTCGTATGTATTGAGATCAGTTCCCGGTC
>JAZKSH010000107.1:0-6277 GCA_036626195.1 Thermoplasmatota archaeon | reverse complement strand
GATTCTTGATATTGACGAAAACACCGTCTCCATGATTTCCACTGACGGGTTTAATCACCACGGGATATCCTATGTTGTCCGCCCCCTCGAGAGCCTCTCTTTGAGAACTTACGACTTCACCCCTCGGGACTGGGAGTCCTCGATCGTAAAGGAAATCTTTAGTGATATCTTTTTCTTGAACTATCTCGGTCCCTATAAGTGACGTTTCTGAAGTCTCAGGCCCCCATATCATCTTCTGATTTTTCCCCCATCCGAGTGAGAAAAGGCTGTACTCGTCGCCGGCTCTTTTGTAGGGTATGTCCTTTTTCTTTGCGGCATCTAGTATGGCCTTTGTACTCGGTCCTATTTTCTCGTTGAGATAGGCATCTTCAGATTTTTCCAGTATATTATCTACAAGATTGTCTAGATCTTCCTCTCCACTCAATAACTTGTTGACGAGCTTTATGGATTTTTCAAGAGCCACTGATCCGAGTGACGAGTATTCGTAAGATATGACCACTTTATATACACTGCCTTCGTCTCTTCTACTCTTACCGAACGAAACGTCGGAACCGATCCTGTTTTGTATCGCTATCGCTGCATGTTCGATTATATGAGCGGGGTAAGTCCCTTCTTCTAGTCTCTCTATAAAACCCCCTTCGTAGCCTTTGGAACACGTATGCTCCTTCAGACCGGGTAAAAGTTTCACCAATTTATCAGCGAAATTTTTGTCAGAGGGTGTTTCCACCCAATCTCCCAGATCAACATAAGCTTCTATAACCGGAAAAAGAGCGTGGACATTGGGCCCTCTAAAAACTCTCTTTCTTACCAATTCTATTTTCTTATCGACACTATCCCCTATCTTCTTTTCATCAATCAAATTCATCTTATTCACCTCTTTAGTCGGAAGAATGGTTTTTGAGCCCCTTAGACATCAAAAAGCTTAAACTCTTCCCTTTTCTGAGTCAATACGAACTGTTCTATTCCTTCACCCAACAATCGTTGTACGGAAGGGTCGTATTACTGCGTTATGATATGCCTCTTCTAGTATTTAAACCTATCTGAGCATTGCGATATCTTTCAGCATAATCTTTATAATAAGCAACTCACCTCACGACTCAACATGAAAGGACTCTTCATAGGCCGCTTTCAACCTTTCCATAAAGGCCATCTAGATGCACTCGAGCAGATAAAAAAGGAGTGCGATTCTATAATAATAGGTATCGGAAGCGCTCAAAAGCAGCGGACAGAGCCCAATCCGCTCTCAGGAGGGGAACGGATCACCATGGTAAAAAGAGTCATCGAGAATAGGCAGATAGACTCGGTAGAAGTCTATCCCGTCCCAGATCTGAATTGTCATCCGGCCTGGCCTTATTATGTAGAAGCCATATTACCCGAATTCGATAAAGTCTATGGAAATTCCGAAGTGGTCCTAGACCTCTTCGACGGGATCGGTCATGAGACGGGTGAGCTAACACAGGTCAAGAGAGAGAAGTATTCTGGAACCGAGATCAGAAAAAGGATAAGAGAAGGAAGAGGATGGCAGGACTTTGTTCCTGACGAAGTCGCTGATTATTTGGAGGAGTTAGATATGGATGAAAGATTAAAACCCACTATCGAAGTACGATCCGAGACAGAAAAAGAGGCGGCGCATCTATTGACAAAAAAAGATAAAACCATAGCTACGGCGGAATCCTGCACAGGAGGACTTATAGCAAATAGATTGACCGATGTTCCCGGCTCTTCCGACTATTTCATAGCGGGGCTGGTCACCTACAGCAATAAGGCCAAAGTAGATCTGTTGAGCGTGGATGAAGAGGCCATACGAGAGAAAGGGGCCGTCAGTCCAGAAGTCGCAGAGATGATGGCGGAAGGGGTGAGAGAAGATCGTGGAACAGATATAGGAATAGCCACTACGGGGATCGCAGGACCCGGGGGAGGCAGCGAAGAAAAGCCAGTCGGAACCGTTTACACAGCTCTTTCAACGGCCGAAAAAACTGAAAACCGATCTTTCCACTTCGGAGGGGATAGGTGGGACGTCAAAACACAGACTTCGGAAAAGGCACTTCAGTGGATCATAGAGTTTTTGAAAGACTGAAGGAAATATCCCTAAATCCTTTCTTTGATATTTTCCACAGCCTTATTTATCTCTTCAAACAGGACCCCTAACTTCTCGGAAGTGTCCACAACCACGGAGAAGATGACGTCTTTTCCGGGGCTGCTGAGGATTATCTTCCCATCTTTGGAATCCACGATTATCCTTTTCACGCTTCCTCGCTCTAGTTCAGAGTTTGCACTGTTCGATGCGCCCATAATCGTGGCAGACATTATCCCGAAGGTCTCCTCGTGCACCTCACTCGGAAGGTCCGATTCGATTATTCCACCTTCTCTGTCTATTATCGCGGAGCCGTAAACCCCTTTTCTTTTCAAGTTTTCAAGTATCTCTTCAAGTTCTTTTGCCATATTCATCCCTCAAATTCTTTTTTCTTTATCTTGAACTCGCAATTTTCATCGTTTAAACTTTCACATCTTACCTCATCGACTTCGATGATCTCTCCGGTGGTCTTCTCATAAACACCGCAGAGAATTCCTCTGATCATGTTGCATGATGGCCTATCTAGAGATTTGTCGATTTCTATACTCCCGTTGGCTACAGCCCGTTCTTTTTCTAAAGTTATCTCTTCTGTCCAACCCCTTCCCTTGATCATGTTGCCCGCTCTCTTCAAGGGCTCCTCATCGGAAATGTGCTCACTGATCTTTTCGCCTACGGCCTTGCCCGAAAGGTAGAGTAAAATCTCCCTAGCATCCCCAATCATATTTTGATAAAATTGGGAGACATTTTTCACTTCTTCTTCAGATAGCTTGACAAATCTCATTCTTTTCCCGCTAATACGACCCACCTATTTAACTTTGAGGTCTGCACTTGAGTAGTAGACGCGAATAAAACCCCGGATAGATATCACTCACCACACTCAGGGCAGACAAGCTGTCCGTTCTGATAAACTAACCTACTTGAATAAACTCCACAGCTTTCGCAGTACCCTGAAGTGACCTCTCTCATGTGATCTTCGAACCTTTCTAAATCTCCGGGATCCCGGATCCTTTCGTACTCCCTTGTGATATCTATGAGAGTGGGTGAAATCTCGAGTATGTCGTTTTCAGTGATAATCCCGATCATCTCGCCATCTTCTACAACGGGCAGTCTCCTGATATCTCTTTCAGCCATTAATTCCGCCGCTTTCTGTACCAATTTATCTCCATCGATTGTATGGACGGGGCTGGACATCATCTCGGAGACACTCATATCATCAGGTGACAGATTTTCCGCCACCACTTTTTTGACTATATCCATCTCAGTGACGATTCCAGTGATATCTTTGTCCTCGTCTACAACTATTAGACTGCCTATATCGGCTTCTTTCATCAGATTTGCGGCCTTTTTGACCTTTTCGTTTTCATTTATCACGACGGGACTCTTGGACATCACATCTTGAACTAGGATGTCGTGACCCTTGAATATCTCCGAGTCCTCCATATTTTTCTACCTGATAGCACATCTGATATCTTAGTATTAAATGTTTCCCAGCAAAATAAAATGTCCGGGTCCAAAATATTTATAGCTCTTTTTAGATGTCATTTGGACGATCATGAAATTGGATCTAAAAGCCACCTTGACTTTCAGCGACGATATCGAAGAAGCGGATGAAGATATCGATCATATCATATCAGAATCGAACTCCGATCTTCTGAGGCGGGGTGTTCCCGATCGTATCGAGGACGGAGGAGCTAGAGTCCAGACTTATTCTTTAGAGGAGGAAAAGCTGCATCTTACCATAACCTCCGACAGGTATGTTAGAGCGCACGATGCGGTGATCAGGTTGAAGAAGGCCCTGAATCAAGGGTTGGGCCCGGAATATCACGTTGGGGTAAGAGAAATCAAGATAGATGATTACACCATCGAATTTGAACTCGATAGAGAGCCCAAGGGGGATGGAGAGATAAGTTTGCCTTACACCGAAAGTATCGACATCGAAGGTAAATGTTGTGAGCTCAACATATCCAGCTTGACCGAAGAAGAGCTCTCTAAAAATTACGTCGACCGGATAATCAACCGGGTTAACGAAAAAGTAGATGCTCAATACTACGAAGGTAAAGAGGAGATGTGGGAACTGCAGGAGGAGTCTGAGGAGAAAGAAATGGTCTGGGAGGAAGATCCTACCGAAGTCATGCAGAGGAGGGGATGGATAAAGAGAGGACCTACCCAAGGTAAATGGTTCTATCGTCCTAAAGCTGCCAAGATCATAAAGACGATGGAGAAGGTGGTGGTAGAGGAGGTGCTGAAACCTTTAGGGTTCCAGGAGATCATGGAATCAATGATGGTGCCTTTCGACGTTTGGCTGGAGACGGGCCACATGGAAGGTATCCCAAATGAAGCTTATTATATCTCAGAACCCAAGACCAGGAATCCGGACGAATGGGAAGAGATAGTTGACGAGATCAAGATAACCCAGGAAGTGCCGAAGGAAAAACTGGATGAGATGGTAGAAACGCCGGACGCCGGGGTCTGCTATGCTCAGTGCCCGGTGATATACTGGTCATTTAGGAACGAGACCATCGCGGAGGAAAGCCTCCCCGTACTGGTGTTCGATAGAACAGCCCCCAGTACGAGATACGAGTCCGGAGGACGCCACGGCATGGAGAGGGTCGATGAATTTCACAGGATCGAGCCCGTGTATATAGGAACTAAAGATCAGCTCCTCCAATTGAAGAAAGAGCTTATAGACAGGTACAAACACGTATTCGAGGAAGTGCTGGATCTCGAGTGGAGGATGGCAAAAGTAGAGCCCTTCTATCTCCAGCAGGCAGGAGGTGAGGAAAAAGAAGAGGAAGTCGGACTAGGAACGATAGATTTCGAAGCCTATCTTCCCTTCCGAGGTTCTAGGGAAGACAGCGAGTGGCTGGAATTCGGAAACCTATCCATATTCAGAAAGTATACAGAAGCGTTCAACATCAAAAGCCAGAGCGAAAAGTTGTTGTCTGGGTGTACAGGTATAGGTATAGAGAGATGGGTCGTCGCATTCTTAGCTCAGAAAGGGCTGGATCTAGACGAATGGCCTGACAAGTTTAAAGACTACTTCGATGAGATGCCCGAGGGCATAGAACTGTTGTGAGCGGGAATTTGGTTCATAACGACCAAAAAGTATATAGGGTGAAGAACCAAAAAGTAGATATATCATCCTTAAATTCGAACTACCACAGGTAATGATACACCATGGCTAAGAAATCTAGGCGTGCTGGCAGACGTGTAAAAGATAAGTGGAAGAGCAAGAGCTGGTACAGGATCGTTGCTCCGGAGATCTTCGATGGAGCGGTAGTGGGAGAAACTGTAGCTTCCGACCCGGAATCTTTACTGGGCAGGGTCTCGGAGATCAGTCTCCAAGACCTGACAGGAGATTTTTCTAGGACCCATATCAAGGTGAAGTTGAAGATCAACGGGGTGAGAGGCGGTGAATGCAAGACCAGGTTCGTAGGTCACGATATGACCTCGGACTATACCAGGAGACTTACCAGGCGGAGACAGTCCAAGCTCGAAGCGGTCTTCACGGTGAGGACCAAAGAAGGTTACAGTGTTAGGATAAAACCCCTATCGATCACCAGCAAAAGGATCAGCTCATCCGTAAAAAGATCGCTCAGGAAAAAGCAGGACGAAGTGATACGAGAAGTGGCTAACAATTCTAGGCTGGGGGAACTGGCACAGAAGATGCTATTTGGAGAACTGCCGAAAAAATTAGCCAACGAGTGCAAGAGCATCTATCCTCTGAAGCAGGTGGAGGTAAAGAAGTCAGAAGTCATCTCCGTTCCAAATCAGGAAGAGATCGACGTTAAAATCATCACCGAAGAAGAGATGGAGGAAGAAGAGAAAGAAGAGGAAGAACCTGAAGAAGAGGAGGAAGAAGAAGAGGAAGCAAAACTGCCCAGCAAACCAGAAGTCATCGAACACTTCAGGGAGATAAAAGGTGTAGGTCCGACGACGGCCGAAAAACTCTACGAAGGCGGATATCACTCCATCCAAGAACTGAAAGAGGCCTCTAAAGAAGACCTTACAGAGGTAAAAGGTATAGGAGACGCGGTGTCGGAAACGATATACAACGCTCTACACGAGTGAAACAAAACAAAGAAACTTTTTGTCGGGGTAGCTCAGCCTGGCGGAGCGCTAGACTCATAGGGAAGTTTATGCTCCACCCGAGCAGACCTGAGAAATCTAGAGGTCGCGGGTTCAAACCCCGTCCCCGACACT
>JAZKSH010000106.1:0-6290 GCA_036626195.1 Thermoplasmatota archaeon | reverse complement strand
GGTGTTGGTCGCGGGCGCCTTGGTCTTCATGTATGGGGGCTACTCCGCAGCGGATGCTCTCTTCGAAGTAGCGTCTGCGGAAGGCAACGTGGGCCTGAGCGTAGGTATAACCGGACCGAATTTACCGGCTCACCAGAAGATAGTGCTGATAATAGAGATGTGGTCCGGACGTCTCGAGATATTTCCAGTAATAGTGCTGATAACTTCTCCATTACATTGATCTAGAGAAAATATTATTTTCTCAAATAATCTATCAAGCTAAGGATCAAAGCCGCACCTACGAAAGCTATGATCGCCCAGATGAAACTTCCAGTGAGCAAAAAGACTAGGATAGCTAACAAAGTCGCGGGTAAAAACTGGATAAGCATCTTCAAGAAAAAAGCTATTATCAGGATTATTACCACCAGTACCAATATCCCGATGCAGATTGCAGCGCCTATCCCTAGTATAGGTTCCATGGACTGTAAAAGAGGAGGTTGGTAAATAAATCTATTGATGAATTATCTTCAAAATGTTGATATCTAAAATTCCCAATAATCTCTCAATACGCCCTTCAGATCGTCGATCGTTTCCTTAAGTTTTCTCTTCGGGTCATAATCGACATCTCCTATCTTTTGATCCGTAGGTACTGGTACATCTACGCCCAACGATCCGATGGTGATAGCTTTCCATCCTTCCACGACTCTCTGCCCGTATCCGGATAACATCAGGTCGATGTAACCCGCGCCGACTTCCTCCGCCGTAGACCTGCTCGCTTTACCCAAATACTTGAGTCCTCTCATGTCTAGAGCGAGGTCGGTGAGCGAGTCGGCATGGTGAGGATCGGAGCCGCCGTTCCTGATAATCACGTCGGGAGAAAATTGCTTTACCAAGGGTTTCACCACCTCTTCGATGGCGTGATGATATTCAGTTATATTGGCGTCTCTCGGCATCGGGATGTTGACCGTAAATCCTTCGCCCTCGTCTTCGCCCACTTCTTGAACGTAACCTCTGCCGGGATACAGCGTGGCGGGATCTTGATGGATCGATAAGAATAGAACATTGGGATCTTTCATGAATATATCCATGGTGCCGTTGCCCTGGTGAGCGTCGGTGTCGAAGACTAAGACTTTCTTTTTTTGGTCCGCGAGATATCTGGCAGCGACGGCAACATCGTTGAATATGCAGAAACCTTCTCCAGAGTTCGGTCCGGCGTGGTGAAGACCTCCAAGATTTATGGCAAACTCAATACCCTCCTTTTCGATCATCTTAGCGGCTTCTAGACTCCCTCCAACTATGTGTCGAGCGGCGTCGGGAGAGCCCTGTCTTACAGGAGTATCCATGGTCAAGGAGCCGCCCGTTTTTTCCTTTTCATCCACTTCTCTTATATATCCGGGGTCATGAACCGTTTCTAGAGCATCGTTATCAACTTTAGGAGACTCCATTATCTCCACTTCGGCATCCATCTTCTCTTCTTTCTTCACCGCTTCGACGAACTTCGAAAATCTTCTCGGGTCGAAAGGATGGAATTTGCCGAAGCTGTACGATCCATACTTTTCGTGGAAGAACAAGGGGACTTTTCTATCTCTCATCTTTTTTCCTCCTTTTTGTAGCTTGGATATGTGCTCTTCTTATCGGGTCTGGGACCTTATATGTACAGTAGCTCCTAACGAGTTTTATTGCTTCTACATGGGAAACCCCATGACCCGGCGATACATAAATGGGCTTTTTCGCTCTCTTACCCTCCAATAGCGCGTGCCCTATTAATTTTCCGTTCCTCCTGACTTCCGATATCATCTTATTTTTTTCCCTGTCGATCTCTTCTACTAAACTTCCACAGAGTTTACTCTTCGCCACTCCGATTGTAGGAATATCGGCTTCTACACCCAGATGCGAAGCAAGTCCGATACCGTCTGGATGCATCACCCCGTTGCCGTCCACCATTATCACGTCGGGCTTCTTTTCAACTACTTCCAAGATCGCCATCAGGCAGGGCAGTTCTCTGAAGGCGAGAAAAGTCGGTATGTAGGGGAAATCGACATCGACTTCGGTGGTAAAAACGTCGATCTCTTCTTTATTTCCGTTATCCCAAAGTGAAAGAGCTGGATACGCTTTACCGTCGGAATAGGAAACATCTACTCCCGCTACAAGGGAGAACTCAATCCCGCTCTCTTCGACAACCACTTTTTCCTTAACCTCTTGCTGTTCTTCTCTCAAGGTCTCGAGGGGCTTATCCGACTCGAAGTCTTCGAACACTATCTTCTCGAAATCTCTCACTTCTCCTTCTTTGACCCCAACTCCTTCCTCTTCAAGCAATCTTTTCTTCTCTTCTTCTCCCCTGCCATAACCTCCGAGGGAGCCGTCGGATCTAACCACGCGGTGGCAGGGGACCTCCACGGGTCTTGGATTCTCATTGAGCATCTTCCCTACGGCTCTCGCGGCTCTTTCACTACCCAACGCTCTAGCTAAGGCGCCGTAAGTTGAGACCCTGCCTTCAGGTATCTGGCCTACGAGGGAATAGAAATCTTGGCGGAAAGACTTTACCAGTGAAGTAGATTGCAATTGATCACCATCTTTAATTTCTTCTGCAGGACCGTATCCAACATGATCTTCACCTTTTGGAAATAGCCTCTATATCTACTAATATCTTTTGGGTTGTTAAGACCGTTAGGCGCTGCGGGTCTTCGTCAACTCTACGTAGGTCAGAGTGTCAACTTCTCTTCCCATCAGATCACCTCTGACCTTGGCTAGACCCACCGCAAACCCGGTATAGCGCATCCTTTCATCTATACACGTGATGTTGAGAGAGATAGGATGTTCTTCAGATGAGATCTCCCAGGAATATCCAAAATTTCTTTTAACCGACGTGACTTCAACCGATAGATCATCGATGGTCAAAGTCTCACCGTCGATTTTTACGTACATCCCATATTCTTTATTTTGCTGCGCTCCATAAACATTGACGATCTTCATCTCAACGCCTCTATCGTCCCAAAAAGCGAACCAATCCCACCCCATCCCGCTGAACGAGCCCCTCTGATTTTCTATCCACCCGATACCGCTTACTTCATGTGTTTCACCGTTAACGCTTACGGTACCAGTGATGTTACAGTGGGTCAGGGAGTGTATCCTGTAGTAATCGGCGCCCAGTACGATCTCTCCACCGTAGTCGGTCACGGTTGCTGGAGGCTTTTCAGATTCGAGTTCCAAGTCGATTTCATAACCGGTTCCGTCAACTTCAAAAAACGATCTCCACTCGTAGTGGAACGCCTCACCTTCCTTGGTTTTTAACCGATCATCTTCCAGACGGGTGTGCTCAAAGGTCAAATCCAACTTTCCTTCTGGAAGTGTCCGCTCACCTCCATAGTGTTCCTTATGTGTCTCTTCCGGGTCGGAGATATATATATCCTTAGAAGTTTCGTGGTAAAGAGTTACAAGATAAGTCCTCTCGAGATCTGAATCGGGAAAATCCAATCTCGTGCCGACGGATATCCAAGTCTCTCCATCGGGGTAAAGCCCTTCTTCGTCCGGGAACCTCATGTCCGTGCCGGGTATCACGTAAGGATAATTCGTCCAATCGTCTTCATCGACTTCGTCTTCGGAACGTTCAGAAAAAAGAGGCGTGAAGAAAACGGAGTATATTATCAGGGAACTCGCAACAGCCAGTACGAATAAAAGAAAAGCGGTCTTTTTGGTCAACCTGAAATCGTCAGATATGCTTTTATCCATGATCTCTTGGGTCCGAAAAGGCCGGTTAAGAATATTTATAGATTATGATTAGTTCATGGAAATGGGAGCGCTCTAAAGCAGAGCCGGTCAAAAAGTTTATCACCCATCAGAAGAGATAAGATACAAGATGAGACCTGGTCTGTTCAAACCGTACTACTTCTATCGGTTATTAAGATGGAAGATGGGTAACAGGGACCCGCTCACCGCGGTAGCTAAGATAACGAATAGATGTAATTTAAGGTGCGATCACTGTCCCTGGTGGAAGAGGGATATCGACGATGCTACCACGGAAGAATGGAAGGAATTGTTAGATGAAGCTAGAGAAAGAGGCGTGATCCATCTCATCTTCGAGGGGGGAGAACCGACTTTAAGGGACGATCTCGATGTTCTGATAGATCACGCAAAGGACTTAGGCATGCTGGTGATGGTGATAACCAACGGGACCACCGACCTGGCAAAGTTCGAGCCGGACAGCTATTGGATATCTGTAGAAGGTATCGGCGAGACCCACGATAAGAACCGTGAGAAAGGTGTCTTCGATAGGATGGTCCAGAATTTAAGGGAAAACAGAGAAGTGAATAAAACCGCGTGTGTCACTCTGCATAAATACAACGCTTCTGAGATCGAAGAGATAGCCGACTGCTTTTCACCGCTCACAGACGGCGTCTGGTTCAATTTTATGTATCCTTATGAAGATTCAAAAGACATCGCGCTTTCACCTTCAGAACAAGAAGAGGTCGCCCAGGATATAATAGACCTCAAAGATAAAGGAGGATACAACATCATAAATTCTTACTCGTATCTGAGATCGGTCGGTAAGAACATGGGTAATAAACGGGAAACATGCCCTTCGTTCCTGACCCTTTTGATAGACGCTGATATGACGATGAGACAGGGATGTACTGCCGAGCAGATAGAGGACTGCAAATGTGAGCTCTGCAATGCTGGATGTTACGGCGAACTGACCCAGGCGATGA
Organism: Thermoplasmatota archaeon; assembly: GCA_036626195.1. Taxonomy (GTDB): domain Archaea; phylum Thermoplasmatota; class Thermoplasmata; order Halarchaeoplasmatales; family Halarchaeoplasmataceae; genus Natronoplasma. Next base: position 1,605 of record JAZKSH010000106.1, on the reverse strand, counting down.
AACTCAAGCCAGATGCGATAAACTTTTTGAAGAAAACCGTCGGTCTGGAATCGGACAAGCTATTGTGGTTGAAATAATTTGGAAAACATAGGTTTTCACCCTAATTTTTAAATATATACCAGAGGGATAAACTTCTGAAGAAAATGAGCAAAGTGGACAGAGATGTACTGATAACTACACCGTACAGAGAGAAAGGAGAGCGTTACGAATATTGGAGCAGGAACGTCGATAGAAAGATCACTTATACCTATGATAAGAACAACTCGAACGGTATTAGATTTCTTAAAAAGAACATCCCTGAGATAGATATATTGGAATGGCCCACCTGGAAGGAATATAGAAGAGCTTTGAAAAAGGATTACGACGTGGTCGGTTTCTCCTTTTTCACCTATGAAATCCCCCGCATACTTGAAATGGTAAAAGAAGCGAAAAAGGAAAATGATCCTGAACTGTGGGCCGGAAATTACGGAGCATTGACTTACGAGATGGAGGATCACTTCGATAAGATCTTCGTCGGATATTCCGAGGAGAAGGTGGCTGAAGAGCTGGGTACTGAGATAGACACTTTAGAACATCCGATGATAGTGGATTATATCGGGACCTCGACGGAAGTGAGAGGCTTCCCACTGGCAGTACTTTTCACAAATCGAGGATGTACCCAGAACTGTAAATTCTGCCAGACACCGGTATTTTGTTCCGAACCTTCCAAGATACCACTTTCCTCCATCGAGCAGGTGATAAAAGATTACAAAGAAGCCGGTGTGAACGAGATCGTGATAGAGGATGAGAACTTCGGGATGTGGAAAAAACATGCAGAAAAAGTCATCGATATTTTGGATAGACATGATATGAACTGGTACCCTATGACCAGGATAGATCTATTGGATAAAAATTTAGATGATTGGTATGAGAGAGGTTTTTCAGGAACTTTGATAGGTGTGGAGAGCCTTGATCAAGATTCTTTAGATAATGTAGAAAAAAATATCGATGTCGAAAAGACTCTCGACCTGCTCGAAAGACTGGAAGAAAAAAATTCATTCGTGATAGGCTATTATATGATAGGGTTTGAAGAAGATACTATCCCGGAGATAAAGAAAAATATAAGAAAGTTGAACGATTATTCGTTAGATCTAGTCCAGCTCTGTGTGATCACGCCTCTACCACGAACTCCCCTGTGGGAGGAGATATCTGAAAAATACGGCATCATCGAAGACGATTGGAGTAAATGGGATACGAAACATCTCGTCTGGGACCATCCCAACATAGATCAAAAGGAGATGAAGGATGTTCTCGAATGGGCTTTCAAACAAGCTTATTCACCGCTTAAATTTATTAAATCACCGATAAAATATTATCTTAGACGGAAGGAGAGATACGGGCCTATTAAAACGCAGATGAAGATGATCAAGAACTTCTTCCTCTCAAATAGAGGGGTGAAAACTGAACTAGGTGATGGTTAAGTCAAATTAGTGCCCACAAACCTAAAAACCTTATCAAAATGTACAGCAGTATGATGAAATACAGGCCGAGGACGAACTTGTAATTTTCGAACTTGTAGAATATGAAGGAAGATATCAGTGATGCCGGCAGGATCAGGAGCAGGTC
>JAZKSH010000105.1:0-6613 GCA_036626195.1 Thermoplasmatota archaeon | reverse complement strand
ATATAAGTACTCAAAATACACAAAAATGTTTTTATCTTATCACTTTATCACATTGGCACGGTGCTCAGATGAGCGAGAGAAGGATCTTTGAACATCCCATTTTGGACTTCGATAGAGGAGATGAGTTTTACTTCGATTTTGAAGGTAAAAAAGTGAAGGCTTATGAAGGAGAGACCATAGCTTCAGCTCTCTACGCCGACGGTCTCAGGAAATTCACGGAAAGCAAGAAATTGGAAAGACCTAGAGGTTTCTTCTGCGCCATAGGTAAATGCTCCTCCTGTATCATGTCTGTCGACGAAAGACCGCACGTGAGGACTTGTGTGACCTTAGCCGAAGAGGGGATGGAAGTAGAGAGACATGGATCCAATCCCAAGTTTCCAGAGGTGGATATAGGCAGAGGGACTGAAAGAGAGGAGAAAAACGTCGAAATAGCGGTCATCGGAGGAGGACCCGCTGGTCTGATGGCAGCTATAGTGGCTTCAAGGAACGGCGCAGACGTTCACCTCTTCGATGAAGGAGACGACCTAGGCGGACAACTGGTAAAGCAGACACACCAGTTCTTCGGAAGCAACGAAGAGGACGCAGGAACGAGAGGTATCGAGATCGGTAAAGAACTGGTCGAAGAAGCGAGAGATGTTGGGGTGAACATACATACCAAAACAAAAGTACTCGGCTACTACGAAGAAAAAAAGATAATGGTTGAGAGAGAAGATAAATTATATATCTATAACACCGAAGGCATAGTTTATGCTGGAGGAGCTATCGAAAATTACCTCTCATTCGAAAACAACGACCTTCCGGGCGTCTACGGCGCTGGAGGGGTCCAGACCCTGATGAATGAAGAAGGCATCGTTCCGGGGGACAAGGTACTGATGGTAGGTTCCGGAAACGTGGGTGTGATAGTCAGCTACCAGTTACTGCAAGCAGGGGTGGATGTAGTAGAAGTCATAGAGGCTCTACCTGAGATCGGAGGTTATCAGGTACACGCCTCCAAGATAAGAAGAGCTGGCGTTCCGATAAGTACCTCCCACACGATAAAGAAAGCGATAGGGGAGGAAAAAGTTGAAGGAGCCGTCGTTCAAAAGATAGATGAGAATTGGAATCCTGTAGAAGGTACGGAGAGAGAAGTGGACTGTGACGTGATCTGCCTGGCTGTCGGTTTATGTCCAGATACGAACTTTTTGAGACAGGCCGACTGCGAGATGGAGCACATCGGAGAACTCGGTGGTCACGTTCCATTGAGAACGGAAGACATGATGACCACGAGAAGAGGAATATATGTTGCGGGAGACGCCGCCGGTATCGAAGAAGCTACTGTCGCTGCATTAGAAGGGAAGGTAGCTGGAGCGGCTGTCTACGAGGAGTTAAGAGAGGAAACCGAAGATACTAGAAAGTCAAAGGAAGAAGCTAAAGAGGGGTTGGAACAGATGAGAAAAGGCCCTTATGGAGAAGTGCCTAAACAGGGCGTTAAGAGCTGTACCGTAGACGAGGAGGTGTGCGGATGATTGTGGATTGCATCCTTCTAGTCCCGAGGTTCACCAACCGAGGGGATGAGGGGAATCTATTCCCCGCATCCTCGATCACAAAGAAGGTGATCTGCGGATGAGCGACTACAAAAGCACCGGGGTATTGAAGAAAGAAGATCTACAGCTGCCCGATGACGAAAGACTCGAAGAGGGTCCCGTAGTGATAATGGAGTGTGTGGAGAACATACCTTGCGATCCCTGTGTAGCTGCCTGTTCTTTTGATGCGGTAGAGATGGAAGAGATAACGGATACGCCGGATGTCGACTTCAACAAGTGTACTGGATGTGCCTTCTGCGTGACCGAGTGTCCAGGGCTTGCCATATTCGTAGTGGACTGCAGCTACAGCGATGAGATGTGTAAAGTCACAATTCCTTACGAATATCTGCCGGTTCCCGAGGAAGGCGATGAAGTCAAGGCGCTGGACAGAACAGGTGAAGAAGTCCAGAAGGCCGAGGTAACGAAGGTCAGGAGTTCCGGTAAGACCTACGGAGTAACGATAGAAGTAGACAGAGAGAACGTTTGGGATGTAAGAGGATTTGAGGTGATAGAATGAGCACCATCGTATGCAGATGCGAGGATCTTACTGAAGAAGATATCGTTGAAGCGATAAATGAAGGTTATGATGAATTGGAAAAGTTGAAGAGACACCTTAGATTGGGCATGGGACCCTGTCAAGGAAAGACTTGCATGTTATTGGCTAGGAGGATACTAGCGAGAGAAACTGGCAAAAATGTAAAAGATATGAAAGACCCAACGGCTAGACCTCCGTCACAGCCCGTACCGTTCAGACTATTGGCTTCCCCGGAAGGAGGTGAAGATGATGACTGATGAATATGATGCGGTCATAATCGGTGGAGGTGTGAACGGTTTAGGTACTGCTTACCATCTTGGAAAAAAAGGCTTTACAGACGTTGTTGTTCTTGACAAATCTTATTTGGGTTACGGAGCCAGCGGTAGGAACGGAGGAGGGATAAGACAGCAGTGGACGTCTGAAGAGAACATCAAGTTGGCTCTAGAAAGCAGGAAGATGTTTGAAGATCTCGATGAAGAATTGGAAGAGGATCTGGAATTCTACCAAGGCGGTTACCTCGTTTTATCTTTCGATCAAGAGGAAGCTGACGAGTTCAAAGAGAACGTTAAACTGCAGAACGAATTGGGTGTAGAGAGCAAATTTTTGAGCCCTGAAGAGGCGAAAGAGATAGTTCCCGAACTGAACATCTCGGACGTTGTAGCAGCGACCTTCAACCAGAGCGACGGCACGATCTATCCGTTCAAAGTCATCCACGGTTACGCCAATCGTGTCAGAGAGATGGGTATAGATATTCAAGAGCACACCGAAGTACAGGACATATTGACTGAAGGAGACGAGATCAAGAAAGTGAAGACGGATGAAGGCGACATAAAAACGGATACGGTCGTGAATGCGGCAGGAGGATGGTCATCTCAAATAGCTGCTATGGCCGGAGCAGAGATCCCTAATGTTCCTGTTAGACACGAGATCATGGTCACCGAACCATACAAACGGTTTTTGGATCCCATGGTCATCTCATTCCACCACGGCATATACTTCAGCCAGAGCGAGCACGGTAATGTCGTAGGCGGCATAGGGAATCCGGACGAAGAGCCAGGTGTCAATCAAAAGGGAAGTCTCTGGTTCATGAAGAAATTCTCCAACACATTATTGGACTTTATACCTAAATTTAGCAGTGTGAACATGATAAGGCAGTGGGCCGGTCTTTATGATACTACTCCAGACGCACAGCCCATATTGGGTTCAGTTCCAGAAGTTGAACGTTTTTATCAAGTAAATGGATTCAGCGGACACGGATTCATGGTCTCGCCGATGGTGGATAAAGTGACTGCGGAACTTGTAGTTGGAGAAAAGCCGTCGATGGATATCGAAAGATTGAAAGTAGAAAGATTTGAAGATATGGATCTAGAAGAAGAAGGCGGCGTAGTAGGATAAAGATATGTGGGAACCATTAGCTCTTCTCGGAGCGACAGTCTTTATCTCGCTCAGCGGAGTGATGATGCCCGGTCCCGTTACTGCAGGAGCTATAGCTAAAGGAGCCGAAGATAAGAAAGCGGGAGTCAAGATCGCACTCGGTCACGCTGTGATAGAGTTTCCGATCATAGCTCTTGTGGCGGTGGGCCTTACCTTTATCGCTACATGGGAAGCTAAGGCCGTTATCGGGGTTATAGGAGGTATCCTTCTCATATATTTGGGTATCCAGCTTTTCAAACCTGTGGAGGAAGGAGAAAAGAAGTTTCCATATCCTCCCACGATAGTTGGAGTGGTGACGAGTGCCGCTAACCCATATTTCTTCATTTGGTGGGCTACAGTAGGTGCAGCATTGATCACAAGAGCATTAGAATTCGGAGTCTGGTTCCTGATCGTATTCGCAGTAGTTCATTGGTCATGCGACCTCATCTGGGACTCTTTTCTGACCTTTTCTTCTCACGGAACCTTGAAATACTGGGAAAAACACCGACGGAAAGTTTTTGGAGTCTGTGGAATCCTGATGGTGGGCTTCGGTGGGTGGTTCATCATATCGCCGTTTATCTGAGAAACAGAATTTCTAGATTATTTTTAATCGGAGGCACTTTAGCAAGTTCTCAAAAAGAGAGAAATGATCGTGAAAGGTTTTTCTCTCTACTCTCTGATCAAGGCTGAGATTCAATTGTCCTTTTTGTGGTAGATCACCACTGCTGTAACCACTGCTATTAACAGGATAATAGATGTAAATCCTGGGATACTTCCACCATCTTCTCCATCCGTATCACTAGAAGAAGGTGTAGCACTCACTTCAGCTGATTTATCTCCTTCCCCAGCACTGTTGACGGCACTCACCTGATAGTAAAATGTCACCCCATTGGTAAGTCCTGTATCGATATAGGTTGTTGTATTTCTTCCCACACTGTCGTGAAGGGTCAAAATTCCACTTGTAGTACCTCGATATATCTTGTACTCAGTTACGTTACTTCCACCATCATCCGACGGGGGGTCCCATGTTAACTCTATCTGCTCATCTCCGCCCGTCGACTGCAGGTTCTGAGGAGCTGAGAGGGGAAAAGTAGTACTGACGGTGAAATTCACCGTGTCCGTATTGGTATTGCCAACGCCGTCTACGGCCTTAACATCCACTGTATAAGAACCATCCGACAGATCAATGAAAGTGTAGCTGGTCAGAGCTCCAATGTCTGTCCAGCCTCCGCTATTGATCTGTATCTCATAATGATCAATGCCCGTTTCACCATCACTGCCAGACCACTTCACCGTCACCAAGGAAGTTGAAACGATAGCTCCCTCCAACGGTGAGCTTATCGATACTGTTGGGGATATTGTATCCTTTCCTCCAATTGCATACATGTTGCTGTCGTCAGATCCGACATATATCGTTCCGTCCGAACCGATGGCCGGCGAAGAAATCACATAGCTGCCGGTTGTAAATTTCCACTTTTCTGTCCCATCCGGGTTCACCGCGTACAGGATGTAGTCGCTAGAGCCTACGTATACCGTTCCGTCCGATCCAATCGCAGGCGAAGAATATATCCTATCTCCAGTGGTAAAGCTCCACTTTTCCGTCCCATCCGGGTTCACCGCGTACAAGTTGTTGTCATATGAGCCGAAGTATATTGTTCCGTCCGAACCGATGGCCGGCGAAGAACGTACAACATTACTAGTTGCAAAACTCCATCTTTCCGTCCCATCTATATAATCCGTGTTGTATGGACTCCGTCCAGTGTGATTAAGATTCCCTCTGAACATGGGCCACGGTGAATCCGATAAATCTGCCAGTTCGAGTTCATCCTCTTCAATTTCGTTGATCTCATCTCCTACAGTTGTTTCTCCTCCCACCAATGCTAGCATTCCGCTGAATAGTAGGAGACTTATAGATAAAACTAATATTTTGCTTCTCAAGTTATCCACCCTGATTAGGGATATCTATACCAATCTATATAGACTTTTCGTAGATATATACTCAGTATAGGTAAGGGTTCATTAAAGTCAATTTTTTCCCCGATGTACCATAGTTGAAAGATTAAATCTTACTAAAAAAGAAATGATCAGGAAAGGTTTTTTCTTTACACTTTGATCAAGACTAAGATTCAATTGTATTTTTTGTGATAGATTGCTACTGCTGTAACCACTGCTATTAACAGGATAATAGATGTAAATCCTGGGATACCTCCGTCTTCTTTTTCTTCGAAGTTAGCTGTTATCTCCATATCACTGTCCATCGTTATCGTTATCTCTTCCTCTGTCGATCCGTAATCTCCTGTCCAAGCCTTGAACTTCCAGCCATCTGCTGGTAAAGCTGTGAGGTTCACTTCCGTACCCTCCTCATATTCGGTCTGATCAGGATCGATCTCAACTTCCCCTTCACCTTCGATGTTAACCGTCAATTCGTATGGAAGTTTTCTAAAAGTCGCTGTTATCTCCATATCACTGTCCATCGTTATGGTTATCTCTTCCTCTGTCGATCCGTAATCTCCTGACCACGTCACGAACTCCCAATTCTCTGCAGGTTCTGCTGTGAGGTTCACTTCCGTACCATCTTCGAATTCAGTCTGATCAGGATCGATAGTTACTTCTCCTTCACCTTCGATATTTACAGTCAAATTGTACCACTCTATCTCTTCGAAAACAGCGGTTATCACCTTATCGCTGTCCATCGTTATGGTTATCTGCTCTCCAGTCTTGTTGGTTCCGCTCCATTCTCTGAAACGCCAATCTTCGTCCGGTATCGCTTCTAATTCAACTTCGGTATTATGAAGATATACTTCTTCGTAGCTCCATTCCGTTATCTCCTGACCGTCAACCTCAACTGTGCCCTGTCCGATCGGGTCATTTAACTTTAGGGTATGTTCCCCCGTTACAGCAACTAATTTAGCATCGTAAGTGCCGACGTATATCGTTCCGTCCGAACCGATCGCAGGCGAAGAAAGCACATAGTTGCCTGTATCAAACCTCCATTTTTCCGTCCCATCTGGATTCAACGCATATAGGTTAGTGTCTCTTGAGCCGACGTATATCGTTCCGTCCGAACCGATTGCAGGTGAAGAATACACACTGCCGCCGGTGG
>JAZKSH010000104.1:0-6707 GCA_036626195.1 Thermoplasmatota archaeon | reverse complement strand
GGCATTATTTACCGCTTCGGTCATGAGCACAGATTCGCCGCTTCCTTCAGTGCTAGCACCTGCTTCACCACTCTCCGCCGGCCACTCATAGCCGTAAAAAGGAACGCCGAGAACCAGCTGCTCGTCTGGATAGTAATCTCTCAATCTATCCATAGAATCCGTGACGTCGAAGTCTTGGGTAGAATTGTAGGGGGAAACGGGCCCGGTAGCGGGGGCGTCCGCCCAATAATAATCATATCCCATTAGAAAAACGTTATCTGCGTAACTAGAAAGCTGAGGATTTCTGTAAACCTCTTCAACTGAACCGGCGGTACAGAAACTTATGTGATACTGTTCGTCGACCGCTTTCACGTCGTCGTGCAGCCTTCCAAGAAGTTCTTGCATTAGATCCACATTGGATTCGCCAGTTATGCTGTTCGTCTCACGGACGAATTCCATATCTATGTTAACTCCGTCTGCATCGTAATCCTGCAGAGCGGTCCCGATGTTGTCCACTAAGTCCTGCTTGTGATATGCCAATATCTCGTCCTGTACATCCTTGTCGAACTGGGCGACCGTAAGAGTTACGTTCGTATCTGTGCCCTCCGCAGCGGCCTTCACATCATCATAATGACCCATATTGCCTTCGTAAAGTGACCCGTCGGATTGAGCCGTCATCGAGAACACAGCGACATGGGAAAGTTCTTTCCAGTCCGGATCGTACTGACCAGGATCGATCCAGTAAGGCCAGAATCCATAGCTGATGTGATCTTCTTCTTCCTCTTGTTCATCCACGGTCCATTCGTTGAACTCCCAGCCCTCGTTCGCGATCGCCTCGATGGTGACCTCGGTTCCTTCCTCGTAGTGATGGATTCCGGGCTCCGGCTCCGTGGTTCCTTCTCCTTCCACCTGTATAGTCAGCTCATGTTCCGTAGGTCCTTCTTCAGGTTCTTCCCAGCTTAAGAATGGATAGGTGGAAGTGTCGACTATATTCCATGTGAATCCATCGTCAGTCTCTCCCCAGTTTACCGTTTCGATGTTCCATCCAGCGTCGTCAAAGGTCGAAAACTCGTGCATCTGTTCTGTCTCTAAACCGGTACCGCATCCGCTGTCGTCTTCCTGCACGCTTATACCGGACTTTTCGACATCCCAGAAAGATCCGACGACATCTTCTTCGTTACCTGAACCGACCAGACCGCCGACATCGGTATCTCCCTGCACAGCCCCGTAAGAGTAAGAATTCGTTATCTGAGCTTCACCTAACGTACCTAGAAGGCCGCCGGCTCGTGGACCAGCAGAAGTAACGTCAGCCGAAGAGTAAGAGTCTTCTATCGTGCCGGCGTCGAGTTTTCCTATCATGCCCCCAACGTGAGTACTGTTGCCGTACTCGTGGATGCCATCACCGCTCACTGCACCGGTCACGTAAGAAGAAGATATGCCTCCTCCGTAAGCGATTCCGACCAGACCTCCGACGTGATCGTTACCGGTCACATCGACTCCTTCTAAACCTAAATCTCTGATCGCGGCATCTCCACCGATACGCTCGAAGAGCCCGACGACCGCTTCATCCCCCCGATCTATCTGGAGATCCTTTATCAGATTACCCCGACCATCGAACGTCCCCGTAAATTCTCCGCTTCCGTTTTCAGTATAATAACCGATGGGATCCCAACCGTTACCTGTAGCCACGAGATCGTCATATCCCCCGGTTCCGGAATCTAGATCGTTGGCTAGATAGTAATCCCCGTCCAATCCGTTCCTCACGGTATTTAGATCATACCAATCTTCGACGGCGGTATATCCTTCAACCCGCACTTCGAGTCCCCAGCTGAAGTTCTCTCCCATATCGGAAAGGGTCTGCCAGTCTCCGTTCAGGTTGATCCATCCCGCATCTTCAACGTAGGGTCGGATGTATCCGAAGGACTGGTTACCGGTGTCTTCCACCTCGAGAACCACCCAGTGACGACCTCCGTCGGTGGTTACGGGGTCGAGGAGGGGTATCTCCACCCACTCGGTGTATCCAGGTTCCGTCACAGTATCAGTCTCGGCTATAGGAGTTCCTGGTTCTTCTCCCCCGGGGCCGTCGGTGTACACGTACCCCTTGACGGATTTAGGGGTCGTATGAGCATAGAAAGCGATGTCAGTTACTTCTCCTGGAGGTAAATCTATACGTATCCCACCTTCCCAAATCCTTTCTTCACCGCTGTAGCCGTTTTCTACATCGGGCCTGTGATCCGCATCGTACATCCAGTGCCATCTGCCTTTATCTGGAAGAGTTGGGTCTACACCGAAATAATCACATATCGCCCTGTAATGTGCCTCTGCTATACGCTGTCTAACGCTGGGTTCCATCAATTTTGCCTCTTCATCGGGATGATCTATGAACATGTTTTCGGTAAGAGAGGCCGGCATTACGGTTTCTCTCAGAACGGCGAAGTTAGCGGTCTTCACACCTCTATCTGGACTGTCTATTTCAGCTAGGAGCTCTTCCTGGAGAAGATTAGTCAGTTGGGCGGAGTCTGAGTCAGGCGGCAATTCCTCGTGATAATATGATTCGATACCTTTTGTTTCTCCGTCAAAAGCATTATTATGGATACTGATGAAGATATCAGCATCAGCGTTGTTGGCTATATCAGCCCTCTCAGAGAGTCCAACGTACACGTCGGTTTCTCGTGTCATGACGACTTCCGCCCCGCTCTCCCCGAGCAGTTCATTCAAGCGAAGACCTATATCTAGAACACATTCCTTCTCGAGGTATCCACTTGGTCCAGTAGCTCCTGAATCAGAACCGCCGTGGCCAGGATCTACAGCTATTGTATAATTCCCGAGATCGCCCTGTAAATTCTTTAATCGGCCATTTAAGTCCTCATCATCTTCCGACCCCCCGACTTCGTTTGGAAATATCATAGCCCCAGAAAGATTCCCTACCCCCAATAAAATAACTGCAAAAAACGATATTATTACTAAATTCCTTCTCATCTTTCCACCTGGGAAGAAGTTATATAACTATATATACTTTAATCTCATACTTATACCTGACGATACAATTTGGTTCTGAAGGTCCACTTTCCTCATAACAGAAAATTTTAAATAGTAATGGTATTTAATGGCCCATAATTAGATGTAATTAAATATGGTGATATGTCATGGCGGAAAAAGACTATACGACGGTTTCGATACCGAAACCATTGGCCAAAAAAGTGAAGAAAAGGATGGAAGGAACAGGCTTCAACTCGATGTCCAGTTATGTGACCTACGTCTTGAGACAAGTGATCTCCAGCATGGAAGAGGAAGAGCAGACGGAAGATTTCTCCGAAGAGGACGAGGAGAAAGTGAAGGAAAGGCTGAGGGCCTTGGGTTACCTCGATTGAACCTACAGGTGCAAACATGTCTAAACCACACGGCGGAACTCTCATAAACCAGATAGCCTCCGACAGGAAAAGTGAGAGGTTGAAGGAAGAAGCACAGGAGATGAAGAGTTTCAAATTGAGCAGCGGTCTTCGGAAAGACGTGCAGAACATAGCTAACGGAGTTTACAGCCCTCTGACGGGCTTCATGTGCCGAGAAGACTTCGACTGGGTGTTGGAAGAGTCGAGATTGAACGACGATACCCCGTGGACCCTTCCGATAGTGCTGGATATCACCGATGAAGAGAGAGAAGAGCTCTCGGAAGGAGAAGAGGTCTGCCTCGAAACAGAGAACGGAGAGCCTTTCGCTACCTTAAAAGTCGAAGAACTCTACGGATTCGACAAAAAGAGGATGGCTAGAAATGTATACGGTACCGAAGATATGGATCATCCAGGAGTGGAGAAGACGATGAACATGAACGATCATCTGGTCGGAGGTAACATCCTGCAGTTCAAAGAGAATGACAGCGATTTTGAAGAGTACCATCTAGTTCCGAAGGAAACGAGAGTTCTCTTCAAAGAGAAGGGCTGGCGGAACGTCGTAGGTTTCCAGACCAGGAATGTACCCCACATGGGGCACGAATATGTACAAAGAACTGCCTTGAGCTTCGTCGATGGAATATTTATCAACCCGATAATAGGCGCGAAAAAGTCCGGAGATTACAGGGACGAGGTTATTTTGGACGCCTACGACACTTTGATGGACGAGTATTACCTGAAAGATAGAGCCGTGATGAGCATACTTCAGGCGGAGATGCGTTACGCGGGTCCGAAAGAAGCGGTCTTCCACGCTATCATGAGAAAGAACTTCGGCTGCACGCACTTCATAGTCGGTCGAGATCATGCCGGAGTAGGCGATTATTACGGACCCTACGAGGCACAGGACATATTCGATAAATTCCCCGCGCTGGGCATAACTCCGGTCTTCTTCAAGTCGTTCACCTACTGCGAGAAGTGCGGCGGTGCCGTGGATGGACACATCTGTCCGCACGGCGACGAGTACAGGGAGAACTTCAGCGGAACGAAGATGAGGAACATGTTCAAGGAAGGTAAGACCCCTCCGGAACACATGATGAGGCCCGAGGTCGCTGAAACGGTATTGGATCACGAGAACAAATTCGTAGAGTAGGATTACTATGAGTGCCTCTTCCAAGGACGCTTCAAAGTTACTTCTGTTCCACCACTGGGACACCGACGGTGTCTCTTCCGCTGCTCTCCTGCTGGAAAGTTTGGAAGGGAAAAACGTGGAGATAGAGACATTCACTCCCTCTATAGGCAACTATCTGATCGACGAGGAGGACCGGAAGAAGATCGAGAAGATAGATCCCGACGAAGTCGTCGTGGCGGACATGGCGCTGCCCGAGGATTCCGGCGAATTCTTGAAAGGCTTCGGTGAAGTTAAGATATTCGATCACCACCTTCAGGATGAACACGACGTTGAACTGCACCACAATCCCATCATCGAGGGAGCCTCGCCAAAAGAGTATCCGAGCGCCACTTGGGTGGTCAGCGATTTTCTCGATAGAGAATGGGACTTTTTGTCCGTTCTAGGAGCCTTCGGCGATAGAGAGGAAAAGCTGAAGGAGAACGACTTGGCGATGGGAACGGTGAACCAAGTTCTGTCCAACCTCGATAGAAAGTTCGAAGACCTGTTGGAGTGTGCCGAGTTGATCGACACGCTCTACAAGATAGGCGATAGAGAGGCTGTAACGGAGACGCCCTGGTTCCTCGAAGGCGTGAAAGAGCCGCGGGAAGTTCTAGAGAGAGAAGATCTGCGGGAAAACAGGCGGAAGTTGAAAGAAGCTGTCGAGGATGAAGTCGACGGAACGTTAGAAGAGATCAAGGAAGACGTTCTTTATAGAGAGATGTGCTCGCCCTACAATATCATATCTACGGTGACTAGAAGACTAGCGTGGGCTAGAGAGGAAAAGAAAGTGGTGGTCTCGAACAGCGAGTATCAAAAAGGAAAATCCCAAATCTACATCAGAGGACCTCTCGAGAATTCCGAAGCTCTAATCGAAGAGATGAAGGAAAGAGGTTACTCCGCCGGAGGCAAGAGCGACGTCGTCGGTATGGTCGTTCCGTCAAACGATGAGGAAGAGGTACTCGAAGATATTTTTGAGATGCTGTAGGATTTTTAGGAGGTATGTATTATGTCTGAAAACAACAATAACGAGCACGTGATGGTGCACGAAGATAAGTGGGAAAAGCACGATGTCGAAGAAGGCTTCACGCTCTGGTTCACCGGACTATCCGGTTCGGGCAAATCCGCTGTAGCGGACAGAGTCGGGATGCGATTGCAGGAAGAATATGGTCACAACGTTGAGAGATTGGACGGAGATATCGTCAGGCAGCATCTGACCGCCGACCTCGGCTTCACGAAGGAAGACAGGAACACGAACATAAAGAGAGTGAGCTTTTTGGCGGAGCTGCTTTCAAGGAACGGAGTTTCCGTATTAGCTTCCTTCATCTCGCCCTATCGCGAGAGGAGACAGAAGACGAGAGAACAGGTCACCAACTTCATCGAAGTCTTTGTCAAGTGTCCCATAGATGTCTGTGCTGAGAGAGACGTCAAAGGTCTCTACGAGAAAGCCAGAAGAGGAGAAATAGACAACTTTACCGGGATATCTGATCCCTACGAAGAGCCAGAAAATCCGGAGATACTTCTAGAAACCCACGAAGAAGAAGTCGAAGAGAGCGTGCAGAAAGTAATAGACTACTTGGACGAGCAAGGATATCTGTAGTTCTAAAAACTCCTTATCAAAACTCTTTTTTTATTATTCTAATTCTGAGCGATTGCGGTACAGTTCTTCGTCTATAACCGAGAGCATACTGTCCGTGTCCAGTTCTCCATCGAAGAAGGCGGATATACTTTCGATGACCGGTTCAGGGTGACTCATTATGTCGTTGTAATTGACGTAGATGACCTCCATGTTCGGATGGGAAGATATCTGCTGCTTCAGTATCTTCCTGTAATCTTTGAAAGTTTCTCTCAACTCTTCCTTGGAGATATCATCAGGGTCCTCACCTTTCCGTTTCAGCATCTTCGTCTGTGACTCGATGATCTCCTCCAGGTTCCTCTCCATGAAGACGATCTTGTACTCGTAGTTATCAGGCAGATGTTTGATGAGTTCTCCCAATACTTTCACGGCCTTTCCTTCGGCTTTTTTGAGCCATCCAGTGTCTTGCGGGAGATCTTTCACTTTTTCGTATTCATAGTAACCCTTCGGGTTGTCCTTATCGGCTTCGCGGACCTCGTCGGTCAAAAGGTCGAAGCCGCCTTTCTCCAGCATCTCCATCATCATCGACGTGCCCGATCTC
>JAZKSH010000103.1:0-6942 GCA_036626195.1 Thermoplasmatota archaeon | reverse complement strand
ATAGCGTCTTGCATTGGAGCTGTCCCACTACCCTCTCGGGCGGGATTTATAAACAGATTGTTGAAAGAAGTTCGAGCTTCCCACGTTTCCAACTCCTCTCGCCATTTTCTAGGGAGGCCTTGATACGTCTCCCCATCGACCTGATGCATGAAAAGATCAAGTTTCCCTTCATACACGGCCCCGACGCCTGCTTCAACATCCAAATTCACTTCTATATTCACCGTATGAAGCTGCTCTCCATCTTCCCCTACCGCTAAGGACGAACTGAAAACTGCAAATCCACTTATCACTAAAACCAAAACGACCAACAACGATAGGATTCTTCTCCAACCTATCATTTTTTCCCTTCCTTTGTATATTATAGCGGACGAATACTATTTATGTTTTTCACTACTTTTATAATAGATGAAGACTGCTATCAACGCAGAGATTAGCAAAACTGCCCAGATCAATCCTGAAGTTTTACCTCTTCTTCTGCTCTATGCGCCTTAAGATGATGTAAACGGACTCAAAGGCGAGAAAGAAATTGACTAGCTTTAAAATTCGGTTTTCTTCCGGGAGTTCTTCCTGAAAAAATTAAAAGATCTAGTCTAGAGGCTCCCGGACCAATCTATAGAGCCCGGTGTATAATCTTCCGTGTCCCCTTCTAATATTTCTTTCAAGGGGTTCACCACCTCTTCAGGGTCCTTCCCCGTGGTATCCACCTCGTACACTTCGTCGCACAAATCCAAGGCCTCCATCAGGATGACATCTACGGCTTCGGCTTCCGCGTTCTCTTCTATCTTACTTTCAGACCATTTTTTCTCCTTCATCCTTTCTTT
The DNA here is from genome assembly GCA_036626195.1 of Thermoplasmatota archaeon. Taxonomy (GTDB): domain Archaea; phylum Thermoplasmatota; class Thermoplasmata; order Halarchaeoplasmatales; family Halarchaeoplasmataceae; genus Natronoplasma. The sequence continues at coordinate 6,121 of JAZKSH010000103.1, read as the reverse complement.
TAATTCCGGCGGGGCGCATCTGAGCACTATGGTCGGAGATAGTCCGAGATAATGGGAAAGATGCCCCTCCACAATATCTGGTTCCGTTTCCTTTTCCTTGTACTTCTCTCTCAAAAGGCGGATGTCAACATTGACCGCTCCTCTCTCTTCATCTTGACCGCCTGAAAGACCGTGATTTCTGATGAAAGCGTTGAGATCCAACACGTCATAACCTTCTTTCTGGAGAAGCTCGGCTACAGTAGTTTTCCCGACTCCGGGTGTACCTGTCAAAGCGCATTCCATGTCAGTATTCAAGAAAAGGTCGGTATTAGTAGTTGTTGATTCACTGAAAGAAAAAGTGTATTCACTGGTCTAATTTCAGCTGCCTCTCCCCCCGCCACAACTTTATATACTCTCTTGAAAATATGATGACAGATGAAGGTGAACGAGGAAGGTAATAAAAAACTCGAAGGGAAGGGGAAACCTGATAGAAAGATATACTCCGTATCAGATCTGAACCTCTACGTAAAATCTCTCCTGCGGAGGGACGAAGAGATACAGAACGTCTGGGTCAAGGGTGAGATCTCGAATTTCAGGCACTATGAAAGCAAACATATGTATTTCGTTCTCAAAGACGAGAAAAGTGAGATCAATTCCGTCATGTTTCACTCTGACAATAGGGATATCGACTTCGAGCCGGAGGAGGGCATGGAGGTGCTGTGCAGAGGGGATATAGGGCTCTACATACCCAGAGGACAGTATCAACTGGTCGTGAAGGAGATGATGGTGGGCGGGAAAGGAAAACTCTACCTGGCCTATGAACAGTTGAAGGAAAGGTTATCTGAAGAAGGTCTTTTCGATGACGAGCACAAGAAAGAACTGCCCTATATACCTGGAAAGGTGGGTATAGTCACATCCGAGGAGGGCGCCGCTCTAAGAGACATGGTGAAAGTTCTCAAACAGCGTTTCGAAAATGTAGACATAATGTTGGCCCCGTCACAGGTGCAGGGCGAGAGCGCAGCGGAAAGCATAGTTGCATCTATAGACCAGCTCGACGAAAAAGGCTTAGACGTGATCATAGTGGGCAGAGGCGGCGGTTCCATCGAAGACCTGTGGTGTTTCAATGAAGAAGAAGTGGCGAGAGCGATCTATGAAGCGGAAACCCCTATCGTTTCAGCGGTGGGCCATGAGACCGATTTCCTGATATCGGACTTCGTTGCAGATAAAAGAGCTCCTACGCCGACGGGGGCTGCTGAACTGGTGGTACCGCTGAAGGCTGAATTGAGACAACGATTGGAACACCAGGAGAGGAGAGCCGTCAACGCTGTAAGCAATATTGTTAAAGGGTACAGGGAAAAGTTGGACAACCTGAGAGATAGACCGGTCTTCCGGGACCCGGAGATCCTGCTTGAAGACCGCTACCAGAGAGTGGATGAAAAACTAAACAAGTTGAGCCTGAACATAAAGAGGTACGTCGAAGATAACAAGCAGAGGTTAGACAGCCAGAAAGAGAGGTTGAAGGCGCTCGGACCTCTTCAGACGATGGAACGCGGGTATTCTATAGTGATGGATAAGGAGGGGGAGATAATAACAAGCGTCGAGGACGTAGATGTGGGAGAACTCATAGATATAAATGTTGACGACGGCGAGATCGAGGCTAAAACCAAGGAGGTGAAAAGATGTCAGAAGGATATGAAAAAATAGAGGATGTAGATATAGAAGATCTGGGCTTCAAGGAAGCTCTCGAAAGACTGGAGAGTATAAACAAAAGATTGGAGAGGAATAAAGTACCGCTGGAAAAAGCTATCGAACTCTACCAGCAGGGTATGTCGTTGATCGAACACTGCGAGAAGAAGCTGGAAGAAGCCGAGGGCAAGATAAAGAAGATCACGGAGGAGGACGAAGAGGAAGACTTTGAAATAGATATTGACGACCGATGATCTATCTGGCTTTGAGGCTCACGCTTTAAGATGACATACCAAAATATATAAATATGCTGATTTTGATAAATCAACATAAGTCCTAAATAATATAATTGCATTATTGCACATATATAGGAATGTAATCGAGTAATGTGAGTGTGAGATGAAAGAAGAAATATGCCTAATCGAGGACCCCGCCGCGATGAAGGTGGGGCTCGAAGGAACGAGGAACCAGATATTGGAGCTTTTGAGAGTCAAGGAGATGACAATATCTCAAATCGCGGAAGCCCTTAGTAAAGATCAATCCACTATATATAGGCACGTCAAAAAATTGGAGGATGCTGGTTTCATAGAAGTGAAGGGAGAAAGGAAGCAGCACCATATCCCAGAAAAGATATACGGCAGGAAGGCGAAATGGTTTCTGCTTACACCTGAACCTCTTGGAGACGAAGCCCCTTTCGCTTTGGGTATGGATTGGAACGAGGAGAGAATCAGGAGATGTTTAGAGATCCTGGAAGAGATGGGGTTCCCCTCTGAAAATAAGGAAGAAGTGGTCCAGAAATTGAATGACCTCCTCGGGGAACTTGAAAGTGATATCACCCAAAGCATGATAGATTCTCTAGATGAAAATATAGATATAGATTTCTTTTCTCTGCTGCATATTAAATTTCTAGCGGAGATCTTAAAACTGAAGCATGAGGATGAATTGAATGACGAGTTCAAAGAGGTAATCTCCGCTTTCGAGCTGTGACCTTGTTTAACGAAGTTTTATGGTCTCAACGACCGCAACCTTTTTACACGTATTCCTTTTTAGTTTGAGATATGACAGAAGAGCTGGAAGAGTCCCTACCAGATGAAAAAGATGACGCCCCTTTCTTGGACCCCACCGCCAGTGTTGTAGGCGAGGTAGAGATCGGAGGGAACGCTTTTTTGTTCCCGGGGTCCATAGTTGAAGGCGATGATTCGAAGGTCGAAGTGGGAGAAGAGTCTATAATAATGAACAAGGCCTCTGTGAGATCTACGGAAGAGAATCCCGTCTCTCTTGGAAAGGGTTCTTTCATCGCCCACGGAGCTAGATTGGAAGGATGCTCTGTCGGAGAAAGGACTCTAGTGGGGATGGACGCCGTCGTGATGGAAGGAGCCGAAGTGGGGGAAAAAGCTATCGTCGGTACCGAAGCGATAGTTCCGGAAGGTATGGAGGTTCCTGACGAGAAACTCGTGCTCGGTCAGCCCGCCGAGGTTGTCGGAGACGTCTCTGAAGAAGATCTCGAAGAGATAGAAGAGATAAGAGCGGGGCTGCATGAAAAAAGGAAAGAGTTCCAGATCATCGAAAATAGGGGAGAGCGGTTCGATGTTTTTGAGACCCCTAAAAGACCCAAGGAGATATTGGAGGAGAACAAAGTAGAGAACCGTGAGAAGAAGGACATCCCTGATGCGGACAAATTGGACGACAAGCTCAAAGAACTTGAAAAGGATCATCACATCTTTTAAGGAAAAATGATGGGGCCGCCGAAATTTGAATTCGGGTGTCGGACTCCCAAAGCCCGAAGGATGGACCAGGCTACCCCACGGCCCCTTTTGGAGCAGGAATGATGAAATAGGATTACCAATAAATAGTTTCTCCTTTTCAGCTGAAAATCGAGACAGAAAATATTATTAGAAAGGACTAATCCTGTAAATCAGGAGATCATCTTGAAGCGGGAAGATATAAAAGCGGCGGTTTTACGCATCGAAGGAACGAACTGTGAAGAAGAATCTCATCTGGCTTTCAAACGTTTGGGAGCGCAGGCGGAAAAAGTCCATCTCAAGCAGTTACTGTCCAAAGATGTGGATGAAGATGAGAAAAGGTCTTTCCAAGATTACGACATCGTTATGATACCCGGTGGTTTCTCCGCTGGAGATTACATCAGGGCAGGTGCCATCTTTGGAGCCAGGATGAAAAGCGCTCTAGGTGACCAGTTAGAGGAGTTTGTAAAATCCGGAAAACCCGTGCTAGGTGTCTGCAACGGCTTTCAGATATTGGTAGAGATGGGGCTTCTGCCCGCAGTGGATCAAACCATGAGCGAAGTGCCAAAAGCCGCCTTAGAGACAAATGACAGCAATAGGTTCGAGTGTAGACCTACATTACTTCAAGTCGAGGATAACTCTAATTGTGTGTTCACCCAGAGCTACAGTGAAGGAGAGATTGTACTTTATCCTTCGGCACACAAGGAAGGTAAATTCGTGCTTGACGAAGAAATACCTGTTGAAGAGCTGGAACAGAACGGTCAGGTCGTTTTTCGTTATACGGCACCAGAGGGTAACGAGCCTGAATACCCGTGGAACCCGAACGGTTCTCTAGCTCATATAGCCGGTATATGCAATCCGGAGGGCAACGTTCTAGGACTTATGCCCCATCCTGAAAGGGTCTTTCATCCCTATACCAACCCTGATTGGACAAGGTGCGGCTTAGATAAGAGCAGGGGAGACGGAAGGCCGCTCTTCAAGTCAGCTCTCAGCTATGTTGAAAAAAATTTCTAGGTTCTATGAGAAAGGGTCGGTCGTACTCTCTAAAAGGAGGTTTTTACAGAAATCCTGACCCCCTCCTCGTCTTTCAGGTCCATCTTTTCCCTCAACTCGTATTTGGAAACTATCTCAACGACTTTCTCGTACCTGCTCTTTTCAGGTATTATCAGTAACGTATCGATGTCGACCTTTCTTTTCCCATCTTTGCGTTCCAGCTCACACGGGAAGCACTTAACTTCGCCGAAGCGTTTACCGTCCTCCTCAAAACTTTCTATTTTATCCGCATCTTTCTTTTTCAAGTTCTCATACTTCTGTAAATTCTCTCCTTTTACTCTTATATTCAGCGTTCCTTCAAAGGGTTCGAAGCCGAATTTTTTCTTGAAGCGGGCTTTGTATCCATCCATTCCTAGAAAGTACTGCCCCTCGTTCACACCAGAGGAAACTTTTCCTTCGATATCTATATCGTCTTTTTTTTCTTCTCTCTCTTCGCTACTTCCCGAAAAGAGCCAATCTTCTCCCGCAAGTTCAAGATGCGACTTTGAACGTAAATATGCAACGGGTATCTTTCTATCTAGTGCTCTCTTCTTCAGGTCTTTATCGTTGGTCACTATAACTATAACGCCGTCGAGTCTTTCAGCGGCTTCTAGGACGCCCTCGTCACCCTTCTTCTCCACATCGATGCTCTTATACTTCTCGCTCAGTTTCAGCGGTCCTTTTTTTCCCAGGCCTTTCAACTCTTGGAGCACGGAAGAGGGAACATAGGTCGATCCCACGTCTCCGAACAATCGTTCTAGTTCATCGTCAAGATTGATATTGAATTGGAACGGCATGAGCAGAGCGTTGGTATCCAATACAATATGGGTCATGGTGGCGGTTGAAGTTAATAGAGAGGGGGCCTATTACTTTTACCTCTTTTGATCCAACCTCTCCAAGATCTTATCGATATCTTCTTGAGCGTCCTGGATAGGTTGGGACGTATCCACGATATGCCAGTCGTCCATCATGGAAAGCGCTCTTCTTTTGACTTTCTTTAGATTTTCCTCGTTCTCGAACATCTCGGTTTTGTTCCTTCTGTTCACCCTTCTTAAAGCGTCCTTCGTATCCACGTCTAGAAAGATCATATAACTGGATGTCGGAAACACTTTTGATAAGACGGTGTAAAGGTTCTCCGCTATCGGCTTAGGGAAATAGGCAACCCCGCCAAGATACCTGACGAATATAACCGTGTCCGCTTTGCCGTAATAGTTGAGAAGCGAGTTGAGGATGTCGAAAGTGTAAAACAAGGTAGCTTTGGGTCTAGACAACTTGCCGCCGATCAGAAGCGCTCTTTTAGCGTTCTTGCCGAATACATTGTCAGGAGAGGGATGAGACCGTACGACAACATTCTCCCCCTGCTCCTCGTATTTGCGATTTATCAGGCGTGCATAGGTCTCTTTTCCCGCAGCGTCTAGACCGTCAAGAACTATAAACCTCATCTTATATAACTGAATGTACCGTGATATAATAAATTACCGCAGTCGTCAATGCGATGAAAAGGTTATCGTAAAAAGAGGGAGCAGAAAGATTATGTTGCCAGCCATCAGATGGAGGAATTTTCTACCGAGGAAGGGCCGCTCCTTGAACCCCTTTCGGGAGATGAACCGCAGAACTATCACATAAACGTAGACTGAAACAACTTCAATCAAGTCTCCTGAAGAGATGGAACCAGTATGCAA
>JAZKSH010000102.1:0-6966 GCA_036626195.1 Thermoplasmatota archaeon | reverse complement strand
AGGAAGAAGAGGAAAAAGAGGAAGAAGAGGAAAAAGAGGAAAAAGAAAAGGAGAAAGAGTCCTCCGTCCCTGAGAAAGAAGTGAAGGATGAAGTCAAAGACGAGGAAACATTCCTGAGGAAGGGATCGAATTATCTACTAGAAGGCGAAGAGATAGAACATTCCTACTCTATATTCTCCCAGTACTTTTCGAAACAGAAAAGAGCTTTAGTGGTGACCACAACAGCCCCCAACAAAATAGGAAAAGAATTCGGTGTTGAAGTTTCTAGGGAAAACCTGATATGGTTATCAAACATAGAATCCGATGTTTTTCAGGTGATAAGCCCCTCCGATATCCCTGATGAGCTAACTCCAGAGATCGAGGATTTTGTCGAAAATAATGACGAAGGCGTGATATTTATAGACAAGTTGGAGCGGGTGAAGGTGGAAAAAGGCTTTGAAAACACTTTGAAATTTTTAAAGAAGGTTTGGGAAACTACAGCCTCTCCGGAGTTCACCCTTCTCGTACATGTTGATCCCGGAGCTTTTTCAGAAGACGAATTAAAAAGGATGAAAGAGGAACTCCGATTGTATCAAGTGGCGTAAGAGTCGGATAGTTAGTGATCTGCTGCAGAGTCGGTCGTGGTAAATCATCCGACGAAGCTCGGTCTATTGGATAAATTCTTCGGCAGTGGGACTTCTCGGAATGGCATACCACTCTGTTTTTTCTCTAATTCGCTCTTGAGTTCTTCTTCCGCCATGTCTAATTGTTTGTCCTCTCCCCTGATCCTTACGGAGAGTTTCCCACTTTCAACTTCGTCTGAACCTATCACTACAACATAAGGTATCCATTCTTTCTCTGCATCCCTAATCTTCTTCCCAACGGTTCTGTCAGTATCGTCGATATCCGTTCTTACCCCTTTGAACCTCTTCTCCAACTCTTTTACATAATCCAGTTGATCGTCCGAGATGGGAACGAACCTCAATTGTGTCGGCGCTAGCCAGTAAGGAAATTCTGGTTTTTCGCCTTCCTCTTCCTGTGTTCCTGCCAACTCTAGAAGTGTAAAGATCACCCTTTCTATGGCACCGCTTGGAGAGAGATGTAGGAGATAAGGATTTTTCTCTTCACCCTCTTCATCTACGTAAGTTATCCCATATCTCTCAGCATTTTCCACGTCGAGCTGATCGGTCACCAACGCGCTCGCTCTGCCCAGCTTATCGATATAGTTGAACTCGTATTTCATCATATAGTAAAAGAAACGTTCATCCCATATCTCTATTAGTGCGGGTTTACCGTAGTTTTTGACTATATCGACCAAATGATCTTTATTTTCCTCAAAGAAGTCTTCGGTACATCGGAGGCCCAATTCCAGCGTTTCAGGAAGATCTATACCGATATTGTTGAGTACTCTGATAGCCAGGTCCATCCTGGTCATCATCTCCTCCTGAGCCTGCTCGATGTCCCCACATAGGGCGTGACTATCGGGCATGGTGAAAGCTCTCAGCCTCCTCAATCCAGTGAGCTCACCTCTCTGCTCCATACGGAAGGAATACCTGGTCAGTTCGTAAAGTCTTACAGGTAATTGCCTATAAGAGATGGTCATGTCGTAACCCATCAAAAATTGACCGAAGCAGGCCGCGAATCGCAAAAAGACATCCTTATCTGGAGTCTCGATCTGATACTGTCTCTCCGGAAAGCGATCAAGATATTTTTTCAATGTCGGATGATCAAGATCGTACATCACGGGGGACTCGATCTCCATGGCACCGTATTCTCTGGTCTTTTCGCTCACGAATTCTTCAAGGAGCCCCTTCATCATCCTACCCTTTGGGTAGTACCTCAGATTTCCTGGATCTGAACCGGGTTCGTAATCCACTAATTCATGTCTTCTCATCAGATCGACATGTGATGATTTTTCACCCGCCTTCTTTTTCTCCCCCGCTTCGTAAACGAAAAAGTCTTCTAGGTCTTGGTTGTCTTCGAAATCGTATCCTTTTACCACGTCACCGTCGATTTCGACCTCGTGGAAGGTTCCGTCTTCCTCGAGGACGCCCCATGTCGATTCTAAAGTTTCTTCTGCCTCGAGAGCTTTTGAAACGACTTCTTCTTTCTCTTCCTCCTCCACGACGATCTCTTTGGAGAGTTCCGAAAGAGGATGACCTTTACAGCTGAGTTGGAAAGCCTTGTACCACCCGAAAGGAGACCTATGAACTCTATAATCTTCGCTGAGTTCTTCTTCTAGTCCTTTCAGCACATCCACCGCGGTGTCGGGGTCTCCAAGGTCTGAACTCAGATGCGCATATGGATAGATCATTATCTTCTCGATATCCAGTTCTTCCGCGGTATCTTTTATCTCGTTCACTCCCTTCTTTATGACTTTTTCAACCTTTTTCTCGTCCCTTTCCTCTACCGCGGTGAAAACGGAGAGACATTCCTTCATCTCGCCCTTCTTCATCTCTTCTTCGATCTCTTCCGCTACGGGTGTCTCTTTTTTCACCTGATATTTCAGATAGTCCGAATGTATCAAAAGGACTTTCATCTAGATCACCTTCAGATTATACCGGTCAAAGCTGGTACGACTATACTCCCTATTATCAGGCCGAAAAGCAGACCCACCAAGAACGCTACGAGGACTTCGATAGGTCCTCTATTCACCAGATATTTTTCATCTTCCTCGCTTTTTACTTTTCCATAACGGACCTTTTCTAACCTTTTGTTCCATTCCAAACTTTTTATGGTCTCATCTAGGTCACTCATCTTTATCGCCCTCGTCTGAATTTTCGTCAGTATCGTTTTCTTCCATTAAATCACTTTCCCCTTTCAGATCATCTTTTTGAGCCAATAATATCAAACCGCTGCAGCTTTCACATGCCTTCAAATCCTCGTTCCAGCAGTCGTTTTTTTCCTCATCGGTGTCTCTATCCTTACATACCCATCTTCCACAGAAACCGCATTGAGTGATCCCCTCTCTTTCTCTGACTCCCTGACATAGGTCACAAACGAACTTATCTAGGGAATAAAGGTCATCTTCAGGTTTCTCACCCGGCTCGCGGATCTTTTCGATGACGTTCACGATCCTTTCAAATGCATCTTTAGTTGTCATATCCGATAATCTATTAACCTTTCTGATTAAAAATTTTCCGCCTTTGAATCTATAATTTTCTACCGGCGGCACCTAAATACTAAGTACCTCTACTTTTTGAGTTGTATTGATGAGCGCTTACAAAAGGAAGGATGGATATTATCACAAGGCGAAGGAGGAGGGTTATCGGTCTAGGGCAGTGTACAAACTCAAGCAGATCGACAGAAAATTCAACATATTTAGAGAGGGAGATGTGGTGGTCGATTTAGGCGCCTCTCCAGGGAGCTGGAGTCAGTATGCCGTTGAAAAAGTGGGAGAAGGCAATGTGTTGGCGGTTGACAAGGAAAGGATGAGGGACATCGAGGGAGTGAGTTTTCAACAGGGTGACATGACAGATAAAGGTTTTACTAGGAAAGTATCTATAATCGCGGGGGAAGTGGACGTGGTGATAAGTGACATGTCCCCTAACCTGACTGGTAATTACGACGTGGATCATGCAAGATCCGTTCATCTAGCCCGTCAGGCACTGAAATTCTGCTTTGCAAATCTTAGAGAAGACGGAAGATTGGTGGTGAAAGTGTTCCAAGGGGATGATTTTAAGGATTTTATGGAACAGACCAAAAGAGTGTTCGAGTCGGTTTACGGACACTCTCCTGAAGCGTCGAGAGAATCAAGCTCCGAGATGTACATAATCGGTAAAGGTTTTCACGGCGGGGAAAGGGATGAATGAGTGCGGAGCAGGGACAACGCTTTTATACCACTTGGATTCTTAAGCCAAATCACGTATCTGAGTCGATATTTCACCTCAATAGATTTCCACTATCCAACGGAGGAAATACTTTGCCTGAAGAAGAAAAAGAAGAAGATGAAGAATTCCAATACATAGTCCGGATGAAAAACACGGATCTAGATGGAAGCAAGCCTGTGACCTACGCTCTGAAAGATATCAAAGGCGTAGGGACTAGGGTAGCTGAGATGGTGATGAACTCTACCGGTATTGATCCTAACGAAAAGATAGGAAAACTGGGAGACGAAACCATCGAAGAGATCAAAGAAGCGGTAGATAACTTTTCTGAAGAAGCTCCTTCCTGGGCGGTGAATCGTCAAAAGGATCCAGTCACTGGAGAGTACGACCATGTTCTAAAGAACGAGCTAGACACCGTTCTCAGAGAGGACATCAACAGGATGCAGAAGATAAGCTGTTATAAGGGAATCAGACACGAGAGGGGGCAGAAGGTTAGAGGTCAACGGACAAAATCAAATGGAAGAACCGGTATGGAGCTTGGGGTTGAGAAGAAACTTGCAAGAGCCCAAGCCGAAAGCGAAGCCGAAGAAGAAGCATAGGTGATGATAGATGGGAGACCCAAAATTCAGTAGAAAGAAGTATGCAAAACCGTCTCATCCTTGGCAGGAGGAACGGATAAATGAAGAGAACGATTACATAAAACATTACGCTCTGAAGAACAAAAAGGAGTTTTGGAAGGCTAGATCTATTTTGAAGAATATTCGGGGACAGGCTAGAAATCTCCAGGCCCGGTTGAGATACGGTGAAAAACAGGCTACGGAGGAGATGGAAAACCTTCTCGACAAGCTGACAAAAAAAGGCTATCTGAAGGGTCAAGATCATGAACTCAACGATATACTCGGTCTGAGTATAGAGAACATACTCAATAGGAGGCTTCAGACCTTGGTGTATCATAAAGGATTGGCCCATACACCACATCAGGCGAGACAATTCATAATCCACGGTCATATCTCCGTTGAAGGAAGGAAAGTGACCATCCCAGGCTATATTGTGGACAAAGAAGAAGAAGCGACCATAGATTATTATTCGAATTCTCCTTTATCAGATGAACTTCATCCAGAGAGACCCGAAGAGGAGATTACACCGACTCGGATAACCAAGATGATCGAGAAGGATAAAGAGAGCGAAGAGTACGGAGGTAATAGGAGCTGATATCATGGGTAAATGGGGTATAGCACACGTATACGCTTCTTATAACAATGTGGTCATAACCATAACCGATATAACCGGTGCCGAGACCCTGGCCAGGTGTTCGGGTGGTATGGTGGTCCGGCAGGACAAGGATCAGTCTTCCCCATACGCCGCGATGGAGGCAGCTGAGAAGGCGGTCTACGAGGCCAAAGAAAAGGGAGTTACCAAATTACATGTCAGAGTAAGAGCACCGGGCGGCAACAAATCTAAATCTCCCGGCCCGGGCTCACAAGCTGCGATTCGAGCCTTTGCTAGATCGGGTGTCAAGATCGGCACGATAGAAGACGTCACCCCAGTACCTCACGACTCTACTAAACCTAAAGGTGGAAGAAGAGGAAGACGGGTGTAGAGCGGAACTGACCTTTGTTTGTGGATGTTCTGAAATTAAAAGAAGATTGAAAGTGAAAAGATGGAAGTAGAAGTTAGAGAGTTGAAGGAAAGAGAAGCCGAACTGTTGGTGACAGATGCCAACCCACCGATGGTGAATGCACTGAGAAGAGTATTGATCGCAGATGTACCAAAATTGGCGATAGAGGATGTAGAGTTCCATCTCGGTACGATAGGGGATGAAGAGGAAGATAAGGAATACGAAAGTTCCGCACCTCTATTCGATGAGATCATCGCTCACAGGCTTGGGATGCTTCCTATACCAACAGATCTGGAGCTTTTCGATTTTAGAGAGGAATGTGATGAATGTGATGGAGAAGGGTGCCCCAATTGTACTATAATCTACAGCCTAAATAAAAAAGGACCTTGTACAGTTTACTCCGGTGATCTTATCCCCGTAGGAGAGAACGAACTGAAACCGGTCGACGATCTTATACCTATAGCGAAGTTGGACGAGAATCAGGCGCTGCTCATCTACGCTACAGCCGAATTGGGTACCGCAAAAGAGCACGCGAAATGGCAGCCGACCAGCGGAGTCGCATACAAATATTACCCTGAAATAGAGATAGATGACGAAGCGTGCGATGAATGTGAAGAGTGCATCGACGTTTGCCCAGTAGATATCTTAGAGATGGAAGAAGGAAAATTGACCGTTACTGATGTAGAGAAGTGTAAGCTCTGCTCCGCCTGCGAAGAAGCATGCGACCCGGGAGCTATCGAAGTTACCGGTCGGGAAGATAAATTCATAATGACTTACGAGACCGATGGATCTTTGAGCTCCGAAGACGTCTTGAAAAAAGGTCTTGACATCCTTAAAGAAAAATTTGACGAGATCCATGAATTGGGTCAAGAGGTATAGATAAGCAAAATATAGAAAGGGAGAATGTAGGTTCGGTCTGGTACTTCTTCTAATTGACAAATTTAATATACTCTCTTCTTTTTCAAAATCGTGCTCAAAATGCGAGGGTAGCCGAGGAATCACAGATTCCTCATTCGCCCTCACTTTCCGCAGTCGCATACTCCTTCACAAAGCGAGGGTAGCCGAGGAATCAAAGATTCCTCATTCGCCCTCACTTTCCGCAGTCGCATACTCCTTCACAAAGCGAGGGTAGCCGAGGAATCAAAGATTCCTCATTCCCCCTCGTTTATTCACTCGCAAAGCTCGCTCATAAAGCGAGGGTAGCCAAGCATGGCCAACGGCGCAGCGTTGAGGGCGCTGTCCTGCAGAGGTCCGAGGGTTCGAATCCCTTCCCTCGCACTTTTTCTATTTCGAGCGTGGCGAGAAATAAAAAAGTGAAAGGAGCGAGCGCCAGCGAGTTCCTGATGCATACGCAGAAAGGCGATAGCCTTTCGAAGTAAAGAGGGAAGTTTGTATACACATTGGCGTTAGTTTCCCTTCCCTCGCACTAATCATTCTTTTCGAGTTTAGCGAGAAAAGTGATTAGGAGCAGGAATCAGCGATTCCTGCGCATTTTCAATATTTTTGAGTGAAACGAAAAAATTTGGAAATAGGAGGAGCGAG
>JAZKSH010000101.1:0-6979 GCA_036626195.1 Thermoplasmatota archaeon | reverse complement strand
GAGGAAATGGTAGATGAAAACTGGAAAGACCATGCTGATGGAAATCAAAAACAGCTGGAAGGGCTTCTTGATATTCCTTCTCGTTATAGTCCTCCTGATAGCTGGTTTTGCTCAAGCATATCCCTCCTTCGAAGACGCTCTCGATGATGAGCTGGAGGGAGCGGATAGAGTAGATGTCGAGGTGGTGGAGGAAGAAGATTCTGTGACTGTGAGACTCTCTTGGACCGGAATCGAAGATGCTGAAAATTACACACTGCTGGTCTCGAGGAGTCCTACGATTATCGTGCCTATGGATAGGGTGGAGGGGATACAAAATGAGTCTTACAATTACACTTTACCGCTGGATGAAGAGGGCGAAGTGCCTGAAAGGTATTTTTCAGTGATAGCCGTCAAGGAGTGGGCGGAAGAAAATGATAGTAGCGAATTGGTGGGCATGCAGACCAACTTTGAGAGGACGAGCGCGCTAGAGGAGGTGTGGGGGATAGATTATGGCAATATCCAGGGATTCATTTCTGTGCTGTGGAGTATGTGGTGGATTTTACTGATAGGTCTGTATATAGGGTATATTTCCGTTAATGTTATCACATGGGATTATGAGGAAAGCAGGATGGACATCATATTCTCAACGCCGCTCTCTAGAAGAAGATACTTGCTGGAAAAGTTATCTGCCTATAGTTTATTCTCTCTGCTGTTAGTGGTGGTTTCAGGCCTGGTGTTGACTTTGTCCGTATATTCTGCGGGGGAAGGTTTTAGACTCAACCCCTTCTTGGTTTCTATAGTCATTTCCTGGCCCATGCTGATGGTGATCGTCTCGGTGTCGATGTTCTTCGCTGTACTTTTTAAGAACTCGCGGACGGCAGTAGGTGCGACGTTCGCAGTGATATTGGTGCAGTACGCACTGTTCATGGCGGGAAATATGCTCGAGGCGTTAGAACCGGTTTTACCCTGGACTATATCCTACTACTGGGATTACAATTCGGTCCTGCTGGATGGAGCTGTTCACCCATTACATCTTCTACTGCTTATCGCGGTTGCGATCGTTCTATCGGCTTTTACAATCCTTCTCTTCGAAGACAGTGATTTCCCTGCGTGAACTTAAGCGTTATCGGCTGTTAGGAAAATTTTAAATCAATCACGTCGTCTATCCCAGCAAGTGCGATCACCATGAAAAAAGATAATCTAGCAGATAGGCTGCTGAATGCTGTAGACGAGAAGAAGAATCCCTCCGTCGTCGGTTTAGACCCGCGTCTCTGGAGGATACCTACTCATCTGAAGGAAGAAGCCAAAGAGATGAGTGGTAACCCTTTCGAGGCCGCCGGAGAGGCGATATTCGAGTTCAATAAAGGGATTATAGACGCTGTCCATGATATAGTTCCAGCGGTCAAACCCCAGGTGGCTTTCTACGAAAAATACGGTGTCGAAGGTATCAGAGCTTTCAAGAAGACGATCGAGTACGCTAAAAAGAGAGGGATGATAGTGATAGAGGACGTGAAAAGGAACGATATAGGCAGTACCGCAAAGGCTTACGCTTCCGCACACCTCGGCAAAGTGGATATGATCGACGGTGAAGCCTTATCGTTCGACGGAGACATGGTGACGGTCAATCCTTATCTTGGATCCGACGGGATAGAGCCGTTTGTCGAAGTCTGTAAGGAATACGGCAAAGGCATCTTCGTTCTAGATAAGACTTCGAATCCTTCCTCGAGCGAGCTTCAGGATCTGGTCACTGAAGATGAAAACAAGATATACGAAGTGATGGCCGACCTTATCAGCGATTGGGGTGAGGAGTTGATAGGAGAAAGAGGTTATTCGTCCGTTGGTGCCGTTGTAGGAGCTACATATCCCGAGGAGGCGGAGAAGTTAAGAGAGATGATGAAAAATAATCTGTTCTTGGTGCCGGGTTACGGTAGTCAGGGAGGTACCGCCGACGACGTGATACCGTGCTTCAACGACGATGGGTACGGCGCTGTAGTCAACTCTTCTAGAGGTATCGATTATGCCTACGAGAGTTATGACGACTTCGGTCCTGAGGAGTACGATAAAGCGTCTAGGAAAGCGGCTCTAGAGATGAAAGAAGATATAATGAGGTCGCTGGAGAAAGGTGGAAAAGTTTCGGACGATTGGTGAGATCCGAGTCTCCAAAACTCTTTTATCTTAAAACTACACTCGGACTGCCCAAGTGAAAAGATGGGTCCGAAAGAAGAAACCGATGGACTAGGAAAAGAAGGGTTCGTAGACATAGAGGAGATACTCGAAGGCGAGCACACCGGAAGCGAAGTTAAGGTGCGCGGCTGGATTCACAGAACTAGAGATATAGGCAATATGGCGTTCTTGAACGTTAGAGATCCGAGCGGCGTGGTTCAAGCCACCGTCGCCAAAGACGAGTTCGACGAAGATAAGTTCGAGGAACTGAAGGACCTGCTGGTTGAATCCTCTTTGAAAGTTAAAGGCGAAGTCGCTGAGGACGAAAGAGCTCCCGGCGGTTATGAGATAAGAGTCACTGACGCGGAGATAGTTCACGCCTCGGACGATTTCCCCATCCACAAAGATCAAAGCGTGGAGCATCTCTTGGACAACAGACATCTGTGGTTAAGATCTAGAAGGATGAGAGATATACTCAACGTAAGATCGACCGTCTTTAACGCGATCCATGGCTTCTTCAGAGAGGAAGGTTACAAGGAATTTCAGTCACCTATACTGACGCCGGTGGCTTGTGAAGGAGGATCTACGCTTTTCCCTGTGGAGTACTTCGACGACGAGGTATACCTGACCCAGAGTTGGCAGCTGTACGCGGAAGCGGCCATCTATGGCCTGGGTGACATCTACACTATAGCACCGAGTTTCAGGGCGGAGAAATCCAGGACGCCCAGGCATGTTACCGAATTCTGGCATGCCGAAGTAGAAGGTCTGTGGCTGGATAATGATGAACTTATCGAACTCGGTGAAGGGTTAGTCCTCTACATAGTGGATAAAGTGCTTGAAGAAAATATGAAAGAACTGGAGAACATAAATGAGGAGGAAATAGAATATCTCAAAAACTTGGAAGGTCCGTTCCCGAGGATCACCTACGAGGAGGCCGTAGAGAGGCTAAAAGAGGTTGGCATGGACGTCTCTTACGGGGATGATTTCGGTGTTCCGGAGGAAAAGAAACTGACATCTATGTTCGACAAACCAGTTTTCGTGACTCATTATCCAAAGGAGATCAAGGCGTTCTACATGAAGAGGGACGAAGAAGACCCGACTAAAGTCTTAGGATATGATCTGATGGTACCCCATGTGGGAGAACTCATAGGAGGAAGTGTGAGGGAAACGGATGTAGATTCTCTCGTAAAGAGGCTGGAAGAACAAGGAGAAGACCCGTCGACCTACGACTGGTTTTTGGATACGAGACGATACGGGAGCGTGCCCCACGCCGGGTTTGGTCTCGGCATAGAACGTTTGATAATGTGGATACTCGATCTGGACCATATCAGGGATGCGATCGCATTCCCTAGAACTCCTAATCGCCAGCGGCCATAGTTTCGGCGTACTCCACGTATATATCTACGACTTTGACGAGTTCCGGTAACTCGATGTACTCGTCAGGCTGGTGAGCCACGTCCACTCTACCGGGACCGAATATCATAGTGTTCTCGTTCTCCTCATAAAACCGAACCATCTCGGTGCCATAAGGAACGGCCCATGTGGTCGTGTCGGCTATTTCGAGCAATTTTTGGACTGCTTCGCTCTCGTGGTTCAATTTAACAGCATCTAAGAACTGTATCTCTTTCAATTCGAATTCCTTGTCGATCGGATCGAAGAGATATCTTTCCAGTATGTCTCTGTCGAAATGATCCGGAAAACGGACATCGACTTCCGCTCTACACTCTTTTGGGATTACGTTTGTAGCTTCTCCACCTTCGATGACGTCGACAGAGCAGGTGAGTTCGTCTTTTTCCGCTGGGATGTTGTTCTTCCTGCTTAGAGAAGTCAGAATGGGAAGCATCTTCACTATCGCATTATCACCTTTTTCCGGCATGCTGGCATGTGCGTTCTCACCATCAGTCTTCACTTCGAACTGAAAAACTCCCTTCTCTTCCGTAACCACCTGCATTTCCGTGGGTTCGCAGATCACCACGGCGGGAGCCTTCGTTACTTCTTCCCGAGCAGCGACCTTTTTAGCTCCGTCCATCGAAACTTCCTCGTCAGTGGTGAAGATTATGGAGAAGGGAACGTCTCTTTGTATCAGTTTCCTCGCCGCAGCGATGACTGAGAGACAGGGACCTTTCATGTCGAGAGTGCCTCTCCCGTACATCCTTTCATCTTCTATTTCGCCCTGTTCATGCTCCCACTCGTCTCCGACCGGTACTGTATCAAGGTGGCCGGAAAAGCAGACACCGTTCTCTCCGTGAGAAGCCACTATCACGGGATCGTGTCCATCTCCTTCCACGATTTCGGGCTCAAGACCTGCATCTTCTAAGAGTTCGGTGGTAAAACCCACTATCTCGTCCATATCGCCTTCGCTCACGCTGTCTATCTTAACCATTTCTTCCAAATTTTTTTCTATAAAATCCCTCATCTAAACACCTCACTTTTCACAAAAAGACGATCATGATGTAAAGAAAAACCAGTATCAACGCGATGACCAATCCGATCCACATCATCTTTTTCGTCGTGCTCGCGTCCTTTCCAAAAACGATCGGGATCGGACCGATGAAGATCACGCCTCCATAGCTCGATTCCGTTTCTTTACTTTCTGTTGGGTCTTCATATACCTCTTTTTTCATTCTCCTGTGAGACTTCTTGTATGTATCTGAGAATGAGAACACGAAGAAAAGTATGAAAGAAAGGAATATCAACACTATACCGATCATCAAGTATATACCCGCACCATAGATGACAGGTATGAATAAAAGCAGAGCGACCTCGGCGTTACCTTGGATGATACTCAGCACGATGAAGAGTATACCCAGGAACAGGACGATCGCAGGAGCTAAGATGTTTCTAATCAGACCCATCACAGGGTAATAGGTACTGTTCATTTAATAATTTTACCTTTTTACGCCTCTATGATCGCGGACAGAAAAATAATTAAGTTTAAACTTACTTCTATGATCATGAACTTCGACCCGCTGTATTACCCTTATCGGTCTAGGAGAGCCGTTAATTACGCCAAGAAAGGGATGGTGGCTACCTCTCAACCTTTAGCTGCCCGAGCAGGTCTCGAGATGCTGAAGAAGGGAGGCAACGCTGTAGATGCAGCTGTCGCTACCGCAGCCAGTTTGACCGTTCTAGAACCGACTTCCAACGGTATCGGAGGAGACGCCTTTGCCATAATATGGAAAGACGGCGAGATGTTCGGCTTGAACTCCAGCGGTCCTTCTCCTTCGGGGTTGGATATTGATGCCGTTAAACAAGAGGGGCATGACGAGATGCCTAAATTCGGATGGGAACCGGTCACGGTATCAGGAGCTCCTAGAGGCTGGTACGAGCTTTCAAAAAAATTTGGAGAACTTCCTTTTGAAGATTTGATGGGACCAGCTGTCGAGTATGCCGAGGAAGGCTATCCCGTCTCTCCCACGCTTGGAAAGTATTGGAAGGCAGCTTTTAAGAGCTACAGCGAAGAACTGGGAGGAGAAGAAAAATTTAGAAATTGGTTCGATACCTTCGCACCTAAGGGTAGAGCGCCTAAGATCGGAGAAGTCTGGAGGTCTGAAGATCACGCTGAAACGTTGAAGAAGATCGGAGAGACCGGATCGGACACTTTCTATGAAGGTGAGATAGCAGAAAAGATAGTCGAGTTTTCTAAAGGAACCGGCGGATACCTATCCGAAAAAGATCTTTCTAGATTCTCTCCAGAATGGGTCGAACCGTTGAGCGTGGAGTATCGTGGACACGAAGTCTGGGAGCTTCCTCCAAACGGTCAAGGTCTGATCGCACTGCAGGCTCTGAAGATATTGGACGGCTTTGATTTTCCCTGCAAAGATTCCATAGAAACGTACCACAAGCAGATAGAGGCTTTGAAATTGGCCTTCTCGGACGGTAAAAAGGTCATCACTGACCCAGAACATATGGACGTCGATCCTGAAGATATGTTATCCGAGGATTATGCTGCCGAGAGGAGAGAACTGATCGGAGAGAAAGCAATCGAGCCGAAACCGGGGAGATTGGCGGAGGGAGGTACGGTTTACCTAGCTGCAGCCGATAAAGACGGTAACATGGTCTCATACATCCAGAGCAACTACATGGGCTTTGGTTCCGGTCTCGTAGTTCCCGAGACCGGTATAGCGCTGCAGAATCGCGGGAACTCTTTCTCACTCGATTCCTCGCATGCCAATAGTTTAGAGCCCGATAAGAGGCCGTATCATACTATAATCCCTGGATTTCTGACAAAGCAGGGAGATGCGGTAGGGCCTTTTGGGGTGATGGGCGGCTATATGCAGCCTCAAGGGCACCTACAGGTCGTTATGAATGCGCTGGACTTCGATCTGAACCCACAAACTTCACTGGACGCACCGAGGTGGAGATGGGACGAGAACAAGAAGGTGTACCTAGAGAAGAAATTCCCACACCATATCGGAAAAGCGTTATCCAGAAAAGGACACGATATCGAATATTCGCTACATTCAGGTGGCTATGGACGAGGACAGATTATCTGGAAAATGGACGATGGAGTCTACGCAGGAGGAACTGAACCTAGAACGGATGGACATATTGCTTCTTGGTGAAATCTAAATATTAGACGTCATGTTTTAAGTATACAATATTAAGAGGCATCTTCCAAAAAACGCTTATAGGTAATGATTATTTTAGCGTCACCGTATACACGCTCGTTCACTGCTCCTCATCTCGGGCCCATAGATCAGTCTGGCAGATCGCCACCTTCGCATCCGTAATGATAATGAGGATGCAAGGAATCTGTGATTCCGAAAGCATCCGCAGATCGGAAGGTATGCGGCGAGATAGGTGGAGGCCGCGGGTTCAAGTCCCGCTGGGTCCA
>JAZKSH010000100.1:0-7079 GCA_036626195.1 Thermoplasmatota archaeon | reverse complement strand
TCTTTCCGGTTTAACTTTTAGACCGATATGGCCTTCTTCTCCAGGGGGTAGCCTTTCCTGATTGTCATCTATAATGTCCACTTCGTGACCCGGGGTGGGTTTACCCATGGAGCCGGGCTTGACCTCCATGGTCGGGTAGTTGGCTACAAGCGCGACACTTTCTGTCTGTCCGTAATAATCGTATATGCGCAAGCCGGTGTACTCTTCCCACTTATCTATGACGTCTGGATTCAACGGTTCGCCGGCGCTGAGACAGTGGCGTAGTGAACCCAGATCATAACTTTCCACGTCCTCGTTTATCATCATCTTGTAGATAGTCGGAGGGACACAGAAAGTCGTTACGTTATGATCCTGAAGTACCTTCAAAGCTTTCTTTGGATCGAACTTACCGGTGATGTTCTGCTGCACTACCGTCGCTCCTACGATCCACTGTCCGAAGAGCTTGCCCCAGACGGCTTTAGCCCAGCCGTTGTCGGCGATAGTCCAGTTTATGTCTTCTTTCCTAAGGTCCTGAACGTACTTCGCCGTGACTTCGTGCCCCAAAGGATATGAGTGCGTATGGAGGACCATCTTCGGCTTCCCGGTGGTTCCGGAAGTGAAGTATATGAGTAAAGGATCGTCGCTCTTCGTGGGTTCGACTTCTTCCCTATCTAAGTCCGAAGACGCCCGGGCCATCAGATCTTCGTAATTTTCCCAACCGTCCTTATCTTCCTCTGAGTTAACGAGTATGAAGTTCTCTAGCGAAGACATCTCCTCTTCATCTCTGACTTTTTCTACTTTTTCATGATTCGACCAGTCCGTCACGATAGTGCTCGCCTCTGACCTTTCGATCCTGTAAGTGATATCTTCAGGAACAGCTAGATTGGGCGTCGGGATGGGGACCACTCCGATCTTCATCATCCCAAGCATGACCACGTACCACTCAGGGATCCTGTGGATGAGGACCTTCGCTCTATCTCCCTTCTCCATCCCCTTCTCTCTGAGGACATTCGCAAATTTATTGGATAGTTCTTTCAGCTCTTTGAAGGTGTGCCGCTGAACTTTTTCTCCCGAATTGTCGATAGAGATAAGCGCATCCTTGTCTGGCATCTCTTCAGCTCTTTCATCCAATTCATCGAAAGCAAAATTATAGTACTCTGGAATGTTCCATTCAAATTCTTCTCTCACTTCCTCATAGTCGTACATGTTGTGTTCTTTGGTCATAACAATCATTTGGTCGGAGATGCAAGTCCCATAAATAGTTTATCCACGAGTACCATGCGTAGGAGTATTTAGTTTTGGAAAAGTCTTTTCCAAGAGACCTGACAGGTATCTAGAGGCAATACAGGTAGAACTAAAACCAAAAAACATATGAACTGATAGATTGGTGAGGTCTAGAAGAGGTGTTACGATTTGGATGATGAGAAAGGACAGGGGTTGATCCAGGTATATACGGGTGACGGCAAAGGTAAAACGACCGCTGCGATAGGGTTAGCGATCAGAGCTGCAGGTAGGGGCCTTAATATTTATATAGGTCAGTTTATGAAAGGATCTGAGTACGGAGAACAGATCGCGCTAGGGAGATTTGACGAAAGGATAACTCTCGAACAATATGGCGAGGAAGGTTTACACGTTACAGATTCCCCTTCGGAGAAGGAGATCAGGATGGCGAAAGACGGTCTACGGAAGGTAAAAGAGGCACTAGATTCCGGTGAATTCGACGTCGTTATAGCGGATGAGATCTGTGTTGCCCATCATTTTGATTTACTCTCATTGGACGATCTGATAGATTTAGAAGAGGGTAAACCGGAAGACGTAGAGCTGATTTTGACGGGTAGAAAAGCTCCAGAAGAAGTGATCGATCTTGCCTCTCTTGTGACCGAGATGAAGGAGATAAAACACCCTTACCAGGAAGGTATAGAAGCAAGAGAAGGAATCGAGTTTTGATTCTTACCTCCCGGCTGTATAGCCTAATCGGCCGATACTCCCCCTAAATATCCACTATAAATCCTAAATAGATTCAAGTAGTTAATAAATCAGGGTGAGTTATGATAATAGGCAGATTTGCCTAAATGGTCACCATATAACTTATAGAGCAAAGACTGGAGATAAATGTAAGGAACGTTGTGACATGTGTGGGGCGAAAACGATAACAGAGTGCCCTAATTGTGGTTGTAAGATCAAGGGGAAAAATTTAGATGATAAAGGGCCAGTGTCAGGTGTCGAACCTGAGGTCCCTTCCCACTGCGAAAACTGCGGTGAACCTTTTCCGTGGACAGGCAAAGAGTGAAGATCGAGGGTAAAGAAACTATATTGATACCCTACTACTTTTACTAGTCTATAGTCAAAAATATTGTTTCCATTTTTAGGAGCATGGTATCGGGCAGTAGATAAGTAGATAAAAAATTTAGAGACGGAGGCTCAATGCGAGCAGTAAGTTCCGGCAGCAGGTCCCAGGAGCAACTTCAGTATCCACTAGGCTTAAGATAAAAGTAGAAAGGGAAAGGTGTTCCCATCTCGATCATTTATTGCGGCAATCGACCGTTTGTTTTCAGTTAGGCCGGATAGATTTTTGACCTCAGTCAGTAATCAGACCGGTATGAAATGCTCTATATCCGTGATCTTGCCTTCTCTTTCTCCCTCGGGCTTGAGCACTGCCTTCACTTTGTCTCCTGCTTCGACCTCGTCAGGGTCGGCGTCGACTTTGTGGGTGAATCCCGAGTCCGCGCCGTCCATCTTTATGATAGCCCAGATCTCAGGATTTTCAAGTTCCTCGTCGTAGGTGTCCACCTTTGCGATGGTATAACAGTCGATCGTCCCCGTACCTTCTAATTCCATATAATCTGCTGGTATCTCGACAAAGCAATCTTCACAGTAAAGCCTAGGAGGCACGTAAACCGTGCCGCACTCTGGACACTCGTTAGCAATGATATTTCCCTCTTTCAGCCCGTCAAAGAAATCCTCTCCTGCCTGTCCACTGGTGTAGAGGTAATGAGCTTCCATGTTGCCTTTCCACTGCGTCAGGTCTCGAGGGTCCGTTATCTTTTCAAAGAATGTCATCCTTATCAGTCCTCCTTGGGTTTGAAATACTCGATGTCCCGTACTGATCCGATCCTCTCTTCCTCAGGCTTCCAGACGGCCTCGACTTTCATCCCTATCTCGATGTCGTCAGGATCGACTTCATCGAAGTAGTGCATAAATCCATGTCCTTCTGAAGCGCCGTCTATATTCACTACGCCGATCAGGATCGGTTCTTCGATCGGCTTTGCATTCGGGTCCACGTACGAGATAGAATAGGTCTCTATCTCCCCGGTATCTTCTACGTACTTCCATTCGTCCACTGGCTTATAGCAGTACTCGCAGAACATCCGCGGCGGGAATATCACCCTGTCACAGTTCTCGCAGACAGTCGCTATCAACTTGCCTTTCTTCAGCTCCTTCAAGAACCGGCTCATTGCGGGACCGCAGCTCCACGCGTACTGCGCTTCCGGATCCCATTCATTGTAGTTTATCTCGTCCTCGTCTATCTGACTCTGAGTGACGTGCTCACCTTTCGGTCCGTAAGGAGGGGCATCGATATCATCATTATCAGCCATTCTTATCACCTCTTTAGCTCCTCATAACTATCACGGTCGCCATCTGCATTATATCTCCCCAGGCTTGTCCTACTCCTAGTCTTGGATCGTCGGGAACCTGTCTGTCTCCCGCTTTACCGGCGAGCTGCCAGTAAAGTTCGCATACTTTCTGTCCCATCGTGGCGGCGATCGGGTTCCCGACTCCTAAGAGCCCGCCTGATGGACACACCGGTAGGTCGCCGTCTCTCTGGGTAACTCCCTCCTTTGTCAAGGTCGGGGCTTCACCCTTATCACACAGTAAGAGGCCTTCCATGTGATGCAGTTCCTTGTAATCGAAGGGGTCGTAGGGTTCTGCCAAGTCCAGTTCATCATAGGGGTCCTTGATACCAGACATGTCATAGGCTTGCTTTGCGGCTTTAGCCACATACCTTGGGAAGTACAAGTCCCTGTTTGTCCACATGCTACTGTCTATATTCCAACCGACACCGTCTATCCAGACTGGATTATCGGTGTAGTCTTCTGCCACGTCTTCACTCGCGTAAACTACGGCGGATGCACCATCGGATGGTGGGCTTATATCTAAGCGTTTAACTGGCCAAGCCATCGTTTTCGATTCCATCACGTCATCCACCGTTATATCGGCTGG
Source organism: Thermoplasmatota archaeon (assembly GCA_036626195.1). GTDB lineage: Archaea > Thermoplasmatota > Thermoplasmata > Halarchaeoplasmatales > Halarchaeoplasmataceae > Natronoplasma. The sequence goes on along the minus strand of JAZKSH010000100.1, from coordinate 2,879 downwards.
AAGCTGAGCGGAAGGATGATCCAGAGCGTTGCCTTTGTTCTTCACTGAGACCCTTGCGATGTCCTCTTCTGAGACACCGTGGGCGTTCATGTACCGGTTCATCTCCATGGCGAATAACCATACTAGGTTGGGCTTTAAAGGCCTGTCAAGGATCGGGTCCCATATATGCTGGAAAGCTGTCTGGGGGTGAGGATAACAGCTCCCCATCTTCTCCTCGCAGACTACCAGGACTGTATCGGCGACCCCGGAAGCCACGTGCCACCATCCTGCTATCGGAGCGAAGACTCCGGTACCACCTCCGTTGAACACTCGTACGTAAGGTTTATCTTTTCCTCCCGCTCCGTCGAGGAGGTATTCGCCTTTCATATGCGCTCCGTCGAAGGCGTCAGGAGCGCTCCCCATCACTACCATATCGATGTCTTCCTTCGTCATGTTTGCTTCCTCTAGGGCCTGTTCGGCCGCCTCAAATGAGAGTTCTTTTCCTGTCTCTTTCAATCTCCTTCTAAATAGAGTCATTCCACCGCCAATAACGGCAACATCTTTCGACATTTTTATCACATCCTTTATAATATATCATCTCGAGCTGAGAATCGACACAGCTCCAGTTGCGGTCGGTACTCCTCTCCAGCTCTGTGCGAGCCCTGTTTCTACGTCGTCCAACTGGCGTTTGCCGGCATCCCCTCTCAATTGGAGGACCACTTCGAGCGCTTTCTGAAGACCAGTAGCTTCGACCAGGTTCCCCACTCCGAGACTTCCTCCGGACGTGTTCACCGGAAGGGTTCCTTCAGGCTCTAACGACCCATCTCGGACGACCTTCCCGGCTTCTCCTTCCCTGCACAATCTGAGGGCCTCTAGATGCTGCAGCTCTTTGTAGCTGAACCTATCGTCCACTTCGGCGAAGTCTATCTGCTCTTTAGGTACGTTTATACCTGCCATGTCATAGGCCATCTCTGCCGCTCGCCTGCAGTACTTTGCGTTCAGATCTCTCGTTTCTATCCTCGGGGAATCCGAATTCCAGCCGAATCCGTCGAGCCAGACATAATTATCCGTGTAATCGTCCACCACGTCCTCCGACGCAAGCACAAAAGTGATCGCGGCATCGGCTGTCTGGCTTATCTCGTCCTTCTTCAGCGGTTCAAAAAGAGCTTCGGAATTCATCACGTTCTCTAGGGTAAGGGGATTCTCGTACACAGCTAATGGATTCTCCAAAGCGTTGTTCTTGTTCTTGACCGCCACTCTAGCACAATCTTCCTCGGTGACTGGATTCTCAGCAAGATATTTCTGCATCTCTAACCCAGCGAGGAAGTAAGGGTGCGTCCTTTTGGGCCTTTTTTCCGGGTCGAACTCCGGACTATCTGCATCCGATAGAGGGATGAACTGTTCTCCGCGTGGGCCTCTCTCTTCGTCTCCCGTTAGGGGTCTGTTGAAAACGGGGTCCATGGCGAAGAGGGTAATATCTTCGTGATTCAATAGGTCGGATGATTTGCTGTGGGCTTCCACGGCCACCACGTCGAATTGTCCTGTCTTTATCTGCATATAGGCATTTCCGAGACCGAAGATTCCATCCCCGCAGACCGTTCCGGTCGGTCTTAACAAAGAGCCTAATTGGTCGGGAACGAATTCGTCATATATCGAAAAGCCTTCCCAAAAGTCCTCCGCACATGTCAAAAACGAATCGATGTCTCTCCTAGCGTCGACTCCCGCATCGTTGTACGCCTGGCTGCATGCCTCGTACATCAGTTCCTTCCATCCCAACTCTGGAGTTCCAGAGTTGAAATTTGTATGTCCTACTCCTGCAACTGCTACTCTTTCTCCCATTCTATCAACTCTTTTTACAGCGTCATCCTTACATTTTATGTTTATTTAAGAATTTCGATAAGAAAGTCTAAATTTTCGATAAAAGTCTAAAATACCTATATTATCTATAAAGATAGGATAGGGTCCTATCCCTATTTTTCTAGAACCATACCGTTAGGGTCTATCTCGTGAAGAACTTCCTGTTCATTTACGGTTGGTGGGTCCGTTACTTCGTGATCGTCGGGGATTATTATCTCAAATCCACTTTTCTCCTTGATCTCCTCGACAGAGACGTTGGGATATCTTTCGACCAACCTGAGACGTTTGGTCTCTTCATCGAAGTCATAGACGCCGAGTTGGGTGATAACCCGATAAGGACCGCTGTCTTCAGGGAGTCCCGCTTCTTCCCTCGCCCCGGGGCCCGAGAGGTAACCCGGCGTTGTGAGAAAATCGACCTCCTCGACGAATCTTCTTTTGTCCTGTCTCATCAGCACTATCGTGTTCCAGCAGAGGGAACCGATATCGTTCGCTCCCCCACTCCCGGGAAGTCTTGCTTTTGGTCGAGAATGAGGTCCTATGACGGTGGTATTGATATTGCCGTAAGGGTCCAGCTGAGCCGCGCCCAGGAAACCATAATCGATGTAACCGCACTGACCAGCCGACATGACGTCGTGCATCGAAGACGCGGATAATGCCTTGTGGAACGTCCGCGAGTCGCCCACGGATATGGGAAGCTCCGGTATCTTTGGGCCTATCCCGCCAGCCTCGAAGATGATCACCGAATCGGGGGCGTGAGTTCTCTGGGCCAGCATGCAAGCCAGCATCGGTAGGCCGGTCCCCACGAAGAATGTCTTCCCGTTCTCGAGCCGGTGTGAAGCCACGGTCGCAAGCAGTTCCGTCGAAGTATAATTGTCGGCAAACTCATCGGCATCTTTTCCCATATCTAGTCACCTCCCAGCCAGGGTGCTTTCATCGGCTTCTCATAGTTTTCTACCTGCTTCAAATATTCGAGCTTGTCCTCCCCTCCGATTAGTTCCAGATACTCCTCGAAATCATCCGCTCCGTAGACGTACTTCTCCAGG
>JAZKSH010000099.1:0-7109 GCA_036626195.1 Thermoplasmatota archaeon | reverse complement strand
GGTTCACCCGATGGGAAAATTGATATAGGTTCTTATATGTTTGGCGGCACGAGAAGAGATACCATGAAATCAAAAATAGAGACCATCGAGGAATATGATTATAAGGGGAATGAAATCGAAAAGGGATACGCCGATCAGACATTAAAGATAAATCTTGAGAATATGGATTTCGAGGTGAAAGAAGTTACTGAGCAGATGAAAGAACTGTTCAACGGAGGGCGAGGTTTTGACCTTTGGCTCCTATGGAATGCCGTAAACGACAACACAAAATGGAATGATCCGGAAAACGAACTATGTATTTCGTCCGGACCCTTAGGGGGAGATCCGATATACCCGGGAAGTGGAAACAGTATAGTCACCACCATCTCTCCTCTTACTGATATGGTCATAGATTCTAATGTGGGCGGCTATTTCGGCCCCTATCTTCTGTTTTCTGGATTCGACGCTTTAGAGATACAAGGTAAAGCGGAGAGCGAAGTGATCGTTTTCATAGATGGCGAGGAAAACACGATAAGTTTCGATAAACCACCTGAAGGACTTCCCGATGATTCTTATGGATTGAGCCAACGACTCACCGAGATCTATGGTGGAGATGAACCGAGGTCGATCTCCGTTGTTTCCAGCGGACCAGGCGCTGAGAACACTCGCTTCGGTTTGCTAAATTTTTCATGGTACGATAGAGGCCGAGATGAAGTTAGATACAAACAGGCCGGGAGGGGAGGCACTGGAACGGTATTTAAAGACAAAAACGTGGTCGCTCTAGTGGTGAAATCGGATCCCGGTAATACCGCTATAAATCCAGCGGGCCCAGAAAGATTGAAGAAAGTCAGGAAAGAACACTCCAAAGAGATAGCCGAGTTGGACAAAGAACAACACCGGATGTCTAAAGTTGGAACAGCGCATCTAGTCCCTATAATGAACGATTTTGACCTTCTGCCCACGAAGAACTTCCGATACGGGAGTCATGAAGAGGGCGACAAGATAGGAGAGGAAGTCTTTGAAGAAAAGTTCGACGAGGGGTTTGACGGGTGCGTAAAAGGTTGTACCGTGCAGTGCGCCCACTGCGTTACGGATTTCGAGATTAGCAGCGGCCCCTACAAAGGAGAAAGAGTGCTTGTGGATGGGCCAGAGTACGAAACCATCGCGGGGACCGGCAGCAACTGCGGTATCTTCGACCCGGACCATGTAATCGAGATGAACTTTTACTGCGACGCCTACGGTTTGGATACTATCAGCGTAGGTACGGGGACAGCTTTCGCCATGGAATGTGCAGAGATGGGGTTGATACCGAAAGATGTCATGGACGACGTCACGTTAGAATTTGGAAACAAAGAAGCGGCTTTGAAGATCATCCACCAGATGGCAGAAGGAGAAGGTTTCGGAGCGATCGTGGGAGAAGGCGTTAGGGAGATGAAGGACTACTTTGAAGAGGAGTACGGAGCCGATAGGGAGATCATGGAAGATATAGGGATGGAATGTAAAGGTTTAGAGTACTCTGAATACGTCACAAAGGAATCTCTAGCCCAGCAGGGCGGCTACGGATTGGCGCTGAAAGGGCCGCAGCACGACGAAGCGTGGCTTATCTTTCTAGATATGGTGGAGAACCACATGCCTACATTCAAAGACAAGGCTGAAGCGCTATTTTGGTTCCCGATGTGGAGAACTTGGTTCGGTCTAAACGGGCTTTGCAAATTACCCTGGAACGATATCACCCCGGAAGATAACGAAAAGACCGAGGCACCGGAAAAGGTTCCTGAACATCTCGAATGGTATGCGAACTTTTATTCCGCAGTCACGGGACGAAAATCCGAGCCAGACGATCTGATCAAACATTCGGAAAGGGTTTACAATTTCCAGAGAGTTTTCAATCACCGGATGGGAGACGGTACTAGAGAGAACGATCAAGTACCCTACAGGTCCGTAGGCCCGGTGACAGAGACAGAATATAGGTCAAGAGAGGAGAGGTACGACGACCAACTCGAGGAAGAACTTGGGTTGGATACAGAGAACATGTCGGTAAAAGAGAAGGTTAAAAAATTAAGAGAGTACAGGGAAGAACAGTACCAGAAGTTGTGCGACGCGGTCTACGAGAGAAGAGGATGGACCGAGGACGGGATCCCTACTAAAGAAAAATTGGAAGAACTGGGCTTTGATGAAATACCGGAAGTGATTGAAGTAGTGAAAAAGAAAGAGTAAAAAATTTTGTTTCTATCCTTTTTTCTTTTTTTACTCCACTGGGTGTAACCAGTCTTTGTATTCATCGATTTCTCCTTCTACCGCTTTCATATAGGTTTCTTGGATCTCGTCCGTGATAGGTCCTTTTCCATCGGAGATCTTTCTTCGATCCACCTTTCTTATAGGCGTGACTTCTGCCGCCGTGCCGGTGAAGAAGACTTCGTCGGAGATGTATATCTGATCTCTAGTTATGGGCTCGAAATTGACTGTATAGCCCAGATCTTCGGCGATCTGGATGATCGAATCCCTGGTTATACCTTCAAGCACCTCCGCAGTATTGACTGTGTACAGTTCACCGTCTCTCACCAGGAAAAGATTCTCGCCAGTTCCTTCTGCCACATATCCCTCTGGTGTGAGCATTATAGATTCAACGTAATCGTTCTCAACGGCTTCCATCTTGGCCATCACCGAATTCAGATAATTACCGGAAGCCTTTGCCTTTGTCGGGAATATGTTGGGATGATGTCTAGACCACGAAGATGTCTGAACTTCTACTCCTCTCTCAAGGGCGCCTTCGCCCAGATATTCTCCCCACGGCCAGACGGCTATACTCACTTCGATCGGGTTCTCGAGAGGGTTCACCCCCATGCTTCCGTAGCCGCGATAGGCAACCGGTCTTATATAACACGAGCCGAGTCCGTTTTTCAGTATCAGTTCGTCCACCGCTTCTATCAATTCTTCTTTGGTGTAATCTAACTCCATGTTGATTATCTTGGCTGAGTTAACGAAACGCTCCATGTGTTTATCCAGTCTGAAAACCGAAGCGGTCCCGCCAACCTCGTAAGCTCTTATACCCTCGAAAACGCCAGTTCCATAATGTATCACGTGGCTGAGTACATGTATCTTCGCATCATTCCAATCTACGAATTCTCCATCCATCCATATATAGTCTACTTCATTCATAGCAGTATTCTATTCAAAAGAAAATAAAAGATTTTTTGGTACAGGGGAGGATTAGGGTTAAATATCATAATCGAGTTAATGAATATATGAACAAGAACATACTTGCGGTAGGATTGGTAGTGCTAATAGCGGGATTATTCTTAACGGTAGCCTTCTGGCCGATATTTGGGGTCTCGGGCTCTGAGCTTGCGGACCAACAGGAAGAGAACGGATTTGAAGAAGGAGAAAGTGTGAGAGTATACGGAACCATTACGGATATAGAAGAAATAGATTTTTTCGATATAACTATACTCGAGATTGACAACGATCTACTCCTATGGAAAGAAGGTGGAACCGATTTTAGTGAGGGGGACAGCATACATGGAAATGTCGTATACAGTGAGCTTGTTGAGGGGATCGATAGAACCGCTACTTGGGAAATTGAGGGAGACCTGAGTTCCAAACAGATCATAGATATCACATTCTATGCTACACTCGGAGCGGGAATCGTGATCGTAGGGGTAGGGATAATAAAATTCTGATAAGAAAGAAGCATTAAGTCTAAATAACATCTTTTACCATCTCAGAGTACGATGGATACAAAGTCTAAACAGAGAGATGTTAAAAATACCAATCAAGACTGGACCGAGAAGTATAGGCCTAACACGCTCTCAAACGTGGTGGGTAACAAGGAAGCTACCAGGGAGCTGAAGAGCTGGGCTAGCGAATGGGTGTCTGGCAAACCGACCAGCAAAGCGGTGATCCTTGCCGGCAAACCCGGTATCGGCAAAACTACTTCTGCTATAGCTCTTGCTAGAGACATGGGATGGGAAGTTCTAGAGATGAACGCATCGGATCAGAGGAATAGAGATGCGATAAAGGCCTTCGTGGGTAGAAGTGCTGTTGATGACACATTTTCTAGATCGGGGGACTTCACACCTTACAATGAAGGAAAGCGCACACTCTTGATCCTAGATGAAGCTGATAATATCTTTGGAACCGAAGATAAGGGAGGTATACATGAGATAACCAAGACTATAAAGAGAACCGAGCAGCCGATCGTCCTGATAGCTAATGACTATTACGATCTGACCAGACGATCCAACATGCTGAAAAAACTTTGTAAAAAGATTGATTTTGAACCCATCCAGAAAGAAAAGATCATCGCTCTTTTGAAAGAAATATGTGAGAACGAAGGGATCGGATACGAGATCGGTGCGTTGAGAGCTATAGCGGAAAGAGCCGAGGGCGATGTTAGGTCTGGGGTCAGGGACCTAGAAAGCCTCGCTTTGGGCAGCAAAGAGAGACTGAGAAGCAGGGATGTAGATGCTCTAGGGAGCAGAGAACAAAAAGCAGAAATATTTCCTACGTTGAAGAAAATACTCCAGAATAAGGACCCACTTGAAGCAAAAGAGAGCATCAAAGATCTTGATGAAGAACCTTCAGATCTTCTAGTCTGGATCGACGAAAACTTACCTCGCGAATACGATGATGCAAGAGAATTGCTGGAGGGCTATCGATGGTTATCTAGAGCCGATGTATATCTAGGGAGGGTGAGAAGACGGCAGTGGTATCGGGCATGGGTATATGCTGGAGACACGATGACCGCGGGGGTCTGTTCTGCAAAAAATCGACCCCATCGGGGTTGGACAAAATATGCCTTTCCTACCTGGATAAGAAAGATGAGCGGTTCCAAAGAAACCAGAAATATAAAACATCGTATAAGCAGAAAAGTCGCTCCTAACGTCCACTCTACATCAAGTAAGGTGAATTTTGGATTTTTGCCGTTTTTGAAGATACTTTTCAAAAAAGATATTGATATAAGAGAGAAGTTCGTTGACGAGTGGGAATTAAATCCCGAAGAAGCAGCTTTTCTAGTAGGTTCTGAACCGGAGTTGGAGATTATCCAAGATCTGTTTTCGAAAAGCGAAGACGAGGCTGAAGAAAAAGAGAGAGAAGGGGCGGAGAAGAAGGCGAGAGAACGAGAGGAGGAAAAGGAAAGGGAAGAGGAGGAGGAAGAAGAGGACGAAAAACAGAGATCCTTGTTGGAGTTCTAAATCATGAAAGATAAGAAAAAGGAGATACTCGAAAAACATGGTTATGCTCTTACTGGTGAAGAAAGCGGAGTGAAACTGTGCCACTGGGTTAGAGAAAAGCTTATAAGAGGAAGAGCTTGCTATAAAGAAGACTTTTATGGGATAGATTGTCACAGATGTTTACAGATGTCACCAGCGTTGGATATCTGTAATCAATCGTGCCTTTTCTGCTGGAGATATCAAGATTATGGTGAAAGAAAAGAAGTCACATTCGATAAGCCTAAAAAAATTGTTCAGAAAAGTCTCCAAGCACAGAAAGAATTAGTGAGTGGTTTTCGGGGGGATGATAGATGTTCAGAAAAGATGTGGAAAGAGGCGAGAAACCCGAATCAAGTTGCGATAAGCTTGTCGGGAGAACCCACCATGTATCCCTACTTGTCTGAGCTTATAAAAGAGTATGAGAAACAGGGGATGACCACTTTTTTGGTATCTAATGGAACCAGACCTGAGCTTCTCGAGGATCTTGATCATTTACCCACACAGCTCTACATAACCTTAGCAGCTCCTACCGAGAAAATCTTCAAAAGATTATGCGTGCCCAACTCGGACGAGCTTTGGAACAATATCACAAGATCTTTGGAATTACTCCCCACGCTCGAAACCAGGACAGTGGTCAGGCACACGTTAGTTGGTGGTTGGAACATAGGTTGGGGATCTGAATATGCGGATCTGATCGAAAAGGCGGAACCAGATTTTGTAGAAGCTAAAGGATACGTTTTCGTGGGAGATTCTAGGACTAGGATGTCTATCGATAATATGCCTTCTCACGGGACGATCAAGGGGTTTGCCAAAAAAGAAAAGGAGCTTCTTGGGTTACAAATACTTGCAGAGAAAGAAGACAGTAGAGTAGTCCTTCTAGGGAACTCTAAGGATAAGATGGAACTACAGTGAGAATTTTGAGTCGCTATCACATAACCTTTTTTAGCAAAACTTATAAATTCTAGAAAAAAGATGTATTAAATCGATATGGATATAAGGCTGAGGGAATTTCAAATAATAGAGATAAATAAATCGATTATAAGAAAATACAGTAAAGACAATTTCAGTCATGACTTTCAATACCTCGAGGAGGAATCTCCTGACCCTCTCAGTCTTGAGCATCTTAAAGAAAGCTCTATAGCAGCTGTGAAAAAAGTCGATAAAAAATTACGGACTCCACCTTACTTTTTAAAAGCTAAGACCATAAGAAAAGAGATAGGAAGGGAAGTTTTCATCAAAAGTGAATATAGTGATAAATGGGATACCTACAAGAATACAAATCGTGTTAATCTACCAAAATTTATGAAAGACATGCTTCCCTACGTGAACAAACCTGCTGTTAAGCGCTTGATGTGTGGCAGATATTTTCGTAAAGCCTTAGAAGACAGCTTGCTGATAAACTATAACCTTTCTCCATTAGCTAAAGGTCCTCATTCTTATGCAATTTTAAATCCAAATAAGAGAGAGGAATTTTTCACAGAAGATGTGATGAACCAATTCGCAAAAGAGTTTGATCGAAAAGAACTGGTTGAGATGACGAAGGATGAAGAGTTAGTTCAAAACGTTCTAGAAGAACCTTCTTCTCCAGAACCCAAAAAGAGAAAAACACAGAATAAGCGTCCAGTTCCTAGGGCAAGGAACTACCATCATCGGGACCATATGTATGTGCATCCGATTGTGCTATGATCTTCTAATTGAGATTCTTCTAAAACCTTTCTCTCTATTCTATTTATCTCTAGTCAATAATAGATCTACCTAAGAAAAATAGAAGAAAAATCTATAAAATACATTTTTCCACCTATACTAATTTTTTCAGACGTACAATGAAAATTGGTGTTTATCCACCAGCCAGGATGGGTTCTTTGCGTAGGAGGTGATCCATCTGCAGGTTCCCCTACAGATACCTTGTTACGACTT
>JAZKSH010000098.1:0-7420 GCA_036626195.1 Thermoplasmatota archaeon | reverse complement strand
ACTTCCAAGTACGAGATGACGGATGAAGAAAAAGACGAGATCGATCTTTCAGGGCCTTAAAGAAAGCTTTCCTAGTCCTCGGATTTCAATGTAGAGACGTGGAGATTAACAGCAGTGGGCAGGATATCGATGAGATTGCCGCCCAGTATGTTCTGTATCGCTTTAGGTTCAAGCTCTTCAGCAAGCTCGGAGCAGAACAGCGCTTCCACCAAGTCGACTATGTTTTCTCTCGGGAGGAACGGGTGGTCCGTGCCGAGCATCAGCTTGCCGGACCAGTGAGTGTTCACCTGGAATATATCCCAGATGTTGGATTTCAGCCTTCCGCCCACTTCGTCGTTGAACTCGTCTAGAGTTTTATTGGCGAAAGTGGAGAGAGATATATTTTCTCTAGCGGATCTGATAAAACTTTCCGGCTGGCTGAGCGTTGACATCTCGCCGTATATGCACGGGTGACTCAGATATCGGAAAACTTCATCGTCCTCATAACTGCAGTGGCCGATGATCACGTTCAGTTGACTCACGAGACTTTCCATATCGTTCTCGACCAGCAGCGAGATCGTCTTGTTTATGCCGTCGTGTATGTTTTCTACATCAGAAGGGTAACCGGTGTGAAAAATGATCGGCAACCCCATCCTTGCACAGTCGACGTAGAGTTGGATGACTTGGTTGGAATCGAGGTGGAATCTTTCCGAATCCGGGTGTATCTTCAGTCCTACCAAGCCGTATCGATCCGGAAATTTTTTCACTTCATCCCTAGCTCCTTCGATACCGCTCGGGTCGACTCTTCCAAACCCTATCAGCCTTCTTTTGTGGTAATCCCCGTTGACCCACTTGCAGATGTTTTCGTTGGATTTGGAGAAAGGTATTTCGCCGTCGTCTCTGAATCTATCCTTCATCGGGAACACCACTATCTGGTCCAATAGCCCGTAAGGATGGTCTTCTTCTCCCCTCTCTGAAAGTACCGCTTCTCCCTCTTCAGGTAGTCTATACCTCGAGTTTGAACCTTCCAGCATCTCAACGACTTCATTCTCCAGCTTTTTCGAGAATTCATAACTCCCGTTGTTTCCGATGGGGACGTTCTCGTTTCCGTCTACGTCTTCTCCTATGTGATGATGTGCATCATACACGAAGAAAGTTCGCAGCGTTCCGGTTTCCTCATCTAACAAACGCAGCATTATCTCACCTTTCATCTCCTCCTTCACGGCCGTATCTGTAGTCCAGCACCTTTTCACCGGAAACGATCAATCTGAATATCGATCCGTTTTTTCGGTTTTTGAGCCGGACTTCATCACCCTCGGCTTCTTCTCGTCGAGAGAATTCGTTCAAAACAAGTGTTTCAGCATCCTCTCCTATGTTGTCTTCCAGCCATCTTCTCGAATAAGAAACGTTCTTCTGATCTTCGACCCTTTTCTCACGCCCTTCAGAGAAAGGATCATTATCGCCCCGCTTAGCTAAACCCAAAAGGGAGTGTTCCTCCACACCGTAAAATCTCAACGGCCTGTTCTCGGACAGCTCCGTATCCTTGTACAAAAGAGAAAGGTCTGGATCCATCCCGGGATACCAGTAATTCCACAGCTCTCTTTTCAAACTCCCCACGGGACTATCGAGATCGCACTCTACCTCGGCCGTATCCTTTTTTTCAACGTTCCTGACGAAGATACTCTTTTTGATTGTATCAGCCCCTCTCTGTCTCCGCTCTCACGGGAAGGTATTCACTCACCACGCCGCCCTCCAATCTCACGGTGAAGTATTCGTTGTCGCCGGTTTCTTTAAAGACGAGTGTTAGACAGCCGTCGTCTTCTTTCTCGCTAACCAGTTCGAGGTCTGTTCCTTCCACACCTATATTCTCGTTCAGCCATCTCTGGGCCCGCTCGATGGATTCATCTCTTCCTAGAGAGCGGTCACGCGGGCTTTTCGTTCCACCGGCGGAGGATTTCAGAACACTTCTCTTGACGAACTTCAGGACGTCGCCGTCTTGTATGTTGTAGGAGATCACCGTTTTCTCGGAGTCCAAAACAGCATCCCCTTTCAATAGAACGTGGTCCTGATACACCTCCTGGTCTTCACCCTGCTCATCCTGGCCCCCGTATCCGAAGTCTGTCCCTCCGGCGGGACACCAGAAATCTTCACATTTCTGTATTATCTCTTCTATCCTTTCCTCGGCGTCGAGGTTCATCTGGATGCTTTCTTCTTTCTCGGCGTTGAGTATGGTCACGATGGCGGTCATTTTAGATCATCTGATTTCATAGTTTGGAGCGACATGCAACCTATGATAATAAAATTAAAATACTTTATGGACAAAAGGATGAGAAAAGAGAGCTTAGAAGGCGGACTTGAAGGAGTGAGAGATTGAGAACGACCGAGACCTATCTATCTAAAAAAATCATCCACCGCTTCACCGCTCTAGTAATATTTCTTTTACTGTCCTTCACGCCTCGAAGAGGCGGTGCTGAAAGAGGGGGAAAAGAACTCCCCCCTCCACCACCGCCCGATGAATCGAAAGTAGTGAATATAAAGGAGTGGAGCGGGAAGGGAAAATGCTATTCCCGAATAATCGAAGAGCTCCAAGAAGAGTTCCCCGAGGCGGATCATATCGGCCTAGAAAGGGTCAAGATGGTGGAAGACAGACTCGTCGGCGTTTTTTTCATCGAGAGCGAAAACAGAACGCTCCGTTATAGGGATATAGAATACAAATTCGTTCTCAGAGCTGAAATCAACTCTTCTGAAGAAGTAAACCACCTTGAAGAAGAGCTGTCGGGACTTTCGAGCGGTCAAAAGGAAATTGATGCACACGAGGTCAACTTTTTCGTTGACGAGTACGAACAGATCTATCTGAAGATCAACGGATCATACAAAAAGATATCTTCAACTAGGGCCGAAAGGGGATTCCTGCTTGCTGAAGCGAGATCATGGATATCTGCGAACTGCAGTGCGGCAAGGAACGAACTGAAGATCAAAAATACCGTGCAGGAAGAAGACACATTCACTTTTTTATTCGCCGACGAGAACGAGGTTCGAGATCATCAAATAGTATTGGACGAAAAAGGCTCCGTTCTGAATTACAGGAAGTTAGATGAATTACCTCGTCAAATGAGCGGTGTAGATCGGTCAGATCTGACGGAACTTCCCTACACCCACGGTATAGAGATAGAACTCCAGGTGGTGAAGGAAAATTGGGAGTGGGTGGAGGCAGATCAGATGGCAATAGTCTTCAAGGAGATATTGAACCGCAGCCGAAAGAAGATTACTAACTTAAGAGATGGAGCCAGCAGTGAGATCCAAAATAAATGGAGGAGTACTGTTGAGATAAAAGAAGACGACAAGGGATATGAGGCCGTACACGTCGATTACTCCGTGGGAGACGAAAGCAGTTCTTACTCAGTACTGGGCAAAGACTCGCACGTCACTTTCAAGACCAACATACTCGAGATACAGACCCCTCCCTGCGAGTATTTAGAGGAACTAGAGTGGTGGATATACAACCTCTACAGGATAGCCCATGAAGTGGTGAGGGGGCTGAACATCGATGCTGATCTGATTCCCGTAGGAACGAATCCAGTGGAAGATTACTCCGAGGGGCTCTCCTTCGGCGAACACCACCACCTCGGCGTGGAGGACGAAGAGTTGAGAAAGGAGATATACAACACGTTCAGATATCTTATACCTCATCTCATAGCTATATCTTCCAACTCCCCTTTCTTGGACGGGAAATGCCCTGAATCGACTTTGAACGACTTGGGTAATCTGGTGATCACTGATCCTTCTTACACCATGAGGCTGGAAAAGAACGTCGAACAGTTCAGAGTTCCTCCTCACCTCCCTAGTTCCGAGGAAGCGGGGAGAAAATACCTGGAGCGTGAACTCGAGAGGAAGGACGAATCGCTCCGGATGATCGATATCTATCCCTTTACCAGGTTCGATACAATAGAAGTGAGAATATTCGACACCCAGGTGACCACGACGGACCGCATTTCCATAGCTCTTCTACTCCAGGCTATAGCGCTCAGCGTGAGAGAACGTTTAGAAGAGGAAGATGAACCTCGTTCTCCTCCCGTGTCTTACGAAACGCTCAAAAAGAACAGGGAACAGAGTATCAAAGACGGTCTGCTCGGTAGGATCTATATCGGTAAGAGGGGCTTGAAAAGCGATAAAGCTTCAGAGAAAAATATTCCAAAGTACCTGTACGAGGACTGGCAGCGTATCTTGAGAGAGTTATACCCCTATTTTGAGAAGATGGATGTCGAAAGAACGGCTCACCTGAAGAACATCCTGCTCAGGGTTTTCGGGTTAAAAGATCAGCCTATCGGTATCGAACCACCGATATCACCTTCGCAGCTGCTCGTCTACCGGTACAGCGAGGAAGGAGAATCGGACCTAGAACCTCTCTTGAAAGAATTGAGGCGCACATCACTTAAGGTGGCGGAAGATATGAGATACGATCTCTGGTCGAAATATACGGATCTTGACGAGATCGAACTTTCTGATTTCGAAGCGTTCCCCTAAAAGCCTCTCAGCCCCGGTCGGCATCGCTGAAAAAGGTGCTCTTTATCGAGATGGAAGTCGCGTACCTAGAGTAGGCTTGAGTGAGACCTTGGAGACTGTTCACATAGGTGTACTCGCCGCCGGTCATGGATGCGACTTTGTCTAAAAGATGATGGTCCACTTCTTCGCCCAATCCTATAGTGTTTACCACAACGTCTCTCCTCGGAGCTAGTCTTTTCTCTACAAGGTCTTTGACCTTCTGGCTGTCATCCACCGATGGAGGATTCGGCTCGCCGTCGGTCAGCATGACGACCATCTTCATCTTGTCCCTATCGAAGTCCTTCATGACCTCGATGGCCTCTTCTAACGCTCTGGAGATGTTGGTCTGCCCCCGTTTAGCGTATTTTATCTCTTCCACTATGTTTTCTGCCGCCTCTTTCGTCGTTCCGACTCGAGATGAAAAGAATTTCTCGTTTTGGAATCTCACTATCGAGGCGTCGCTGCTGAAGGGTATCACCGATATCTTGTCTCCCACGCCTCTACCTATCTTCTGTACGAGGTACATGAGTCCGCAGAACGCCGCTCCTTCAGACCTCTTTATATTCATCTTTTCCTTCAACTCACCCAGAAAACCGGAGGTCATCTCTCCTTGGATGCCGCTGTCGATCCTCTCTAACACCCAGTCGATATCCTCCATCTTCAGATCTCTGGTCTCCATGCTCCCGGACACGTCTATCAAAAGCACGCCGTCGAAGGATTTCAGTTCGCTGCCTCCCCATACATAACTGCAGTCTTCAAGCTCGGTGAAGTCTCCCACGAGACCGCCTTCCATCTCAGGGTAGGTATCCTCGATGGAAACCAGGAGGCCCTTTTCGGACCAGTAGAATTTCGAGTTTCTGGTGAAGATCCTTCCCTCGATGAAATCGATAAATCCCTCCTCGTTCTCTTTAACTACGGAGAGAGGGTCGTCGCTGGAACCGCTTTTATCTTCGAATCCGAACTCCGCTTCTTTGACCTTGACTGGGTCGGAGCCGTACTTTTCCACGTCGACCTCGAAACCAGTGTCCAAGCCGATAGATTCGAAAAGATCTCTCTGGACGGCTATACTGTTCTTTTCTATATGACCGCTCAGCATAGCTCTTCCCGCGATGGTCTTCTGGTTGATCGGGTTTCTTCCCACGAGTATGTCGTTTTCCTCTATGGAATGCTCCGAGGCCGTTTCCTCGTTGATCATGAACGTTTTGAAATCGTTTTCCTCTATAGTGAGCTTCATCAGGATGGTAAATATAGGTCTGTATATTATAGATTATGGTTCCGAGTTTACCATCTGATTTATTAAGTTCCGAAAAAGTATTTATAATAGCATTCAGCATATATATGTTTAGGATGTTGAGGTCAACCTCTTGTTGGAATAAGGTAGTTATATTGTCTTTTACCGTTTTGCTAGTTGCAGTTAGTTTTTCAAATGTGGGTCGAGCTGTAGAGATAGATGCAGAGAATAGAAAGGAGTTGGAGGGGATAGACTCGCACGACCAAAAGGTAATTAATGAGGGGAGGAAGGACCTGTCTCGAGAAAGTTCTACGATGTTCGAATTCGTAGGTGAAGAGATCCAACAAACAGATGTGTCACAGTATCAGGAGATAGAAGTCGAGCTGGAAGGCGGCGGTGGTGGTGGAGCCACTTCCAAGGATTATAATGAACCCTACTCAGGAGGAGATGGTGGATATGTCAAGGCCCTTCTAGATGTTTCTGATATCGATACCTTGCACATGTATGTGGGTGAAGGGGGAGACGCGGCCAACAATGGAGGACAGGGAGGATGGGGAAGATCATCAGGAGGTGACGGAGGCTATGACAATAGTTGGACCCTAGATGACGAATATTGGGGTGGTGCTGGAGGAGGATCGACCGAGATAGTGGGCGAAAAGAGCGACGGTACTCAGGTCTGGTTGGCTGCAGCTGACGGCGGCGGAGGAGGGGGTTCTTTCTATGACGGATGGGTTGGAGACTATGATTATGGAGGAGGTGGAGGCGGTGCTGGAGGATCTGCCGGAAGTCACGATCAAGGTACTGATCCCGAAGATGGTGACCCTGCACAATCCCCTCGCCCCAGCGGGAGTGGAGAAGGTGGTAACGGTGGTTCAGATAGTCCGGGCGGGTCGGGAGGATATGCAGTGAACAACGGATACACCTTAGAGCCTCCTACAGGTTCTCAAGGGGGCGCTGATAACGGAGGCGCACCGGACACAAACGGCGGAAATGGAAATATCGGGATAACCTATTATGAGTACGATGTTGACGTGGCCGCTCCCAAAGACCAGAACGAGCAGAGTTCTGGCGAAAAGACCTACGAATTTAGCGTGACCAACACCGGAGATAAGGACGACACTTATGATCTGAGTGCGAATGCTCCTCAGAGCGGGTGGTCAGCTTCTCCTCAGCAGTCCGCTGTGACAGTAGCTGCGGGTACCAATGAGACTGTAAAGGTGGACGTGGTGATTCCTGGTGATGCGGGAGGAGAGAGCAGTGAAGTGGAACTAGAAGGGGCAAGTCAGAGCTACAGTATAGTCGATTCAGACAATATGACAGTCACTCTTGAAGAGGATTTTGGAGTCGTTGTTACCGCTCCACAAGACCAGACAGAAAGCAGTTCCGGCACTTACACATATTCTTACGAAGTGGAGAACGCCGGTAACACGGAAGATACCTACGACCTGACCGCTAGTGCTAGTAAAAGTGGGTGGTCAGCGACATCTCAACGATCCACCGTGACTGTGGCGGTGGGCGGTAGTGAGGTCGTGGATGTAGAAGTGGTGATTCCCGGTGATGCGGGTGGAGAGAGCAGTGAAGTGGAACTAGAGGCGATCAGTCAAGGCGATCCTGCTGTCACAGATTCGGACTTCATGGGAGTGACCTTGCAAGAGGACTTCGGGGTGA
>JAZKSH010000097.1:0-7512 GCA_036626195.1 Thermoplasmatota archaeon | reverse complement strand
GGATTCAGAGAAGCCGAAATACTACCTTTTAGAGATGTATCCATACCCATCCGGAACTCTCCACATGGGTCACATGCGGAACTATTCGATAGGAGATTCGATAGCTAGGTTCAAGAGGATGAACGGATACGATGTTCTTTACCCCATGGGGTGGGATTCCTTCGGTTTGCCTACGGAGAACGCGGCCATAGAGAACGAGATCAGTCCGGAGAAGTGGACCGAAAGATGTATAGAGGATATGAAGGAACAGATGGATTCTCTAGGACTGTCGTACGACTGGGATCGTGAAGTGGCGTCTCACTGGAAGGGATATTATAAGTGGGACCAGTGGTTCTTCCTGAAGTTCCTAGAGAGGGATCTCGCCTATAAAAAGGAGGCGGAAGTCAATTACTGCTCCGAGTGCGAAACGGTTCTTGCAAACGAGCAGGTAGAAGGGGGGCGATGCTGGAGATGCGACTCCCTAGTGGAAAAGAAGGATCTCGATCAGTGGTTTTTCAAGATCACGGAATATGCCGACGAACTGCTCGAAGATCTTGAAGAACTGGAAGACTGGCCCGAAAAAGTAAAGAAGATGCAGCAGGATTGGATCGGAAGGAGCGAAGGCGCCGAGGTCCTGTTTGAGACTACCGATGGAGAAGAGATACCGGTTTTCACCACTAGACCCGATACACTCTACGGCTGTACTTTCATGGTTTTGGCTCCTGAACACGAGATATCGGAGGAGTTGGCCGAGGAGAACGACGAGATAAAGGAGTTCGTCGAAAGAGCGAAAAGGCTGGAAGCCAGCGTGAGAGAACAGAAAGGCAAAGAAGGTATATTCACCGGTAAATACGGCATGAATCCCGTAAACAGAGAGAAGATACCGATCTATATCGCGGATTTCGTGCTGGAGACCTACGGTACGGGCGCGATAATGGCAGTTCCCGCCCACGACCAGAGGGACTTTGAATTTGCACAGGAACACGACCTTCCCATAACACCGGTGATAAAACCGGAGGACGAAGAGGACTTTGAAGATCTGGACGAAGCCTACGAGGACGAGGGAGTACTGATCAACTCTGAAGATTACAACGGTATGAGTTCGGAAGGAGCGAGGAAAGAGATAACCGATGCTCTCGAAGAGGAAGGGAAAGCGACCAAAGAGATCAACTACCGCCTGAGAGATTGGCTGATATCGAGACAGAGGTACTGGGGATGTCCTATACCGGTGGTTTACTGCGACGACTGCGGTACGGTTCCGGTCCCGGAGGATGACCTTCCTGTAGAACTCCCGACCGACATAGATGTAGATGTGGCGGGCAATCCCCTGAAGAACGACGAGAGTTTCTTGAAAACCGAATGTCCAGAATGCGGCGGAAAGGCCGAAAGGGAAACCGACACGATGGACACTTTCATCGACTCCTCCTGGTACTATCTGAGGTACTGTTCGCCGGGTTTTGAGGAAGCGCCGTTCGACGAGGACGATATTGACGAGTGGATGCCGGTCGACCAGTACATCGGAGGGATCGAACACGCCATACTGCATCTGATGTACTCCAGGTTCTTCGTTAAAGTGCTGAAGGACATGGGTATGTGCGAGATCAAAGAACCCTTTGAAAGACTGCTCACCCAGGGCATGGTCCTCCTAGATGGAGAGAAGATGTCCAAATCTAAAGGTAATGTCGTCGACCCGGGCAATATGATCGAGAAGTACGGCGCGGACACTTCACGCTACTTCATACTTTCAGCCGCGGACCCTCGAAGAGAAGTCGAATGGAGCGATGAGGGGATCGAAGCTAAATTTGAATTTCTGAAAAAAGTTTGGCGAACCGTGGAAGAGATCGACGAGACTTCTAACGACCAGATCGATCTTGAAAACTGCGGTTTGAGAGATAGGTACATAGTTTCTAGAACGCAGAAGATCGAAGATGAGATAGCGGAAGATATAGAGAACTTCAAGATCAGCGACGGATTGAAGAAGATGGAGCACTTCTTCGACGAACTTTTAAAATATCGCGACGAAAGGGAAGAGTCATCTGAAACATCGAATATATTCTTCAAGGGATTGGAGACCTATGTCAGGATGCTTTACCCGTTTAGTCCTCATCTGAGCGAAGAGATGTGGGAACGATTGGGTAATGAAGAGCTGATCCATGAAGTGGGATGGCCTGGATCCGAAGAGTCTTTGATCGACGAAGAAGCGGAGAGAGGGGAAGAGATGTTCCAGGATCTGAGAGAAGATATCATCCATATCAAGAACATAACTGAAAAGGAAACGGATCACATCCAGGTCATAATCGCGGAAGGATGGAAATTCGACGCTTTCCAAGATATACAGGAACTTTTAGAAGGGATGGATAAACCCGAGATAGGTATCATTATGGGTGAACTCGCCGACGGATACCCAGAGAGGAAAAAGGAGTTGAGTGAGATCGCTCGAAAGGCGGTCCAAAACCCCGGAAAGATCTTGGATAGATACGTCGATCATGGATTCGAAGTCTCGACTTTGAAAGAACTCAAAGATAGGCTGGAGAAAGAGTTCGAAGCTCGAGTCGAGATCACAAAAGCGGAAGATCTGGAAACCGACAAGGCCGAAAGAGCGGAACCCGGAAAACCGGGGATACTTTTGAAATGAATCGTTCTTTCGCTTCTGTTCTCGATAAGAGCTCTGCAAAAACTTTTTTATACCACAGTAGGAGTAGAGCGGTTGCACCGCACCCTATGAAAATCGGAGGTCTTGTTTCTCCCCTTTAACCCGGAAGATGTCAAGGTGCGAAACCGATGAAATGTGTGGACGGTTTTTCCCGTCCGAAATGAGGTGGAAAAGATATGGCAGATAAAGTATTTGTAAACTTTGAAGTTCCCGACGAACTGGTGGATAAGACGTACGAAGCGGTAGAGATAGCAAGAGATACTGGTGAAGTGAGAAAAGGCACAAACGAAGTGACGAAATACGTGGAGCGCGGCGAGGCCGTACTTGCGGTCCTTGCGGAAGACGTGAATCCTCCCGAGATACTGGCACATATACCGATGCTGTGCGAGGAGAAAGACGTCGCTTACTCCTACGTCCCGTCACAGAAGGAGCTTGGAGCTGCTTCAGGGATCGATGCATCGTCAGCTTCCGTGGCGATAGTGGATCCGGGAGACGGAGAACAGATGGTCGAAGACCTGAAGAAAAAACTCGAAGGGCTTAAATAGTCGCCGAGTAAAACTTTGAATTAAAAGAGGAGTCTAAAATGGCTTCGGATGATAGTATCCCTGGTGAAGTTGTCGAGATCGTCGGCAGGACCGGAATGAGCGGCGAGGCTACTCAGGTAAAGGTCAGAGTGCTCAAAGGCGAGGACGAAGGCCGCATCATAACCAGGAATGTTATGGGCCCGGTTCAGAAAGGCGATGTCCTCATGCTGAGAGAGACGGCTAGAGAAGCTAAAGATATAGGTGTGAGGTAGAGATAAGATGCCTGAGAAGAGAGAATGTACTTTCTGTGGAAATCCTATCGAACCCGGAACGGGTACGCTCCACATCATGAACAACGGTCAAGTTTTTCACTTCTGCAACAGCAAGTGCAAGAGGAACATGCTGGACATGGATAGAAAAGCTAGGGAAACAAGATGGACAAAAAGACACGCACAGGAAAAGGCCGTCAAGACCTATAGGAAAAAGGACGAGAAGGAAGAAGAAGAGGGCGGCAAGAAGATCCTTAAGAAGAAGGATTAGAGGAGGACTTTTACCTTGCAGACTACATTTTTGATGGTGAAACCGGACGGCGTACAGAGAGGACTTGTCGGCGAAGTGATCTCCCGTCTTGAAGAGAGGGGTCTTCGGATTACTGCCTTGAAGATGATGAAATTGGAGAGGGAAAAAGCCGAAAAACATTACGCCGAGCACGAGGGCAAAGATTTCTACCAGCCGCTTTTAGATTACATCACCTCCGATCCGGTCGTAGCTATGGCCGTCGAAGGAAGATCATCTATATCTCTCGTAAGGAACATGGTCGGCGAAACCGATCCGCAGGACGCTTCTCCCGGCACTATAAGAGGAGATTACGGCATAGACATAGGCAGGAACATCGTACACGCGGCTGACTCCAAAGAGAGCGCAGAACGCGAACTGGACATATTCTTCGAACCGTCCGATTACAAGGATTACCACAGAGTCGAAGAGGACTGGGTATACGAGTGAAAAAACTCTCGAGCTCAACCTTCTTTACTTTTTTGTTTTTTTCCTTTGATCGAGTTCGATTTCTGTTAGACATTGTCCGAAACTTTTATAAAGAAAAACATCACTTATAGTATTGTCTGACGTTAATTGGTTAAACGTCGGACTAAAACAAAGTAAGGTGGCTAAAGGTGTCGGACACAAAACGAATAACCGTCAGAATCCCCGTAGACATGGCTCAGGAGCTCGATGACTTGGTGGAGAAGGGCGAGTATTCTTCAACTTCTGAAGCCATCAGGACCGCGATAAATGATTTTATAAAAAATAAGAATGCACCGGAACATATATCAAAAGTCACGGTCGATCTGCCGAAAAAGAAGGTCGGCGAGATAGAAAATCTGATCGAAAGGGGTGATTCAGTGAATGTAGATGATGCGATAAGGACCGCTGTGAGAGAATATGTGAGAGAAAGGATAAAGGAGTACAAGAGAGATCTTGAAGATTGAGGTCACGTTTCGTTTTACTAAGAAGGCATAAACCACCTACCACCTATCTGTTACGCTGTGATTAAACAGAATCTATCTAAGGTCGTTGGTATGAAAAGGAGAAAAAAAAGGAAAAGAAAATCAGCCTCTGACATGAACATCTACGTGGTAGGAGTCGGAGGGGGAGGAAACAACAGTATAGATAGACTGAGCAGGATGGGTGTTCATGGAGCGACGACTATAGCTGTAAATACCGACAGGAAGCACCTTGAGAACAAAAAAGCTGACAAGAAAATGCTGATCGGTAGAGAGTTGAATAAGGGGATGGGAGCCGGAGGAAATCCATCCATAGGTAGAGAATGTGCAGAGGCCGCATCGGGAGGTTTCAAAAAGCTGTTCTCCGGCGCTGACCTGGTATTTTTGACCACCGGGCTGGGAGGAGGGACAGGCACTGGAGCCGCCCCTTTGATAACTAAAATCGCCAGAAAAAGCGGAGCCATGGTGATATCTATCGTTACTCTACCATTCTCCGTCGAGGGCAACAGGAGGGAACTGGCTTGGAGGGGGTTACAGGAGATAGAGAGCTATGCGAACTCTACCATAACCCTAGATAACGATAAACTGGTGGAAGTCAGCCCGGAGATGCCTCTAGATCGAGGCTTCGGGATGATGGACTCGGTGATCTCCAACTTGGTGAAGAGCGTAACTGAAACTATCACCAAGCAGTCCCTGATAAATCTGGATTTTAACGATCTTCGCTCAGTTCTGGGAGGGGGCGGTTATTCGACCTTGTTGACCGGCGAGGCCCACTGTGAAGAACCGGGCCAGGTTGTAAAGAACGCTGAGTGCAATCCCTTTTTGGACGCGGATTACAAAGGGGCTGGAAGGGCATTGATCCATCTTACGGGAGGGTCCGACAGCCTTTCGGTCAAAAAGACTTACGACATCGTGGGAACGGTCACTTCTAAACTGGAATCAAACGCTTCGGTGATCGTCGGAGCCCGGATAGACCACCAGTATAAAAACAAGATCAAGATGATGGCGATACTGACAGGCTTGGAAAAACGAAACATCAAACCTTCGATAGAGAGGAACGACCTTGCGGAGATACAGTGAATGTTTTTCGCTCGCCGAAAAGGTTTTAACCGCGTCGCTGTTATCTTGAATGATATGGCAGCAAAAGAAAAAAGTGATCTCTCTGATACCATAACCGACGGCAAGAGAGGCGTTTATCTAGACATCGCGGTATCTCCAGGTTCCTCAGAACAGAGTATTCTGGGGTTAGATCCGTGGAGAGGTGAAGTCAAGGTGGCGGTAAAAGAGAGAGCCGAAGAGGGCAGAGCCAACGAAGCGATCGTCGAGTTCTTTGCAGAAATTTTAGGAACGGAAAAAAACAAAATTCAGATAGCTAAAGGCCGTAAGACGAAACAGAAAAGGCTCTTCTTCTCCGGGGTTGAAGATTCGAAACTCGAAGCTGAGTTATCAAAGAGAACGGGCGGAGAAAGATGAGATTGGAAGAAGAACTCGAAGGCCTGCTAGATGTCCTTGATAAGATAAAATCCGAAAGAAAAGACATCCCGATAATTGTGGAAGGTAAAAAGGACATAGAAGCTCTCCATCGCCTGGGCATCGAACGGAAGATCATAAAGATAAAGGCAGGAAAACCCATATTCCGGATAATCGAAGGACTCAGAGGCGAGCATGAAAAAGTCATAATACTGACCGATTGGGATCCTACAGGGAGGACACTGTGTCACAAGATAAAGAAGGCCTGCGAGTCTAACGCGATCGTTTACAATGTGGAATATAGGAAACAGCTGATCAAGTTTTTAAAAAAGGAAGTCAAAGACGTAGAGAGCATCCCCTCGTTCATAGAGAGAGCGGAAAGAAGCCTCGGTCGAGAGATTAAGACGAGAGAACACTCTAAACGATAGGAAAATATTAAATTTTACAAATCAATAAGGGTTTAGATTCACGATGAGTAGAGTAAAAGTCATCAAAGACGTGACGGAGTTAGTTCCCATACTTAGAGCAGTGAGCACCAAAACGAAGAGAGACGTTTATACCGATCTGGCGGAAGATTGGATAACCGAAGAAGAGATCGAAGAGAAATACGGTGAGGAGGGCAAAAAGGCGTTAAAACTTTTCGACAAGATGAAGTTAGTCGAAACAAGATGGCAGCATACTGGTAGAGAGACTCGAAGGGCTTACCACACCTATTATTCCGAGGTCCATATAGATGCATCAGTACCCATAGCAGAGATTAGCGACGTGCTGTACGCCGCGATGCTCGATGAAGAGGAATTCGACCAGCTGGAGGAGGATATTCTAGAATCCGTTAAAGAGGGCGAGACCTTTGCTAACGATATAGCCAAAAAGATAGAACACAGCGATACCACACTCAAAAGTTTAGTCAAGAGGTCGGTGAAACTCAATTATAAAGGACATAGAGTAGAAGAGATAAAAGAAGGTGAATAGATATGGATTTGGAAGAAATAGATGAATTATTTTCCGAGGTCTCCGAGGAGATATTGGCCTTGGTTTCCGGGATAGCCATAATAATCACGGTGATCTTCTTCATTTATGCGGTGGCCCCTCTCTACGAGGTTTATTCCGATATCGTCTTGTTCTCGTTCTTATCTCTGTTGGTTTGCTTCAGCGCTCCGATCTTTTTCCGTCTCCCCGATATGAGCGCCGTTCCCGATGTCGTGGGATGGATGTTGACCGGAGTCACTATCGCCGGGTTCGGATGGATAATCTTTCACGTTGGATACTATATAGACGTTTTGGGTCTCAAATTGATCATACCCAGTGGTCTCCTAGGTTTTGCCTCTTCACTTCCTCTGACTCAAGGAGTCCTCATCCCGCTCCTCGGTGAAGGAAGGTTAGA
>JAZKSH010000096.1:0-7667 GCA_036626195.1 Thermoplasmatota archaeon | reverse complement strand
AGGTATCACCGGCGATCAATCCAGTACATGCAGTTCCGTGGTAATGCTCGCCTTCCCAGTCATCTTCATCACCTACGAAGCTGTATCCGCCGATAACTCTACCGGTAAAGTCTTCTACTCCGGCATCGCCGACTGTACCGTCGCCGACACCCGTATCGGCAGTGGTTATCGTTATGCCTTCTCCGGTATAACCAATCTGGTTTATGTAGGCGCCGTAATCTCCGTGCAGCCTGTAGGGCTGTTGAGGGTCACCTTCTCTTGGTTCTGGGCTGAGACTCGTATCGGTCGGGTATTCATCGTCCATGAACCATTGTCCCCCACCTATCAACTGTATGGACATCTCCGCGTTAAGCTCCGGCTCAACATACGGCGAGACGTAATAAACGTCGTTCATCACCGCTAGATCCTCAAGCTCCTTTTCGGAGTTCACATCGACAACTAACTTGAAGCCGTTCTCTCGAAGATCTTCAGCACCGAGTACTTCGAACTTGGATTCGATCTGCATCAAACTATTCGTCTCAAAACCGGGTCTCAGCCTCACGTTAACGGGCATATCCTTGTCCAGCGCTTCGTCCAGTCGGGAGTGCAGCTTGAATTCTGGCTGATATATGCCGACCCAATCGACGAAGAAGTGATCTCTCACATCCTCCGCCTGTTCGGGCGTCATCACAACCTCGTACGCATAGTTGGGCTGATAATTTACGATGTCAACGCCTTCTTCCACAAGCTGTTCACGCCACTCTGGGTTTATAGGGCCGATCATGTCCACCACGTAAAGGCCTTCTGTCCCGGACTCGTAATCCTCTATCTTCAGCTCAGAGTCAAGCTTGGAAAGGCCGCGTGTGGTATCGATTCGATGTCCTTTCACGCTCACCTCGTTTCTATGCTCCAATCGATCTATCTGATAAGCGCTGTCCAATTCTCGCACGCCTCGCGGGTTCGTTTCTATCAGCACGTTCCGACCATAATGATCTATTATCTCGCCGTGCTGACCGATCTCTTCAATGTCTTCTTCATTCCACGCATAGACCAACACTAGCTTGTCTCCATCATTGGCAGTTTCAAAAGGTAATCCTTCACCTCTCTCTCCACTACCCAGAACCATCATCCCGGGGACGACGGTTCCAACTACCAGTACTAACGCAATCACTAAAACCGATACTCTATTTTCTAACAAAATTTCCATATATATCTTTCTCTCCTAGTTTTGTTAACTACGGACCTCATCGGTTCCAATTTATTTAAAGATTAGGGAAGGGTCCATCGAATCCTCCTTTTTAGACAAGATCACTAGAAATAAAGGTGATATTCTTCAAACTATCTAGAAGCACCTTTTAGAAAAAAATAAAGGAGGTTTATTTGTACTCTCCGCAACTGTAGCAGTACCACTGCTGAGATGCCTCGATATATTTCATGGACTTACCGCAGTCTGGACAGGCCCTTTCTTCTCCCTGTTGGATAGATGGAGAAGGTGATGGTTGGGACGGCTGCTGTTGTTTGGGTCGCTGTCGTGGCGGCTGTCTCTGTTGCGGTTGCTGTTGTTGAGGTTTTTGAGGTTGCTGATATCCCTGCTGACCCTGAGAGGGCGGGTACCATGTCTTCTTGTATATAGAACCATTCTTTTCTTTCACAACGTAGGTTTTAGCCAGCTTGTCACCTATCCTCTGGTCTTTAGTAGCTATGAGTATCACGTCAACTATCATGATAAGGGTGCCGATGCAGGGTATATTCCATAACAACCTTGCTATGTTCCGGATGAAAGATTTACCGATACTCACGTTCCTACCGCGCTGATCTACGACCTGGATGCTCAAAAGTCTTTTAGCAAGGGTCGCTCCACCTCCTGATTTTGACTCGAAGTAGGTGAAATATCCCAGGGTTAAGAATGCGCTGAGCAAGATAGCGAAGAGGTAGAAGGTGCTGAAGTAGATATCCGTCATACCGGCACTCGGGTCGGTGGCCCTAGGCAATGTCATGTATCCGGTCAAAAAGACCGCCATTATTATGAGGCCTATGAGGAGACCTAGTAACAGCGAGTCTATAATATAAGCACCTATCCTCCGAAGTGTAGAAGCGTGGTTTAGTTTTCGCCTAGACCCCGGAGGTTTTTGATTTCCCATTCCCTGCTGGTAACCATAATTTTGCTGCATGACTTTCAACCCAACGAACAATGCAAGGAGAGATATATAATTTCTATGGACGTGTTTCGATAAGATTTTAGGATCTTATCCCTCGACGAACACGATGGAGATAGACGTTCTAAATCCGGGTTCTCCGGTGATGATCCCGACCAGTTCGTATTCTCCGGAAGGTAAATCTCCGGGATTCAACTTTTCGGTATAAGAGCGTTCTTCTCCGGGATCTAACCTTACCGTGCCGGTCGCCATCAGGAATGCCCTACCTTTAGACCAACGCCAGATCTCATCATTTTCCCGCTTAATCACAAAATCGTGGCGCTGGCTATTATTGAAAAATATTTCCTCCTCTACATCTCCTTTGTTCACAAGAGTTATGGCTGCTTCGATCTTCTCTCCGACTTCATACTCGTTTTTGTCCGTTTCGAGTTCGATATGCATATCTTTGTTCCCCACCGGCATAAGATAAAGAAAAGAGATAAAGGTTTTTTCGAGTTAGTGCGCTGTTCCTATCTCAGCAATCAGAGTTCTGTTGTTTGTGTAGCGGTGTTCCCTTCGACGTCGGTTACTGTTATGATGATGTCGTATGTTCCGCCACCTCGGCGTTCTTCGAGTGTAGTCGTAATCGCCCGTGTTTTCTACGGTTATGTCTATCTCTGCGGTTCCGCCCTTCCCTCGATACGTCAGAAATTTTTTTATTAAATTTTTTATTTAAAAATTACACTTCCAAATATTGCATCTAGGTTCATGAAAAACCCGCTAAATGTTCTGTTTAAAATTTTGATTTCTGAAGGAAAACTAAGTATGTTAGTAAAACATAATTTTAGAGAGAGGGGAAGTTGACGAAGAGAACATACATAATCGAGTGGAATATGGGCACAGGAGATATCGATAAACCAGTTGATCTAATTTTATTTCACACCAGAAAAAAGGGCAGAGGAGGACTTTTCTATGATGGCTTGTAGCGATGAAGAAGGGAAAAGAACTGACGAGCAGGAGAATAAGGACAAGATATTGGAGAAAAGATACAAGGGTGAGGGATCGAAAGGGTCGGGACTGGGGCTGTTTCTGGTCAAAAGTATCTTGGAGTCTTACAAGGGCGACATAAGTATAGAAGACTCTGAGACGGCGGGAGTTAGGTTCGAAATATCTCTAAAGAAAGCCTAAATATGTCAACGGAGGCATGCCGCCTCGGGTGATAGATATGATAGATCTCCTCTTAAAGTCTAACTTTTCTTTTTCGATGTCTCCAGATACGGCAGCCGATCGAAGCAAGCCGGAGCCACCACCGCAATACCGAGGACGCCGAAGACGAGTACCAGCATCATCATCGGGAAGTACAGGTTTCCGATCGGGTCCGGATCGACCTCTAAGATCGCAGATTTCCTACTCCAAGGGAGACTCATGTTCAACATCTCGATCTCGAAGATCATCAGGGCGGTGAAACTGTGGACTCCACTTTTAGCTCGCCACGAAAATTCGAACGTCTTGGTACTGTTCGCATCTACCGTCACGTTCTCCCACGCGAAGAGGAAGTCCTCGAAGTGCATTAGGGTGATATTAACCTCGTCTATGAACGGTAGATCGCCCATACCTACCGATTCGTTGTTCATCACCGTGACGAAGATGGTGATGTTTTCTCCTTCCCTGGGATTATCCTTTGAAAACGTCAGGTTGGAGATTCCGACATCGATCTCCCCTTCCTCCGGGACGTCCTGCTCGATCTTCTCTGGAGAACCACTCACCGCGGGGCTCACTGCCGTGGTGAAAAGCATGATAACGAGTCCAAGGACACCGAAACGATATGACCATCTCATCTGTATCACCTCATCCTCCTCTTGATAGAAAACGCCACACCGATGAACAAGAACACCAGGGTGTAAACCACCATCACCCCTAGCCCTTCGTAGAAGTCCGGCGTGAAGAAGGATAACTGTCCATCGGGACCTCCACCGATTGTCGTGGTCACCGCAAACACGTCGGTGATAAGTCCAGCAGAGTAAGTCACAATGTACCAGGGTTCGACCTCTACTATGAATTGAAGGACGTTGCTGATTATTGGAAGGATCATCATCAGCGAAAAGAAGCCGAGCAGCATGGAAGTTATCTTCCTTTGGAGTAGGCTGCTGAAGAAGAAGACCACGCTGACCGCGCTTGTGGTGTAAACCAAAGCTACCAGAAAAGACTTCGCCATGTTGAGGTTGAGCGCCCCCGCACCGTAGATACCGATGAGTTCCGCCGCGGTGGTCAAGTAATATATCGACAAGACCATCATCGTGGGTATCAGAGCCCCTATATACTTTCCGATGAAGATGGTCATGTGCCTCTGAGGCGTGGGAAACAGCAGCAGTCCCGTCTTCTCCTCGAACTCGCCGGATATCACGTCTCCCGCGAACAGTGAACCCGCGATTATTATCAGTAGGTTGACGAACTCGAGGCTTAGACTGGCAAACTGGTCTGCGGAATCGGGAAAATCGGCCCATACCTTGGGAACGATGTAGAATATGAGAGGTAGTAGGACTGCGAGAGAGAAGGAGATGATGACCCTCTTCCTCTGAAAATGCTTCTTCAACTCGAACGTGATCGTAAGCCACGTGTTGTAAAGGTCCTCCGCAACATCCTCTTTTATGGATTTCATGCCGCTCCCTCCTTCTCCTCCATCAGGGAGACGTAGAAATCCTCTAGGTTCGACCTTTCAGGGCTGTAAGATACTATCTCGAATCCGTTTTCGACCACCTTTCTTAGAATCTCGGCGGTGGAGACCGGATCGCCGTCTTTCTTCATCAGCCTCAGCCGGTTCTCACCGAGCTTTTCAACCTCGTCGATCACTTCGATGCTTCTCAAACCACTCAGGTCGGCTTCCGAAACGGGATCTAAAAGCTCCATATCTATCAGGCGGTACTGTTTCAGTACCTCGTCGATCCTGTCCACGGAATCTCTCTCTATCACCTTCCCGTCATAGAGGAAGATCACGGAATCGCAGACCCTGCTCACCTCGTCGAGAAGGTGAGAGCTCAAGAACACCGTAACGTCCTTTTTTTGGAAGCTCTTGATCAGCTCCCGTATCTCCTTTATCCCCTCGGGATCTAAACCTAAAACTGGTTCGTCTAAGATCAGGATAGAAGGCTCATGAAATATCGATTTCGCTATCGCCAGTCTTCTTTCCATGCCGGTGCTGAAGGTGCCGATATTCGAATCTTTCCACTGCAGCAGGTCCACCATCTTCAGCACTTCTTCGGTTCTTCGATCTATCTTCTCTTTGGGCATCCTGTACAACCTGCCGAAATAAGCGAGGACTTCAGCAGGGGTCAGATAGCTGTAAACTCCGGGCACGCCTATGAGAGAACCAACGTCCTTCAGCGCCTCTTTGGGATGCCTGTTAACGTCTGAACCGTTGATAAGGGCCCTGCCGGAGGTGGGTTTGATCAGATTAGTCAGTATCTGTATCGTAGTAGTTTTACCCGCGCCGTTGGGCCCTAGATAGCCGACCACGGCACCTCTTTCTATCTCGAAGGAGACTCCATCCACTGCTGTAACGTCGTCTCCAAATTTCTTCACAAGATCCTCTGTCTTTATCACGATATCTTCTGTCATGAATCTGCGGCCCTCTTTGCAGTCCTTTCGATTCTTTAGGGTGAATGTCCTCCGGTTATTTATCTATTTTCTAGATTAGGAGAAAATGGGTATGGACCTGGGGTGGAGGTGCGAGTCAGTATTGGACCAGTAGGGCGGTTCAATCGTCCTCCTCTCTGAAGTTTTCTAGAGAGTCTATTATCATCTTAGAGAAGCGGGAGCCGATGCCTTTGACTTTCTTCAATTCTTCTTTCGAAGCATTTCTGAGATCCTCGATGGACCGGTAACCCGCCTCGTAAAGATTTTTAGCTTTGTAGGTTCCGATGCCTTTGAGCTGCTTCAATTCTTCTATCGCTTCCTCTTTCGGAGTTTCTTCTGCCTCCTCGATGCTACTTTCCAATTCTTCCAGCCCTTCTATAAGACCTTTTCCGGACACTTCATTGGCCTCCTCTTCTGCCCCTGCACCCGCTCCAAGTTCTTCCAGCTCTTCGATGAGATGTTCCTCCTTCTCCTTGAACTCTTCCAAGGAGGTCGATATCATCCTAGAAAAGCGGGATCCGATACCTTCTACTTTTTCTAGTTCCTCTCTTGAAACATCTTTTAGATCACGGATGGACCGGTAACCCGCTTCGTAAAGATTTTTTGCCGTGGCGGTACTGATACCCTTCAGCCGCCTCATTTCTTTTACCACCTCATCTTTAGATCTCTCTTCTAGAGTTTCTTCTCGCCCTTCAATACTTTTTTCCAGCAGTTCTAGGTTTTCCAACCTTTCAAGTTCTTCCAGCTCTTCGGTAAGCGCCTCCTCCTTAAATACTTCCTCGGACTCATCTTCCATATTCTCTTCCATTACATCCAACTCCTCGATGAGTTCTTCTTCCGATATTTCCTCGCCTGTCTTTTCTTCAGGTTTTTCACCCAAGAATCGACCGCATTCTGGACATCTTTCAACATCTTTAGGGATTGTAGCTGCACATATATAACATTCCTCAAGCTCTTCTGCTGTTTCCTCGGGTACCTCTTCTAGTTCCTCCGTTTCTTCTCCGCTCACTAGAGCTTTTGAATCTTCTAATACTTCCTTAGCGGTTTTAAAATTAAATTGAGGTATTTCAGCTAATCCTTTAAGGCCTCCCGCGACTATGTCTTCAGGAGATTCAAAACCGGCCTGATGAAGATAATTCGCCCTGTTTTCACCTACCGATGAGATTCGTTTGAGCCGCTGAATCGGATCCTCTTCTAGTTCTTCTTCCGCTTCTTCAACCAAAACTGCACCGCAGGCCGGACACTCTTCCGCGTCCGCTGGGACTTCAGCCCTACACAGAGAACATTCTTTGAACTCTTCTACTTCTTCTTCCTCTTCTTCTAATTCCTCCTCCATCTCTTCCGTCAACTCTTCCGCCGGCTCTTCAATGATCGATTCTCCGCAGCCCGGGCAGACTTCGGCGTCGGCAGGGACTTCGGTACCGCAGTGAGGACATTCCTGCATCTCGACCTTTTCAACTAGTGATCCTCCACACTTCGGACACTCTACAGCATTAGGTGATACTTTCGAACCGCAGACGGGGCATTCTTCCAGTTCTACTTCCGGTCTTTCATCTTCCACTTCTTCTTCAGCCTTTTCAACTAGTGATCCTCCACACTTCGGACACTCTACAGCATTAGGTGATACTTTCGAACCGCAGACGGGGCATTCTTCCAGTTCTACTTCCGGTCTTTCATCTTCCACTTCTTCTTCAGCCTTTTCAACTAGTGATCCTCCACACTTCGGACACTCTACAGCATTGGGTGATACTTTCGAACCGCAGACGGGGCATTCTTCCAGTTCTACTTCCGGTCTTTCATCTTCCACTTCTTCTTCAGCCTTTTCAACTAGTGATCCTCCACACTTCGGACACTCTACAGCATTAGGTGATACTTTCGAACCGCAGACGGGGCATTCTTCCAGTTCTACTTCCGGTCTTT
>JAZKSH010000095.1:0-7748 GCA_036626195.1 Thermoplasmatota archaeon | reverse complement strand
AAGCAGAGGAAGAGGAAATAGAAGAGACTGAGGAAGCAGAGGAAGAGGAAATAGAGGAGGAGGAAACACAAGATATCTCACAAGAGGAAGTTATGGAGATATTTTCTGACGTGAGAGGCTTGGGCTCCCAGAAAGCAGAGATCCTCTACGAAAACGGCTATCGGTCTTTGGAGGATCTAAAAGAGGCTTCCCAAGAAGAGTTACAAGGCATTAAAGGCATCGGTCCGGCACTCTCAGAGATGATCAAGGAATCCTTGGAAGAGCTCGATCAAAATTGAACGGAGACTTCCTTGAAAATCTAGACTAGCTTTAGGAGCTCTTGGAACAGGGACTCCATTTTGGGGAACTCCTCAACGGGAACACTCTTCACCTTTCAGAATTAGAGTATAGCTCTAAGTTAGCTCAATAACTTTTATTAGCCCGAAAGCAAGAATAAGAAATAGTCGCTCTAATAATCCTCCGGTGAAATTGATAAAATTTTAACATCGTTACAAAGACTCTTAATCAATAAAATTTTTATTACATTATCTTCTCACTCTACAAGTCAATCATGAATGGAAAAGAAGTCGTATCCTGCGATCATAAAACTATAGAGAGCTCCGGTATGAGAAAGTTGGTCGTGAATTGTAAGAGGTGTGAAAGAGAACATTCGATCTCAGAATGTCTCCCCGCACTGCTACTCTCACTAGAGGACGAATACGATATCGATTCAATAATCGTTTCGGATTTTATGGAGAAGCAGTACATCGGCCCAGGTGTTGAAATACTGTTGGAGATAAGAGATATGGCGGGAGAGATCGAGAGCTTTTCTTCTAGAACGCAGAAAAAGGATGAGTGCCTGAGCTGTGATTTGAGACCCTTAGAGCTTTATCCTAGCTTGAAAAGAACCTTCATCGAAGACCCTAGTACGATCTATGAAGAACTCAGGAGATTGGCCGAGAAAGCTAATCAAAAGGAAGGATGTCCCGATTGCAAAAAAACACTGAAAGAGGAGATCGAGCTCCTCGGGAAAAGAGCTAATTCGCTGAAATCGGACGTCCTAGCGGAAGGATTTGATATAATAGGTTAAGGTGATCACTTGTCTTTAGACGATATTTTGAAGGAATTGGCGGGAACGGAAAAGCAGCACATCATGAGGGGTCTAGAAAGAACCCTAGAGAAGAAGAAAGATATCAGACCGGCCTTTTCTCACACGTGGGTTAGACCCTTCGTTCCTAAGGACGCTAAACTTGTGAAGAATTATCAAATGGACGGAACGGAGGTTTCTCTCTTCAGCTTATCGAACGAGACAGAGGATCTTTATCACGTAATCCCACCGGAATACGATATGGGAAAAGAAAAAGCTAAGATAATAACGGAAGTCAAGGACTCCTTGGCGGAACATCACGCTGAAAACATGGACTTCAGTGACCCCACAAGAGTGAAAGAGTTCATAAAGGGTAGGGGAAAAAATCTCATACAGAGGGCGGTAGAAGATTCGGAGATAAGCTTGGCAGAGAGCCGACAGGAGGAGATAAAGGAACTCGATGATCTCTCGCGGATATTGAGCAAGTACACAGCGGGCTACGGTGTACTAGAAACCATGCTTAGCGATTCGAACGTTGAAGATATATACGTGGATGCTCCGGCCGAACAGAACAACGTTTACGTGGAGATCGGTGCAGGAGAAGAGATAAGGGATAAGTGCAGAACCAACGTTTACCTTTCTTCGAAAGATATGGGGAGTATGATGTCGAGATTTAGATTTGAAAGTGGAGAACCTTTTTCTGAAGCTTTTCCCGTCCTTGAAGCTGATCTTTCCGAGTACGATACTCGTATAACCGCTATCGGTTCGCCTCTAAGTTCTGACGGTATAGCATTGGCATTGAGGAGAAGGGATACCGAACCCTGGACCCTTCCAAGATTGATAAAGGCCGGGAGTTTGACTCCCTTGTCGGCGGGCCTTCTCTCCTTCCTGATCGACGGTAGAAGCACCATAATGGTGGCCGGCAGCAGAGGCGCTGGAAAAACCACCCTCTTGGGAGCCATGATGCTGGAGTTCCCGAAGAGTCAGAGGATACTCACCATCGAAGATACTAGGGAACTGCCCACTGAAGAGATGCAGACCATTGGGTACAACGTTCAGAGCATGAAGACCGCTTCCGGGATGTCCAAAGGCGAGATGGAGCCGGACGAAGTGTTGAGAGTCTCTTTGAGACTCGGTGAGTCCGCGATAGTGATGGGAGAGGTAAGAGGTGAAGAGGCCAAAACACTGTATGAAGCGATGAGAGCGGGCACCGCAGGCAGCGCAGTGATGGGCACGATCCATGGAAATTCGGCACAGAGCGTTTATGAAAGGGTTGTGCACGACATAGGCATACCTGAAGAGAGCTTCGCCGCCACCGATATCGTGATCATAGCCGGGATCGTCAGGCCTGGAGGGAAGCAGAAGAGAGAAAGAAGAGTCACTCAGATCGCGGAGTACGGCGAGGGCGAATTTTCCAACCTGATGAGCTTTGAGGAAGAGCTCGAACCGACAGATTTTTTCAAACGCGGCTCGAAGAAGATAGGTGAGATCGCAAGGTCATGGGGTTTGAGTTACAATGAAGCCGTGGAGAACATCAGATTGAGAGCTAAGATAAAAAAGAAAATGGTCAAGACCTCCGTAAAGAAAAACGATGAAGAGATCCTGAACGCGGAGTGGGTGGCTAGAGCAAACAACAAGTTCTGGAACCTGATCTCCAAGTACGGCACCAGCAGGGATTACAGTAGGATAGAAGAGGAATGGATGAAGTGGTTCGAAGAGAGGACGAGATATGCGTAGGGTTTACGAGAAAGGATGCAGATGGGTCAATAAGCAGATAGGTCTTGACCGAGAGGAACGGCAGGATCGCAGAAGTGAAGAGTATCAGGAATTCCTTGAAAAGAAGAAAGAACTGAGGAAAGCGGAGGACAGACTTAGAGAATCCGAGATCGCCGATGGGAAGAGTTCAAGCCGATACAAAAAGAGGAAGAAGGAGCAGGAAAAAGTTGAAAAGGAATTTAAGAGTGCGGAGAAGAGATACAAACGAGATGAATTCAAACGTACGATGAGTTTCATCGGTATGGATTTTACATACGAGGAAGTGTTGGTCTTCTCTATATTTGCAGCTATAGTCAGTTTTGTACTGAGTCTTTTCGCTGTCGGTATAATCGCGGTTTACTTTCAACTATCCCCGCTGGAGATCATCACCTATGGAGTACCCGTTTTGAGCGCAGTTCCGGCCTCTGTTTTGTTACTCATGGCCAATTATCCGGATATCTTGGAGAAGAGGATGAAAGCCTCGACGATCGGCAAACTGCCGGAAGCGGTTAACTACATGACCATGTCTATGAGGATCAAACCGTCGTTACATAGAGCAGTGAGCTTTTCAGCGGATAACACTTCCGGGCCGATCTCCTACGGTCTAAACCAGATACTTTGGAAAGTCTATATCAGGGAGAAATCTACATTGGAAGAATCCTTTTTGGACTTTGCTCTCCGCTGGGGCGAGTGGAACGAAAACCTAAAACGTTCCATGTATTCTTTGAGGGCTTCCCTGCTCGAAAAGACGGAGGAGGGTTACAAAAAATCTCTCGAGCGTGCTAACGACCTGATGATAGAAGGAACGAAAAAGGAGGTCGAAGACTTCACTAACTCATTGAGCACTCCCACCACTATACTATTCGCTATCGGTGTTCTCTTACCTTTGGTTATAGGCGCTATGCTGCCCCTTATGTCGCTCACCGGGTTAGACGTGGGAAGCATGACCGCTACTGAGAGTGGAACCGCACAGGAGAACCCGATCAGTCTTCCCATACTCGTTCTTATCATGAACGTCATCTGCCCCGCAGGTACCCTTTTATATTCATACCGGATACTCGGCAACAGGCCGGGCACGAGAAGTTTACCCGAGATAGAGAGCAGCGTGAACAAAAGGCTGCACGCGATGATATCACTCTCTTTGGGTGTTGGAGCCGCTTTGATCATATCGCTATTTTACAGCGAGCTGTCTTTCCTTCAGCCGATACCTATCTTGTTTACGGTGGTCATCCCCATTTCATACTACTCCATCTCTACAAGCATACGTCAGAAAAAAAAGAGGGCCCGTATACTGGAGATAGAGGAAGAATTTCCCGACGCCCTTTTTCAACTCGGCAGCAGGATAGCGGAGGGAACATCGGCGGAAAGAGCAGTGCTGAAGACTGCGGAAACGCTGGAAGGCACCAAGTCGGGAGACCTTTTTAGAAAGGTGGTCTCGACCCTGAAAATAAAGAATCTCTCGATGAAAGAAGCTCTTTTTGGTGAAGAGGGTATACTGACAGATTTTCCATCGCAGCTCGTCAAAACCACCATGAATACCGTCGTCGAGATAACTGAGAAAGATCCAGAAGAGGCCGGTAAGACCATCATAAAGATAGCTAAATATCAACAGGATCTCAGGGAGATGGAGCGCGAGGTGAAGAACCAGCTTTCCAAGAGCGTCGAGATGATGAAAGCGACGACGTTGATCTTCGCGCCGATAATAATGGGGATAGTAGCTTCTCTTTACTTCATGCTCGAAGACGTCTTCGCTGGGTTGGGAACGACGGAGATGATATCTCCCGTCTGGTTCACCGCAGTTCTGGGGGTCTATCTGATAATGATGGCCGCCATAATAACTTACTTCACGAAGAGCATCGAGAACGACCTAGATATGATCGAATTCAAGTACACTTTGGGTAAGACTATACTGATAAATATAACGATATTTTCTTTCTCATTCATGGTCGGTAAAGAATTGATAGCGGGCATGTGAATCTACTGATACACTTTATCATTCGTATTTTTCTTCGACTAAGATCACTGTGACGTCGTTAACGTTAGTGCTACTTTCCAAGTCGAGATTATCGTTCAAATCCTCGAAGAAAGTCTGAGAGTCGTGCCCTGCTAGAGCTTCCTTCACATCGTAGCTGGATCTGTCCGCGCTTTTGCAGTCCGCTACCGCTCCAGCTTTGTCCACGCCGTCGATGCCGTCGGAATCAGCGCTGGCGATGACTATATTATCCCTGTTTTCGATCTCCCTAGCCGCTGAAAGCACCATTTCTCTATTAGGTCCACCTTTACCGCTTTTGCTTTCTAAGTCTTCGAAACTGACAGTGGTCTCACCGCCGACGATCACCGCGGCCGGAGGCTTCAAAGGGTTACAGGTATCTTGTATCTCTTTGGCGATACCCATCAGCGGCTTCGCTACTTCTTTTGCTTCGCCCTTGTTTTGGGATGTCAGGATTATGGTGTTAAGCCCCTCTTTTTCAGCCGCCCTTTCAGCTTCCTTCAAAGCGGTTAGATTGTTTCCGACGAGGTGATTATTCACGTCCAATTTTTTAGGCGTTTCTTTCAATTCACCTTTTACCCCTCTTTTCAGGTGGTCTTTTATGCTTTTAGAGATATTCTCCCAAAGCTGGTATCGTTGCAAAACATCGACGGCGTCTTCGAACGTTGAAGAGTCGGGATAGGTCGGACCGGAGGCGATAACGCTGAGATCATCTCCGACAACGTCTGAGATTATGAGGGAAACGAGCTCACCTTTTTCCCTGCACAGTTCGGCGAACTTTCCTCCTTTGATCCTTGAGAGGTGTTTTCTCACCGCGTTTATCTCGTGGATGTTCGCGCCTGACTTAACCAGCGATCTGTTCAGCTCGTTCATCTCCCGGACCGAGACGCCTTGTATAGGGGAAAAGAATAGAGCGGAACCACCTCCAGATACGAGGAAGATGATCAGAGCATTTTTCTTCTTTTTTAACTTCTGGAGTAATTCTTTCGCTGCCTTCATATTTGCCTCTTCTGGATATGGGTGTTCCGCCTCTCTTATGGGTACAGGGCAAGAAGACTTTTCCCGCCCCATAACTCTATTAGTTATTATCAAGCCGTCATCGGCATCCAATTTTTTTAAACCGCAGGCCATACCTACCGCGGCTTTACCGATGCCGAAGATCACGATCTCATCATAATCCCGTTTGGAGTAACTGTTTCCACCTATGCGGATGGTGTCACCATCCAGTTCCACGTTTTCTTTTACTAGGACTTCTGGATCCGCACCTATCACACCTTCCTGTATCATCATCTCGGCTAGACTTCTCATCTCTTCGGTATCCATGATCTCCGTATCCAATTGTCGAGCGGAGTATTTATGATTTTAGCCAATATATAAGTAAGA
Organism: Thermoplasmatota archaeon; assembly: GCA_036626195.1. Lineage (GTDB taxonomy): Archaea > Thermoplasmatota > Thermoplasmata > Halarchaeoplasmatales > Halarchaeoplasmataceae > Natronoplasma. Next base: position 1,554 of record JAZKSH010000095.1, on the reverse strand, counting down.
GAAACTTGTTTTGTACGAATACATGTACGTGAGCATCATAGGAGGAGATGCGGGACACTGTTCAGAAGAGGACTGCAGTAGAGCTGAGAAGTTAGGGGAAAAATTAGCGGAAAAAGGGCACGTAGTGGTTTGTGGAGGAAGAGGCGGTGTGATGGAAGCTGCCTGCAGAGGCGCTAAAAAAGCCGACGGGACCACGATAGGAATACTCCCGTCAGCGAGGAAGGAAGAAGCCAACGAATACGTCGATCATCCCATAGTCACGAATCTAGGGATGCTGAGGAACAGTTTAGTAGTTCTGAACGGAGACGTTGTGGCGGCGATAGACGGTGGATACGGAACGCTCTCCGAGATATGCATGGCTGAAAAGTACGGTAAGAGGATCTTGGGTCTCGGTACATGGGACTTGGATGCGGTGGAACCCTACGAAGACGTGGAGGACCTGGTTGAAGAGTTAGAAAAAAGATGAAGTCATGCGTCCAGCTCTTCCTGTATATGTGTCCGGAGATCCTCGTCGGTCATATTGACGCAGAACACGTAGTTTCCGTTCTTTTTGTGGTCTAAACTGACGGAAAAATCCTCCGTATCGAAATAGCAGGGGTTGAACTTCAGCATCAGTCTCTTGTAGATGACCTCCTCGACTTTTCTTATCGAGTCCACGGACTTAGCACCTATCAACATCTCTATATCTTTCAGCGCTTCTTCAAAGTCCTTCACGGGACTCTCTCCGTTCAATACGTCGTGCAGAGACCTGCTCAGCATCTCCTCGGCTTCATCGAGTTCTTCCTCAGTACCTTCGAACTCCTCTTCTACCTGCTTATGACCGAGGGCTGCTTCTTCGGCCGTTTTTTTCTCGATCTCTTCTTCGTTCTCTTCCTCCCTCGGCCTCCATTCGTCGTATCTTTCTATTTCGTCTTTATCTTCTATATAATCTTCAAACAAACTTTCGAGTTCAACGCACAGATCGGTTATCTCCTGCCAGGAACCTTCAGTTTTCAGACCAGAATTCGTCTTTTCTATCTCTGTCATCACTTACTCAACGATCTAGATTTATTTATCGTTTGTGAAAATTTATCCTGACCGTTCAAACCGGCTTGTCGGTTTTTTTTGAGACGACCTTTTCTTTCCATCGTCCCCTTTTATAGACCACATAGGCAGCGATCCCTGCGATAACGTTGCTCAAGGCTATGGCCAGCCAGACCCCGGTTGAGAGCATAGCTAACAGGAAAGCGAGTATCCACACGAAAGGTATTCTTATCACCCAGAGGCGGGTAAGGCTCAAGAACATCTGTTTTAAAGTGTGACCCGCGCCGTTGAGTGTGCCTGAGACGGCTTCGAATATACCAAAGAACGGACCACCTATCGCGAGTATCAGTAGGAAAGACGCCCCCATCTCGATCACGTCAGGGGCGTCCGGTATAAAGAAAGTGACTAGTGGTGATATTAACCTCACCTAAATGCCGTAATCGATAGCCCATATATTTGTACTGAAATGCAAACGATCAAAAGCTTACATCGTAGTATCTTTTATACCAATCGACAAACCTTTTCACACCT
>JAZKSH010000094.1:0-7762 GCA_036626195.1 Thermoplasmatota archaeon | reverse complement strand
ACCTTTGGGTTCATTCTTTTACTAGTGCATCCCAAGGTGATTTATAATTAGATAAGTATCTAATTAAAACATTTTGGGATGAAGCCAGTTCTCTGAAAAGTTTTATATAACAAGTCTCAAGTATTTTTTTTTAATTCCCGGAGGCAAAAGCAATGGAAATCAAACCCCGGATTTTGGCTGTTTTGTTAGGCTTGGTTTTAGTTATAGCAAGTTTTTCTACCATAACTACCAGTTTTGATGACCGCGGTGAAACAGATATTGTATTGATCTCCCTTGAAGGGGAAAACGACTTGTCTTCTATGAAATCGGCTGGAGGAGAGATCCTGGAAAAGTATCCAGATAGAGCTCTTGTAGAGTTGCCTGGCAGAGCGGAGGAAGAACTGCGCTCTAAAGGCATAGATATAAATACTCTCCCGGCGAGGACAGAACTTTCCGTTAAGGGCCATAGTTTCGATTTTGAAAAGGAGAACCCACCGCTGAGCGAAGATATGATGATCGACGGTTATCGAGAGGGAACTGAAGGGAGGTACATAGTCCATATGCTAGGCCCTGTGAATCCAGAGTGGAGAGATACTTTAGAAGGCAAAGGCGTTGAGATCGTAAATTACATCCCGAATTACGCCTACCACGTCCGGATGACACCCGACATGAAGAAGGAGATAAGCGAACTAGAATTCGTCGACTGGGTCGGATACTTCCATCCAGGTTATAAAATTGATGCCGAGATAGAGCCCGGCGAAGTGGAAGTCTATGTAGGTAAGGCTGCAACACGATCGAGTCTAAAATCTGTTTCAGAACTTTTCGATGGTACGCCTTTATTGACAAAAAAAACAACCGGGGATTTCAAACTAAGAGGATCGGTATCAACTATGGTCGCAGTAGAGAATATAGCCCAGAATATTGACGTGTATTGGATCAATAACTACGAACCCCCTACACTTAACGATGAGATAGGCACTCAAATAAACGGCGGTTACTTTTATCGAGATAATACCTCGGCCAGCCCTTATAGAGGGCCTGGAGATCACGGCAGCCATGCGAACCAACTCGGCTATACCGGTAGTGGGATTACCATCCAGGTTGCCGATACAGGTTTAGGCGATGGAAGTACTCCCGATGCGGGACATAATGATTACACTGGCCGTGTGGCGGGGGGTTCAGACCTAGGGAGCACTGTCGACGGTTGGGATGATCAATATGGTCACGGCACACACTGTGCGGGTTTAGCCGCGGGAGATACATACAACGGTAATGGAATCACCTATGCAGGATGGGCAGATTTCTATGTGTCTCAGGGCTCTGCACCTGATTCGGAACTATGGGCTACACAGGTTTTTGAGGGAACTTCTGGTGACTTCCCTAGTACCTACTATGCCATAACAGAAGATGGAAAACAAAATGGAGCCTACATAAGCTCTAACTCTTGGGGTGAAGGGACAGGAGACAGCTCATATGATGCCAGTGATGAAGAGTATGACCGTGCAGTAAGAGATGCAGATAATAATACCAGCGGAGACCAGCCGCTGAGTATATTCGTTTCCGCTGGTAACAACGATGGATATAACTCTATAACAAGCCCAGGCAGCGGTAAAAACGTGGTCACAGTTGCCTCACATAATAATTACATGCCCGACTCTGACACTTATGGGCATGATTACGGCCCGGTTACAGGTGTTAACACTATATCTGACTTCAGTAATGGTGGTTTAGAAAATGATGGCCGAATCAAGCCCGACGTGGCTGCTACCGGATCAGGTGATCTTTCCACATCCACCCCAACTTTATCGAGTTCGAATCTAGAGGGTTTTTATTCTGAAGATGATAGATACGAGTGGTGCAGTGGTACCTCGATGGCATGCCCGACAGCAGCAGGAGCTGGGGCTGTGATCGCTGACTATTATCAGAGCACTTATGGATCACTGCCGAGCCCAGCTATGATAAAAGCGTTGATGATAAATGCCGCCCAAGACATGGATGATTCTGTCAATACAGGCCCTATACCAAATCGCGATGAGGGATGGGGCAGGGTTTTCCTTCCACCTATCGTGGATCAAAGCACGTATCCAAATTGGGTATTGAAGGATCGACCAACCCAGATGCAGACCGGAGATATAGATAGTTACAACATCCAGGTCGACAACACCGACAAGCCCCTGAACATCAGCATGGTCTACACGGATAAGGAAGCTGCCAGCGGAGACAGCCCAACTCTGAAAAACGATCTTCAGTTGAGAGTTACCGACCCGAGTGGAACGGTTTGGTACGGCAATGCTTTTAGTGGAGGTATGTCGGTCTCGGGCAGTGGAAATATCGATTCTAATTGGGATACCGACGGGGATGACAATGACGACAGGAACAATCTTGAGAACGTATTCATACCCTCGTCAAGCCTTGAAAGTGGAGGGTACACGGTTGAGGTCGAAGCCTTCGATGTGCCGGAGGACGGGATACCAGAAACTGCAGCTACGGATCAGGATTACGCCCTAGCGATGTACAATGCGGCTACGGTGACATCGGATGGAACAATTTTCATTGAGAATGACGAGTATTCCGTAGAGGATACGGTGAATATCACCGTCAACGATGCCGATCTAGCGGGGGCTGGGACCTTGGATGTAAATATACACAGCGATACCGAGCCTACTAATGAAACGGTTACGCTAACAGAGACCTCGGTGAACGGCAGCTTTGAAGGTTCGATAGATATATCCTCGACGGATTCAGCAGGTGTCCTTCAGGTCTCGGACGGAGATACGATAACGGCGTATTATGACGACGCGGATACAGGTGACGGAACTTCAGCGACTAAGACCGATACAGCGGCGGTAGACGGTAGTGTGGTAGGCCCAAGTGGTTTAACGGTCGAATGGTGGGGTGAATATAACAAAACGGAACTGTACGACGACGCAGAAGGAGGAGACCTTGGATACAGTACTGGGGGAACGGAGAACTGGGTTATCCGAACCCACGGGGCAAATTCAGGTACTCATTCCTGGGACTTCGGTGATGGAGATTACCAGGATCCGAGCAATGGAGGAATGAGTTATCTCACGTCCCCAACAGTAGATCTCTCCGATGCGAAGAGTGCCACCTTAAAGTTCTACCACTGGAGGGACTTTGAAAGTGATAACAACCTCTGGGATGGGGGAAACGTCAAGATATCCACAGATGGAGGGAACAGCTGGTCCATCATAACTCCTGAAGGGGGGTATGATGGGACTGCAGAGAGCGGATATGATAATCCGCTGGCAGGGGAGCCTGTCTGGGGATACAGCAGTGGCTGGGTACAGGCCGAGTTCGACCTCTCTGCGTACAGCGGCAATTCCACGGTGAACATCCGATGGGAAGCTGGTGTGGATAACTATGGAACTAGTGACGCTGGCTGGAGAGTAGACGATATCAATATCACAAAGGTAGTGAGAGGAGGGACAGAGGACAATATATTGAATTGGACTCTGTCGGGAGATGACGGTTCAGGAGAGGATGACGTGGAACGTTACAATATCTATCGATCGGACAGTCAGTCCGGTCCCTGGGACAGCAGTGCTTACCTGACCTCCGTACCCGCGGGGACTGATTCTTATATGGACAAGGGTAAAGGTGAGGCTGATAATACAAGATGGTGGTACGTGGTAAGAGCCGTAGATAACGTGGGAAATGAAGATTCTAATACCAACGCGGAACCGGAACCCGGTGCGGGTAATACTGCCCCAGCTTCTCCGATGAATCCTTCACCAATAGATGGAGCTACTGGAGTGAGCACCAGTCCGACATTAAGTGCAAATGTCTCGGACCCCGACGGAGATACGATGGACGTAACGTTCTATGATGCTTCAGATGACAGTCAGATAGGACAGAATACTGGAGTGACGAACGGGACTACATCGGTCACTTGGTCCGGTCTGGCTACCAATACTGCTTACAGTTGGTATGTTGTTGCGGACGACGGAAGTTTGACTAACACATCAGCTACGTGGTCGTTCACCACTGGTAATACTGAGCCGGATGCACCCTATAATCCGTCACCAGCAAATGGAGCGACGGGAGTGTCGACGACGACTAGTTTGAGCGTTGACGTTTCTGATCCGGACGGAGAAACCATGGACGTGAGTTTTTACTGGGACGATGGAACTTTGATCGAAACGGTGACGGGAGTATCTTCGGGGACGACAGCGAGCACGAGTTCGTTGAACCTAAACCCGGGCACCACTTATTCATGGTACGCTGAAGCTACCGATGGAAGCTTGACGAATACCTCTTCAACGTGGTCATTTACCACGACTACCACCAACCAGGAACCAGATGCTCCGGTTAATCCTTCCCCAGCCAATGGAGCGACGGATGTAAGCCTTGATCCATCGCTGAGTGTTGACGTGTCCGACCCAGATGGAGATTCAATGGACGTTTCGTTTTATAACGCTTCAGACGATAGTCTTATAGGTACTGATCTGGGGGTGGCCAGTGGAAGTACTGCTTCTGTCACCTGGTCCGGTTTGGCTACAAATACTGCTTACAGTTGGTACGCTGAAGCTACCGATGGAAGCTTGACGAATACCTCATCAACCTGGTCGTTCACTACTGGTAATTATACTGTTGAGATAACATCTCCGGGAGATCAGACGAGAACGGCAGGAAATGATACGATAATAGATTCGGCTGCCTACGACTCAGGTGGCAACTTGGTCACTGACAACAGGACGGACTTTGAATGGGAGAACGCGACAAGAGGTGTCTTTAACCGCCGAAGAGTTGGAGATTATACAGTCACCGCTACTTATGAAGGTGTGTCAAATAGTACGACGATCACGGTAGTACCTGCAGAAGCAGACCGCATAGAGATCAGTCCTGAAGAAGAGACGGCAACGGCAGGCGGAGTAGTGAGTTACACAGCTGTAGCCTACGACGCATACGAGAACGAGATAGGTGACGTGAGCGTTAATACGACCTGGTCTGTAGAAGCAGGAGCGAACGGTAGTTGGATAGGAAGTGATTATACCACAGAGATAGCCGGCGATTGGACGGTCACCGGAGATTACAACGGATTGACAGACACAGCATTGCTGAAAGTAGAACCAGGTGCGGTAGATATCGTTGAATTGACACCTTCTGCAGATCAAACGATAACTTCCGGAGAAACGATCGAATTCTCAGCTTCGGCCTACGACGCTTACGGAAATATCATAGCTGATAACGTGGAAGCTTTCAACTGGGAAAACGCTACTAGAGGCATATTCTACTACGAAACAACGGGTCAATATAACGTGACCGCCACCTATAACGGTGTGAATTCATCGCCTACCACTGTTACTGTGCAAGAAGGAACAGGTAATACAATCTCTACAGAAATAGCAACGCAGGTGAGTCTTACTTTTGAAGATGAAGTAGAAGTTACTGAGAACGTGGGAGTAAAATATGTGGCACATAAAAACTGTAGCTACAACCAAACCCTTTTCTTTATACTCATTTTTAATTAGGAGGATATAAATAATGTTAAAAATAAAAAAATGGAAGATTAATGCATCACTTTTTGCGGGAGCTATACAGGTTTTTTCAAACTCTATATATTCTGAAGGGAAAAAAATTACTGAAGAAAAAGTCGCTATGATAGGAGAATGCGAAAATTTCTTAAAAAATAGAATTAAAAATAGATCGTAAATAGAGGAGATGGTTTTTATGAAAGGCAAAAAAGAACAAAATTTAAATCGAAGTGGACATAACTTCCCTCGAATTTTAACAAAAATATCTGGGAAAAGGACTATGGTTCTATTTTTGACTCTTTTGTTGATAATGTCAACTACTAGTGCTGTTTTAAATGAGGGAACTGATCATGCAGTTGGTGACCTTCTACCCGAACAAACTGACGGTGATTCTTCAACGGGCACTTATATGCGCGTGCCATTAGAAGGTCAAAATACGTTAGACATTTTAGAAAAGAATAAAATAAATATAATAGACGATAGTGGATGGGCAGCTATTGTGAGAGTTAATGAAAAACAGAAGGAGGCTTTAGAAAACAACCAAAGAATAAAACTAGAAGAGATAAAGGATAGAACTACGATTAATCTCTTTGAGGAGGGGATAAAATTTGATACCGGGCAAGGTCCTGATTTAGACCTAAAATGGAAGGTATCTGAAGGCAACTACCATCTCGTCCAGTTCATAGCTCAGGCCCGACCAGACTGGAGAAAGGATATACAGAATACTGTAGGTGAGATTCACAGATCAGTCGGTGATAACGCTGTAGTGGTAGAGTTGACAGATGATCAAAAGAAGAGTTTGATGGAAAGGGACTATGTAGAATGGATAGGGATATACCAACCTGCGTACAAAGTCCAAAGAGATCTCAAGGAGGCTAGTGGAGAGATAGATGTAAGGATAGAACCATATCATCAAAAAGAAGTAAGCTTAATCGAGAAAAAGTTGTCAGGTTTCGGAGCCACCGATATGGAAACAGAACCTCTAACCAATGAGCTAACATACGTCACCGCTACTATCCAGGCAGATAGACTCCCGGACGTCGCTTCGATTGAAGAGGTCAAACTCATCAAAAATGACCCCGAGAATAAAATATACAATAATATAGGAGGGAATGTTGTCCAGGCAGACGAGGCTTGGAATATTACAAAAAGTAACCTGAATAATCAAGTAACAGGGAGGAATGTGACTATCCACATACAAGATACAGGGATGGACAGAGACCATCCAGATTTCAACCAGGGTCCGCTGGGAGACAGGGTAAAGTATTATGAAGACCCCAATGGGGATGGAACTGACACACACTATCACGGAACCCATGTGACAGGTTCCGCAGCAGGTAATGGGTACTTGATGGAACAATTTCTGGGGTTAGATAACACCAATCGAGAGTATGGGGAGTTAGCCGATTTAAATCCCGCGGGTTATAATGATAGATCGGGTTTCGCTGGTAGGGCTCCCGAGGCATATATCGTTAATTATGAGGGGTTGGATACATCAGAGTGGCAGACAAGCTACGATACATATGATTCAAGAATTTTCAGTAATAGTTGGGGTCCTTCTGTGATAGACCAGACTTATGACGGTGGAGGAGATAGTTTCCTTCTGAGTAATCCTGACTCCATAGTAGTTTTCGCGGCTGGAAACGACGGACCTTTCATCCACACTTCTACTGGGATAGCTAACGATAAAAATACGATAGCGGTCGGTGCCGCTGAAAATATGAGACCAGAACGAGGGGAAGACGATCCAAACCAGTTGGAAGACTACAGTTCGAGAGGACCGACGGCAAATGGCAGGATAAAGCCAGATGTTGTAGAATTCGCCGGAAGTCACGGTCCGAACGCTGAATCACAAACTCCGGGTACTCCGGTATATGAGAACAATACTATAGACGAGGATGGTGACGGAAATGCCGATTACAGGAACATGGGCGGAACCTCGACGGCCTGTCCACATCTTTCCGGAGATGCAGCATTGGTGAGACAGTACCTGAGAGATGAGAAAGGTTACAGCAACCTCAATATGAGGGGTGATCTTGTCAAGGCTTTGCTGATCTATAGTGCCGAAGACATGGGATACGGCTATCCGAGCTTCCAGCAGGGATGGGGGAGAGTGAACGTGAAGAATATAGTAAATCCTCCGGCACCGACGAGTTATAATATCTATGAAAACACCGGGAGTTATCAGCGGACCATAGACGTGAAGAGTGGTGATGTGCCGTTGAAACTTGTTATGAGCTATATGGACGACGATAGCAGCGGTGAAAGCCTAGTGACTGATTATG
>JAZKSH010000093.1:0-7812 GCA_036626195.1 Thermoplasmatota archaeon | reverse complement strand
TGAAGGATTCAAATTGGAAGAAAGAACTGTCGATAAGGATTGGTCTTGGATGGAAGTCAGGAGGATACTGATAACCGACCAAGGTCAAAAGGAGTACAATCTTTCTCATTGGGTCTATTCCGCTAAAGAATTGAAAGACATGTTAAAACGAGTTGGATTCTCCTCGGTCGAGGTCTATGGTAATTATGAAGGCGAACCTTATGACGAAGAAGCTAACAGATTGGTCATCTTAGGAGTAAAATAGGATTTCACATTCAGAAAAACATTTTTATTTACTAGTTTAGTCATATCCGTTAAAGCGCTAATTATAATTAAATAAATCGAATGAACGGTTATTCGATATTACGAAAAAATCACTTCTAAGATTGTATAGTAATTAATTTACCTAATAACCTTAATGCACAACAATAAAGTCATATATTTAACTAAAGGTAATTCAATTTATAATCAAAACCACCGAAAAAACGGAAAACTCGACGAAAAACCTTTTTTAGAACGCGGAGGATACCCTCCTTAAAGAAAAATTAAGGAAAGATCGACCTCTTTTGAAAAATCCGGAGGGAAATTCGCAAGGTTTAAATAACGAAAACGGACCATGTCGGAAAACGTAACTAATACGACGTTACCTTTAAATATGAAAAGGAAAGATGTCGGAAAATATATTATATATTACGTCTGTTAGATTTTAACTTCTTCCGCTCCGTCTATGGTTTTTCGAATTTTTGCAAAACAATGATTTCGGAATTTAGTAAAATAATAAATAAATATCCGTTATCTAGCTATTAATAATAATATTAACCTTTTCATGGTTATTCATGTAATTTAAAAATACATGAATAACATTATTATTTAAATATTTTAGCAATTCGGAAATAGGATAAATAATAAATCTAAACCGTTTATTCCTGTTTATGTTGCTAATAATCAATACCATCCGTAAGTTTAGATCAATTTCGGTTTTACTTTTTCTCCGTCGATCTCGAGCAATCCCAACTTGTCTTCTCCTGCTGGTCCGGGATTCATGAATACCGTGCCTTTTTCTTCTATCACACCTCTATCTTCATGAACATGACCGCTCAGTACAATCTTTGGTTGATTATCTTCGACAACAGGGAGTAATTTTTTACTTCCTATGTGTTTTCCTCTTGAAGCTTCGTCAAGGTAACCATAAGGGGGTTGATGTAATACAAAAACGTCCGCACCCTTTGACCTCTCTTTGAAAACTTCCACCTTGTCTTCAGAGTATTTAGATCCTGATAGTCCTATGAAATCGATCCCTCTTTTAGTCGCCATCTTCAGTTCTATATACCGGTTGTCAGTCTCTTCATAGGCCTGCTCTACTGTTGCTGGATCACAATTTCCTAAAATTCCGATAACTTCTGTCGGCATCTTTTCCAATATCTCCACCGAATCTTCTTTATTACCAAAGTGGGTTATATCGCCACAGATCACGCCGAAGTCAAAATCATATTTGTGGTATGCCGCCTTGATCTTATTCAAGCTTCTCATAGATCCGTGGATGTCCGATATAACAAGTATTCTCGTCGACATGATCTTCATGCACCTTGTTTTATCGGCCAAAAAGAACACACTTTTATAATTCCTTTCCCTTGAGACCTTCGATCCCAGATGACTGGTATACTAAAAGATAACAAAATAGTGGTCGAAGACGAGAAGGAGGCCAGCAGGCTGTACAATAAGGGCTTCTTCGGCCAGCCTCAGTCGGGAAATTCTTTGGAATTAGAAATCTACGAAGGTCTCTATCTTTTAGATGAGGATCGCCTAGAGATAGTGGATGAGGATGGCCAGACTGCAAAAAAGGAAGATATACTGGATAGAGTACCTAAGAAAAAATTCATGAGAGAATATCCCGCCTACAAGGATATGAGGTCAAGGGGCTACGTTTTGAAGGAAGCTTCGGATCCCGCTTCATTCAGGGTATTTCCGAGAGGTGGCGGCCCAGGACAGACGCCCTCGAAATATTGGCTGTGCACCGCTAGGGAGAAAGAAAACTTCCATCTGAAAGAAATTTTAGAAGCGAACAAAAAGATATCCAACCTCAACAAGATAATGCTCATGGCTCTAGCGGACGAGGAAGGCGATGTAACATACTATAGATTTTCGACGATCGACTTAAAAGGTAGTGTCGAAAAGTACGGTGATAAGAAGCTAAAAGGCAGTATATATGGTGATAAATGCATAATAAAAAACGGGTTCGAAGAGCTTTACGATAAAAATTTCTACGGTTCTAAAGATAACGATTCGCTCAAGTTATCTTTTTACGAGACACTCTATCTGAAAGAAAGAAATATTTTAGAAGTAAGTAATAATGAAAATTCTTCTTCTTTAGAGGAATTGAAATCCGAACATTCCAGGAAGGAAGGCTTCGAACTGATGAACAAGATTTACAGGGACCTTAGAGAGAGGGGGTTGATCCCGAAGACGGGTTTCAAGTATGGAACGGAATTCAGAGCCTATGCCAGTAACCCGGAAGACATACACGCGGAATATATCGTTCAGCCCGTGGAAAAAGACCATGAAAGCAGATGGTATGAAGTGAGCAGAGCCGTAAGAGTGGCTCACAGTGTTCGAAAAGATTTCATCTACGGTGTACCAGAAAACGGGAAAGCAACTTATCTAAAGATAAAACGAGAAACGCCTTAAAGTCATTTTTTACGTTTTTTTAATTTCTCACCTATCTTTTTGAGCACTTCCTGTTTGGTCCCCTTCTGTTTTGGGATGAAGATCCTACCGTTTCTTTCATACCATCTTCCAGGATAATGCTCGTGACCTTCTAATCTATTCGGTACGTCCCAATCATCGAGTATATCTCCTATATCCTCGATCTTCGGGGAAGGTACCGCAAGGTCTAAAGGGACTCTTCTTCCGTCCGATCGGGAAAGATTTTTATCAAAATATTCAGGATAGATGATCCAAGTCTTTCTCTTTTTCCTTACCATCCTATTCCTCGATCAGGACAGCGTTGAGGACACCATCTTGCCCCGGTCTAGAGGTTATCTTGGCTCTGCCCTCTTCGGTCTCGATTATCGCTCCCTTGTTCAGGATGTTTCGCTGAACGTAGTTGGGATTGGCCGGATTCTCTATCACGTTATCGATCTCAACTCTAGTGACGTTGCCTTCACCGTCCGACAGGTTCACTTTTTCGGCGCCAACAATCCTCACCTTCTCGTTGTTTCCCCTGCTGTTGACTATTTTCCTTTTACTTTCCGCTACCATGGGCAGTTCATAATCTTGACTGAGCTCGAACTTCCTTTTCTTTCTGTGGTAGAACCTCTTGCCGCCTGTTATTTTTCTATTCGATTTACCTTGCCAGTGAGTCATCGTAGATCCTCATCAGCACTCAGTGGATATATCGTATTTAAGCTTTGCCTTCAATTGAAATGATTTGCTGCAGACAAAAGTATTAAATCATACTCTGTTCATAGCGAGGAGATAAAATAGGCCGATATTATGGAGAAGAAACATATATTTGTGTTGGCGATAGGACTGCTGTTAGTCGTCTCCGTTGCTTTTGCCGGTTGTACAGGTGATGATAGCGATGAAAACGGCGAGGACGATGGAAATGGAAACGGTGGGTTGAGTGGTACATCTACATATTCTGGAGAATGGTCAGGAACAGTAGGCGGAGAAGACTACAGCGGAACCTGGGAATTTGACGTCAACTTCGATGAAGGAAATGTAACTGGCTCGTTTGACGTTGATGGTGGCGGTTCTGGGGACATAACTGGAACCGTTTCCGACGGAGAGATAGAAGCCGAAGGAAATGCTGGCTTTGGCGCTGTTGAATGGTCCGGTGATTTCACCTCTGACGGTGAAGAAGTTTCGGGAAGCTGGGAACTCAGCGAAGGCGCCCAATATGGATCCGGTACGTGGAGCGGTACAGAACAGTAGGAAATCAACCTCTGTAAGACAATCCTAAAAAACAATTTTTTTTATTCTTCATTTGAGGTTCAATCAAAATCTTGATACTCGCCAACAGGTGACGCAGATAACAATATAGCGGATATGAAACTGAAAAAACCAAAACCGAAAAGTAAGCCAGTAAATGTTCTTAGCCCGTTAAAACTCTCGTAATCCGTGACCAGTTGGATGCTCCCGTCCAATATTAATGGAAGTGAAAAGACGGCACCCAACATGATCAAGACAACGACTTTCTTTTTCTCGGCTATCGATAGGTCCAGATTCATCGTATCTAAAAGTATATCCTTGAAGTCCTCGCCCCCTCTTTTCAAGCTCATCAACAGTAACGCTCCTGATGCTCCGATAAAAATACCAACGTCTCTTGCACATACTGGCATCTGATTTCCATTGAGGATATAGGATCGGCTGTGTTTCTGATGGCAGTTGAAATCGCTGAATTGGTATATTACTCGATGGTAAATTGAAAGTTCTTCCCATCTCTCGGCATAATCTACCTGGTTCGCGGCTCCATCTAATTCTTCTACGGTGCCGGGTTCGAGAGTCAGCGGATCTACAAAGAGGCCCACAGTATAGAAGAGGATAAGGATGAAAAGAACGAAAACTATCTTATTCATTTTTCCTGATTTGAGATATTCTAGTCCTATTTCTGCCATCTTATATTACCCCTAGTAATTCCTCTCTAGGCACATTTTTCTGCTCTCCGGAATCCATGTCCTTGAGCGCCACTTCTTTATTTTCCACTTCCTCTTCTCCAATGAGTATAGAATATTTGAAGTCGCATTTATCCGCGTAACCTAGGGCTTTGCCGATACTCCGTCCTTTCAGATCGATATCGCTGCGCAGTCCGTTTTCCCGGAGAGTGGAGAGAACGTCGTGAGCATGAGAGATCATCTCCTCGCCGATCGGGATGACGTAACAACCGTCTCTTTCTTCCTCAAAACTTTTTTCTTCTTTTTCCATGGCTAGATGTAATCTATCAAAACCGATCGCAAATCCTTTAGAAGGTATCTCGGTCCCGAATATATCTCCAAGATCGTAATCTCCACCGCCGCATATCTGTTTCTCAGCGCCGAGTCCCTCCGCATCTATCTCGAAGACGACACCAGTATAATAGTCCAAGCCTCTTACCGTTCGCAGGTCGATCTCATAATCATCGTCGTCGATCCCGTAAAAAGATAGATACTTCGTAACTTCTTCTAGATACTCATGGTGCCTAGAATCTTCAAGATATGCTGGGATTTCCTCAAATGAGGCGTCCAACAGTTCGACGAATTCGTCTCCAAGCTCGAACCGATCTAAAACCTCACCAGTCTCCTCTTTATCGATCATGTGGTAGAGTTCTTCTCTGTCCTCTCTAGATAACCCTTTATTTTTCAGATATTCTTCTAGTATATGAAGGTTGGATATCCTCATTGTAACGTCGTCTATTCCGACTTTCTTTATACAGTTATAAGCTAGAGCTATAGTTTCCGCTTCGGCTCTAGCGGTATCCGCACCGATCAACTCAGTACCGAAGTGCCAGAATTCCCTATATCTTCCCGACTGCGGCCTCTCGTACCTGAAATCCGGGCCGAAATAATACAATTTCAAAGGCTTCTGCTCAGCCCGTAGACTCTCTGCATACATCCTCATCACTGAGGCCGTGAACTCGGGTCTTAGAGCCAATTCCCTTCCGCTCTTGTCTTCAAAGGAATAGATCTCTTCGATTATGGAGGGGCCCGACCTCTCTAAAAACAGATCTATATGTTCAAAAGTCGGCGTCAGAACTTCTCTGTATCCGAAGCTCTCGGCTTCCTCTCGAAGAAGCTTCTCCAACTTCCTTCTAGATTCCATCTCCTCGGGATCGAAGTCTCTCGTACCACGTGGTCGCTCTATCATATTTGGGCTTATGCAGATATGATATATAAGTGTAAGTCTTGTTTTGTTGTAAAAACTCAAAAGATTATTATCCCGGCTCGATGATTACCGATCATGAAAGAAACTTTGTCACCAGAAGATGGAGTCAAGTTATTACCCCACTTTCCCACCGTACTGATAGGAACCGGGACGGAAGACGAATCTAACCTTATTACTGCGGCTATGATCCACGTTTTTTCTATCGATCCAGTTATGCTCGGAACCGGGATCTCACCGAAAAGGCACTCCTTCGACCTTTTAAAAAAGTATGAAGAGTTTACAGTGAACGTCCCGGACGTCAGTATGTTGGAAGAATTGAAAGACTGTGGAAGTACATCCGGAAGAGATACGGATAAGTTCGAAAAGTTTGAACTGACTAAAGAAGTGAGCGAGGTCATCAACGTTCCGGGAGTAAAAGAGTGTCCATTGATTTTAGAATGTGATCTGGAAAAAGAGATCGAGACGGGAGATCATCACTGGTTTGTAGGCAGTGTCGTCAACGCAAAAAAAGATGAAGACTTCCAAAGGGATGATGCTATCCTTTATTGGGGTGGAGAGTTCAGAAAACCAGGTAAACTTCTAGAGTAAAAGCAGATATCAATTTTTCACTCTCTCCATGGCCTCTTCCAGCAGTTCTATCTCTTGAGAGAAACAGAACCTCACTAGGTCTTCGCCTCCATCATTATAGAAGGAAGAACCTGGAACGACCGCTACACCTTTCTCTTTTACGAGATGATCTGCGAATTCTACATCATCCATGCTGTACTGACTTATGTCTGCCAACATATAATAGGCGCCTTCGGGTTTAGAAGGGACCATCTTTGTTTTCTTTAGATTTTCGTAGACAAGATCTCGTCCTCTCCTGTAGTAGGCCAACATGTTCTGGTAATAACTGTCGGCCAGATCTAAGGCTTTGATAGCCCCCTGCTGGAAAGGAGTTGGGGCGCAAACAGTGGTGTAATCATGTGCTTTTCGGATCGGTTTCATCAATTCTTTAGGACCGGCGGCATAACCCACTCTCCAGCCCGTTATGGAGTAAACCTTGGAAAAACCGCCGATGGTCACGGTCCTTTCCCACATATCGTCTAGAGAGGCGAGAGAGATGTGTTCTCCTTCATATATCATCCTTTCATACATCTCATCCGTTACCGCTAGAATATCATTATCCACGCATAAATCTCTCAAAAATCGAAGGTCATCCTTGGTAAAAACTTTGCCCGTTGGGTTGTGGGGCGTGTTGACCAGCATCGCTCTGGTACCGCTTCCCACTTTTTCCTTCAAATCTTCACGGTCTATCTCCTGCTCTCTGCTTATGGTCGAAAATACTGGGTTTCCAGAGGCCATTGAAACCGCAGGAACATAATTTTCGTAGAAAGGTTGAAAGAGCAGGACTTCATCCCCGTGCTCTATCAGACCGA
Source organism: Thermoplasmatota archaeon (assembly GCA_036626195.1). Taxonomy (GTDB): domain Archaea; phylum Thermoplasmatota; class Thermoplasmata; order Halarchaeoplasmatales; family Halarchaeoplasmataceae; genus Natronoplasma. The sequence continues at coordinate 556 of JAZKSH010000093.1, read as the reverse complement.
GCATGGTTGCCATTATGGCTTCGCTGGAACCGCATGTGATGGTGATCTCAAATTTAGGGTCATACTCTATCCCGTTAAATTCTTTCAATTTTTTTCCGATCCTCTTTCTTAGTTCTTCTCTACCCCACGTTATGGAATACTGATTCATTTTTGCATCGATAGCGGCTTTCGCTTCGTCCAAAACATCTTCATGGGTGGGATAATCGGGATATCCCTGTGAAAGATTGATCGCGTCGTACTTTTTTGCCTTCCTAGTCATCTCTCTTATCACGGATTCAGTTATCCCCTTCACCCGCTTAGATTCCTTCATCATATCACTCCGGATATATGTAGGTCCCCGGTCCTTCTTCTGATGCCGGGAGTAGAGATTCTGGCGTGGTTATCAGCACTTTCTCACCGCCCGACTCTAAAAAATCTATGGAGCCCTCGATCTTCGGACCCATGCTCCCAGGAGGGAAATGCCCTTCTTCTAGATACTTTTTCGCCTCTTTCACGGTCATGACATCTATAGGTTCTTCGTCTTCTTCACCGTAGTTCAAATAGACCTTTTCTATAT
>JAZKSH010000092.1:0-7853 GCA_036626195.1 Thermoplasmatota archaeon | reverse complement strand
CCTCGGATCAATCCACGACTTCGACCTCAGGCCCGTTCATCCGGATCTTCAATAGGGATTTGATCTCGACTCCCAGATCCTCTTCCAGGGTGTGTTCCTTCTCAACCTTCTCGAAGATCACCACAACGTCCACGACTTCAGCTCCGATCTTTTGAAGCGCCGTGATAATCCCTCTTAAAGTTCCACCAGTACTCAAAACGTCGTCTATCAGGAAAACTCTGTCGTCTTCACCGACGAAGTTCAGAAACATCTCTGATTTGGAGTACCCCGTTACCTGGTTTATAGATATCTCTCCTTCGATCCCGTATTTCCTCTTTCTTATGAACTTGTACGGAAGCCCGGTCCTCATCGATAGCGCAGCGGCGAGAGGGAACCCCATCGATTGGGCCGTTAGGATGTAATCGCAGTCCAGGTCACTGATCTCGATCACGGTATCTACGACATCCTCCAAAAGATCCGGCTCGACCTCAGGGAGTCCGTCCGACAGAGGATGTATAAAGTAGTGATAACCGTCCATCTCTACTACTGGGCATTCCTTTACAGATCTTTTTAGTTTTTCTAACATCATTTCACCTTGGAAACAAGGGCTTCAGCCCTTTCAGAAGCTTTTTTGATTATCTTGTCTTCTCCATCGATCTTGTCGTTCTCCATGACCAAATTCCCGTCGATGATGACGTCGGTGACCGAGGAACCGTCCATGGAGTAGATCAAGTTGGATCTTATATCATGATCCGGGACTCCCTTCACACCTTTTTCTATCAGTATTAGATCGGCGGGACTCCCCTCTTCTATCTTCCCGGAACCCAGGTTTAAGGCCTCGGCTCCCTTCCGGGTCAGCATTTCATAACACTGGTCCGCACCCATGAGCGTGGGGTCTCCCGGCATCTTCTGCTGAAGCGCCGCAGTCTTCGCCTCTTCCAGCATGTCTAGATTGTTGTTCGAGACACATCCGTCCGTCCCTAGAGTGACTTTTACTCCCTTCTTTTTCATCGTTCCGTAGTCCATCGGTTTTCCCACCGCCAATTTCATGTTAGAAGTGGGATTATGACTTATGACGGCGCCGTTTTCAGCAAACAGGTCCATATCTTTTTTCTCCAACCAGACGCCGTGGGCCGCGATCAACTTGTCGTTCAACAGTCCGACCTGGTCCAAGTACTCCGCGAATCCTTCTTCGTGGGTTTCACTAAAATCCTTCTTTTCCTTCTCAGTTTCCCCGACATGGATGTTGACCAAAAGATCATTCTTTTCCGCGTACTCCGCACACCACTCCAGACCTTCTTTTGAAACCGTATACGGGGCGTGGGGACCCAAAGCGGGTTCTACCACCTCTGAATCTTCGGCGTAATCCACGAACTTCTTGGTGGCTTCGATCTCTTCGTCCAATTTATCCGGTTCGTTCTGGTCTATCAAACCGTAGCTCATGACGGCTTTCATCCCCATCTCTTCCACCGCGTCGACGGCGGATTCCATGAAAAAGTACATGTCGTTGAAAGCCACGGTTCCGGTCTTGATCATCTCCAAGCACGCTAACTTAGTTCCCCAGTACACGTCTTCGGCGTCCAGGTTCTCTTCCAAAGGCCAGACTATCTCGGGCCATGCATCCCAGAAAGCCCTGTCGTCCGCCACGCCTCTGAAGAGCGACATCGCCGCGTGAGTGTGGGTGTTGAAGAACCCGGCCGAGAGGTATTTTTGGGAGCTGTCTATAACCTTCTCAGCCTCTTCCTCTTGACTTATACTCTTTATCTTTCCGCCCTCGATCAAAACGTCCCATCTGCCCTCTCTGCCTATGATATTCGCGTTCTTCACAGCTAGGCCCATAGGTTCACCTCTTTTCCAAAAAATTTTCTAAAATCTCTTTGATATTCTCCCAGTTATCCTGGGCAGTATCGACTATCTCGTCGTATTCCACTTCTTCGTCTTTCACCCCGTTGGCGTAGTTATCGATCCCGACTATACAGGCATATTCTAAAGATGCCTCTTTACTCAGGGTGGCTTCGGAAGCCATGGTCATCCCCACGAGATCGCCGAAATCGGAAAGTATCTTTACTTCAGCCTTGGTTTCCAAGCGCGGACCGATGGTCTGAACGTAAACCCCGTCTTCGTCGATGTCTCCAAAATCAGCCTCATCCGCGCCCTCGATAAGCTCTTCTCTCAGGTCCGAAGACAGTCCGGGCGTGACGTGTTTGATCTTCTCGTTGTAAAAAGTTACCGGGTTCCAAAAGTTGACGTAATCTTCCGGTAGGCTGATGCTGGGAACTTCGATATCGGCTTTCAAAGCGCCGGCGGAACATATGCCTATTATTTCATCAACTTCCTCCTGCAAAGCGTAAATGTTGGCTCTATGATTTATCCGGTGAGGCGGTATCTCGTGGTCTGGACCGTGTCTTTTTACAAGAACGACTTTTTTACCCTTCAAACTTCCCCGATACAGGGGCGAAGAGGGACTTCCCCAGGGTGTGTGCTTTTCCTCCGTCTCTTCCACTTCGAATTCTTCCCATTCCGCGAACCCAGTACCACCTATGATTCCTATGCCCGGCATTTGATCACAGTAGAGTAAAGAATCAAAGAATTTTAAATTTATGCACAATTTGTGCGTCCTCCCAAATATTTTTAGAGGGCTGAATGAATTATACAATGGTGATAGATATGTTGGCGGAATTCTCCGTAGTGCCCTTGGACAAGGGAGAGAGCTTGAGCGAATATGTATCAAGAATATTGGATCTAGTCGACGAGAGCGGCGTCGAGTACAAGTTGACGCCTATGGGAACGATAGTCGAAGGAGACTGGGACGAAGTGATGGACCTGATAAAAAGATGCCATCACACGATGAAAGAGCACTCGAACCGTGTTGAGACAAAGATAATTATAGACGATAGGAAGGGAGCTAAGAACCGCATCACTGGTAAGATAGAATCGGTGGAAAGTAAGCTCGGTAAAGATCTGAAGAAGTGAGAACCGTCAGAAGTCGGCTAGAGAAGTTTGGTTATCTTCTCCCTTCCCATCTTCTTTACTCTCTTCCGCTTCCAAAGACCTTTCTTTCTCACTGAATTCCTTATCACTCAGCTTCTCAGCTATGGTCTCACCTATCCCCGGAAGTTTCACTAATTCCTCCGGCGTTGCCTCTCGGATTTCACTCTTTTTTCTGAGCCCTGCGTCGTAAAGACTTCTAGCTCTAACTCTGCCAACCTGATCCAATTCAGTGAGGGTCAACAGTTCTTCTTTAACGCCGTGTTTTACCCGCTCCGTTAACTCGCTCAGCTTCTCAGCTTTCTGCGGGTTGTACAATCTAGCTATCTCCGCGGAGGAATGTAAAAGCCACTCCGCGGTCTCGACCTTGTTGTAGATATCGCCGGGTCCTACACTGTACTTTGCAGCGATCTCGTCCTCCTGCACCTCGTTGATCCAGTCCTTCAACAGCAGAGCGGTCTTTAAAGCTCTCAGGTATTCCTCTAACTCACCTCTATCGTGGGGCAGGTCCTCGAAAAGATCGGCGCGAAGAGAATCCACCTTTCTCTCGTACTTCTGCAGTTCGCTCTTGCCCGCGAAAAGGGTGTACATGTTGGGTGTCAAACAGATGGTATGCAGGTAAGACAGGTTCAGCCCCATCTTTCCACTTTCTACGGCTTCTCTAATCTTCACCGCCGAGACCGGATCGATGTATAGCTCGGAGACTCTTTTGCCGAAGGTCTTGGGCTCTAATTTCTCGTTTTCGTCCAACTCTATGAGATCCTCTTCTTCAAGAAAATCCAGTGCTTTACGGACCCTGTCCTTTATCGCCCATATATCGCTCTGCCGGGCGTAGAAAGTTTCTTCCATGAATTCATATATCTCTTCTTCCACGCAGGTGTGGCCCGTAGCAACTAAAGAAAGAAGATGAGTTCTCAAGGCGGTTTCCGTCACCATCCTTGAAACTATCGCCTCGCTGTCCCCCATCAGGTACTCGTCGAAGATCTTATCCGCGGCTCTCTGGTTTTTAGCCACCACTACGGCCTCGCCGACGTCGTCGAAGCCCGGCCTTCCCGCTCTCCCCAGCATCTGCTGTATCTCCATGACAGGTATAGGGGCGTTGTAACCGAGCAGCGCGTCGTACCGCCGCCAGTCTCTCACCACCACTTTACGCGCGGGCATGTTGATACCCGCGGCAAGAGTCGGAGTGGCGGCTATCAGCTTGATCGAACGGTTTCTGAAGGCGCGTTCCACCTTCTTCCTCTGAAAATTGCTCAAGCCGGCGTTGTGGAACGCGGTTCCTTTCCTGATCATCTTTGCTAGATTTTTTCCCACCGAAGTGTTGCCCTCACTTTCGATCTCGTCCGCGATGCTTTCAAGTTCCTCTTTTTCTTCTTCGGTCAGGCTCTCCCGGACTTTTGAGGATAACCTTCTACCCACGGCTTCAGTGGACTTTCGGCTGTTAACGAACACCAGGCACTGGTCTCCATCCTCTATAGTGGGAAGACAGAGCGTTTTGATAGCGCTACCTCTTGAATCCATCATTTCTTCTTCCAGATCTTCGTACTTTATGGAACAGCTGTTCTTCTCGAAGACGGCCTTTTTCAGCTCTACCGGTCTCCAGTCACTCTCGTGATCTTCCGCGTCCAGCCAGTCCGCGATCACGTCGGAGTTCTGGATAGTAGCGGACAGAGCTATTATCTGGGCCGTAGGATTCACCTGCTTCAATTTTGATAGAGTGACCTCTAAAGTGGCGCCTCTTTCCCTGTCATTCACCAGGTGGACTTCGTCCGCGATCACGCAGTTCAACTCTGAGAGCCAGTCCACGTTGTGGCGTAAGAGAGAGTCCGCCTTTTCCGAAGTCGCCACGATCACATCGTAGTCTTTCAGGGAAGGATCAGGTGCGTCATAATCGCCCATTGAGACCCCGACGTTCAGACCTATCTTTTCGAACCTTTCGAGTTCTTCGGACTTTTCAGACGCCAGCGCTCTCAAAGGTACGATATAGAGAGCTTTTCCGCCTTCCTCCAGCACCTTTCTTATTATCGCCAGATAAGCCAAAAGAGATTTTCCGCTGGCGGTGGGATAAGCGAAAACGCAGTTTTTACCCGATAGAACGTCGTCTACCCCCTTCTGCTGAGGCGGGTAGAGTTCTCCTATGCCCTGCGAGCGGAACACGTCTTTAGCTTTCGAAGGTATATCGAGGTCATCAATATTCATATCGACATTCTCTTCCTTTTTCACAGCTCAGATCACGAACTATATCTTTAAAGGTTTTAAATATAACCTGTTATTATATCTTTCCACCATGCCCTTATTGAACTCCTATCAGGCCGCAGTGGGTGGTGTAGCTGTTATATTGATATACGGGATAGTGGTGGAGAAGCATTACGTCAGTCGTTCGACCGTATTTTACAATATACTTTCCTTCATATTACTGTTAGCTTCTATCGAGATACCGCCCACTCTGCTGATAGCTCTGATCATCTATCTTCTCACGGGCATGGTGGTGATGAAGCTCCACCTGCGGCCCCTTTTTCCCGCTTTCGGGGCGAGAGCCTACGGCTCTTTAGCCCTGGTACTGCTTCTAGAGGGAAAGACGCTGATACCCGGACTCGACGACAGGGGTCTATATGAGAGCATACTCCTCCTGGGCATATTGTGGGTGATCTTTACGGCGATCGTCCATTATTTGGGGCACCTATACAAAAAACATGGATGGTGACGGGATGATAGCAGCCTTGAGTCAAGATAAGAAATTCCAGCCTGACAGAAAACATATATAATCAAGCTGGGATTAGGGCCCAAAATGGTCAGAGCTGTCGGGATAGATCCGGGAACAAAATCCTTCGAGGTGTGCGGTCTAGAGGATGGCGAGGTATTTTTCGAGGAGGTATTGAGCACCTCTAAACTGGCTGAAGATCCAGACCTATTGATCGATATTATCGAGGAAGCGATGCCCGTGGATCTAATCGCGGGTCCCTCCGGTTACGGGGTGGAGATAACTTATCTCAGCGATCTAGACATCGAAATTCTAGAGGATTGGTATCTCACCTACATCCTGCTGCTCACAAGAGATGATCTAGAATCTGCTCTTTCCATCGAAGACCCGGGTATAATGGTTTACTCCGCTATGGTCCAGATAGCGTCGGAGATGAAGCGAAGGGATTGGCCGGTCTGTTATATCCCCGGTGTGATAAATCTACCCACGGTTCCGGAATGGAGGAAGATAAACAAACTGGATCTCGGTACGGTGGACAAGCTCTGCAGCTGTTTGCTCGGCATACATGACCAATCGACGGAAAAGAACATACCCTATTCCGATACATCTTTCATCCTAGTGGAGATGGGATATGGATACAATTCGATTTTAGCGGTAGAGAGCGGAACTATAGTCGACGGTTTGGGAGGTACCACGAACGGACCCGGGTTCTTGACCGCCGGAAAGATGGATCTAGAACTTGTTCAACTCGTTGGAGGATGGGATAAGTCGGATATATTTGACGGAGGAGCCGCGTCAGTCTCCGAAAAAGATTCTCCGGAAAGCTTGTTGAAGAGCAGGAAGCAAGAGGAAAAAAGCGAAATCGCTTGGAAGGGGATGATGGAAGGCGTGGAGAGAGGCGTCGCATCTATGTTGACTTCTGTTTCCGAGCCGAACGAGATCCTTCTCTCCGGCAGGTTGACGCGCATGGACGAAGTTAGGAAGGAATTGGATCGCAGACTGGAAAAGTTCGCCCCGGTAAGACGATTGGGGTGTTTGAAAGGAGCGGGAGAAGTGAAAAAGGCGGCCCAGGGTTATGCGATGGCTGCCGAAGGATTGTCGGATGGAGAGTTTTCCGAGCTGATAGACCGCGCTAAAATAAAAGATGCTGAAGGGACCGCTCTAGATTATCTATACCATCCGAAAGGAAGATCGATAAGTGAAGAGCTGAAAAAGAAGGTTCCGTTCAGGCCCTGAAGCTAGAACGTCCATAGGAGTGGCGAGACTCATCGACTTTCAATCCTTCTTCCACCAGATCAAGAAGGTGTTCACGCTTTTCCGGCAGATTGTAACCTTCGTAGTCCCTCTTGAACAGTAAACCGCCATCTTTGTTTCTCCAGCTGTTCCAACCGTGATCGAAGCATAATTTTGAAGTTACGTCGAGATTTTTCACCATGATTTTCACCTCTTCCAATCTTTCGAGTTCAGAGTTCAGCTGAAACTCACCTTTTTCCATTTTTCGGTGCAGTTCGGTGCCTGGAAACAGGGAGAGAGGACGCATCCTGATATAATCAGGATCTATCCGGCTCAAAACTTTAGCGGTATTCAGAGCGTGTTCTTCGGACAACTTCTTCCCTCCCAGCCCGGGCATCACGTATTCAGAGAGTTCAAAACCCGCTTTTATGGCTTTATTCCCCGCTTCGATATGTTCTTCCGAAGTGACTCCTTTGTCGATGAGATTCAGCACTTCGTCGTCTCCGCTCTCTAGACCGACGTGCAGTCTACTCAGACCCGCATCTCTGATATCCTCAAGCTCTTCCATATCTTTTTTGGCAACAGTGTCCGACCTTGCATAGGAAGTGATCCTCTCTAGAGAGGAGAAAGATTCCACAAGATGGTCGATCACCTCGATCAACTGTTCAGTCGGCATGATCAGAGAATTAGAATCCTGGAGAAACGCGGTCCTCTCGCCGCTTTTTACCCATCCGGAGACCATAGATAGGCACCTGAAAGGGACTTTATCTACTTCGTCGGAATCTTCAACCAGCATGTTTCTGATCCTTTTTACGGTGTCTATTTCTTTTTTTACCTCACCGACTGCCCTGATCTGGAACTCTTTTCCGTTATAATAAGGGCAGAAAGCGCACCTGTTCCAGGAACAGTTCCTAGTGGGTCTGATCAACAGAGAGTGTTCACCTCCTTCATT
>JAZKSH010000091.1:0-8158 GCA_036626195.1 Thermoplasmatota archaeon | reverse complement strand
ATCGGTATTCGATAACGTGTTATTCGTCACCAACCCATTTTCAACATTGAACATATATATACCAAAATCTTCTTCATTATACCCTCCGCTAGTATTGTGAAGATAACAATTCTTTATCACAAAATGATTTGTTGTATTACTAATCTTTATACCATACCTTTTTCCCTTAGCATCGATTTGGTACCCTTCGATCACCCAGGGATTGGATATCGAACCATCACCTGACCAGTTCTCTGAAGAAGCAAGTTCATTAAATTCTTCATCCCCGTTTATAGTGATGACCTCGAATTCATCAAATTGACCAGATGTTGACTCACCCTCTCTTGTTAAGATAACACAAAGATTGAAAAGTAATGTTAGAACTATAATCCACACAAGGCACTTTTTCATCTAATTCCCTCTTGTTTACACCTAATGATTTGTTTCCATTTATATTCATTTTGGTTTTTTCCTCCACGAGTCGGCAGTCCTTCTAGTTTAGAACCCATACGTCACATCATCCCCGAGAATACCATTAAGATTATAGCCGCCATAAGGCCAGCTATATTGATAAAGTGAGGTATGACTGTATACATAACTTTCTTTCCGAAGTACTCCTCATCCTCGTAGAGTGACTTCGTTTTTCTAAAGACCTTCCCCATAAATACAGCACCTCAGATACTTCCCCTCCACGATCCTGCAGTTTCATACTTTGCTGCTTCCATCTCGTCTTTATCTGCCATCCTTCATTCATCATTTGAAAGTCTGAGGAAAAAGCTCTCTCTCTCAAAACAGGCCATCTCGTTCCAGGAAACAAAACCGATCGTTGGTTTTCCCTAGAGTTTAGACAATGATCGCTTCCAGACACCTACAGAATATTCTAAATCCTCACAATCTTCAAACGGATGCCATTTATGAGAGTTCACCGGCCTTATCCTTACCCACTTTCACTTGTATTCCCCGCATGTATCGCAGTACCATCTTTCGTATTCATCTATCCATCGTAATTCCCCGCCACAGTCAGGGCATCTTCGGCTCTTTTGGCTTCTTTTTCCCGCACTCGAGGGCGCCGCAGCGGCTCCCATACTCCCGCCTGTTTTTCCCTTCACCCCTCCCGGCGGTTTCCTGCTTCTTTTTCCACTTCCACCCCCCTTTCTCTGGTACCCCTGCGGACCTGGAGGCGAGACTTTTTCTTCTTCCTCCTCTTTACTTTTCATCCAGAACACGATGCCTCCTATCAGAAGGACAGCTAAAACCACTGCCAGGATCATGATGAGCAGGAGTGGAAAACCGTCACCATCTTCTTCCCCGTCTGTACCTGCTTTCGGCTCGAGTTTTACAGCATCTATTTCATATACTTTTATCTCTTGGAACGTCTCTTCACTCGAATAACTTTTGTAACCGTCCTTGGATATCTCGACAGTATACTCACCTGGTTCTTCGAGAGTTATCTCAAACTCGCCGTCAGCGGTGGTGGTCGCGGTTTTATCACTGATCTTTACGGTAGCACCTTCGATAGGTTCATCGGAATCTTGATCCTCGACAGTACCTTTTATTATAGGATTGCTTATGTTCTCCAACCAGACTTTTATAGTTTGTATCTCCCCCTTCTCCAATGTTTCATCGGTCGAAAAAGGTCTGTAACCTTCCTTCGAATACGTGATAGTATACTCACCCGGTTCTACCATGATCTTATATTTACCAGTGCTGTTAGACTTCGTCGTCTCGTTTTCGATCTTCACGGTCGCTCCCTCTATCGGTTCCTCGGATATTTGTTCCCTGATCGTCCCTTTCACTGTAGCTTTCTCTACCTCCTCTGCTTTTTCCAACTGAAAATCAAGAGTGCTCACTTCGTCTTTCTCTATGGTAACGTTCTTTGTGGCGTTTTCGTATCCCGAAGTAGAGGCGACAACCGAATGCTCTCCGATCGATATATTTTCGATATTGTAATAGCCGTCTTCGTCCGTCATAGCTCCCAGCATATACCCTGCGGGCGTGACCGATGCATACTGTATCGGTTCTCCGGTATCCTTATCCGTGACGGTTCCCTCGAGAGTCCCCGTGTATTCCTCTAGATAGATGAGGTTAGAGGTCTCGTTACCCGACGTCACGCTTACTTCCTTATATTCAGGGTAGTAATCGGGGGCTGTAACGGTTATGTTATAATGACCAGGTTGTAGAGTGATGTTGAATTCACCGGATGCGTCCGTGGTTGTCGAGTCGCCCGTCTCGTTCACTTCTACCGCGGCTCCAGATACATTTTCGAACGTGTTGAGGTCCCTGACTTTACCGGTCAGATAACCCGTAGATTGCGGTTCTGATTGAGGTGTGGCCGACACCTCGTCAGATTTCTCACCTTCTCCCTCGCTTCCGACCGCTACCAGCATCCCGCTGAGTAGCAGAAAGAGGACAGCGATAACCACGAAGATTTTGCTTTTCATGTCCAACCCTCTTCTTGAACAATATTATAATGATAAATCGCCATATAAAATACCTTCGCCCTTCCCCTTCCATTTCCTTTTTCCCATCCCACCGAACCTACCAAAAAATTTTGCAATCTTCGGGTGATTTCGGCTACAAATCTCGTCCTATTTCCGGCTCAAAAGGTGATTTAGTCCACCCCGATACCGATAATGTATGAACGCTTTCACTCCCGTGTTTTTCCTCACTCTTCAGGCGGCGGTGGCGTGGATACTTGATTATCCTCTTCAACACCGCTTGATCCGGATCCCTCCTCTGAAGATGTCTCTTCACTATCTTCAGGCGGCGGTGTATTCTCCACATCATCCTCACCAGTGGGAGGTTCCGTCTCCTCTTCAGGTGGCGGCGTTTCCTCCACTTTCTCTCCACCGGGAGCTTGTTCCAACTGCGAAGAATCTTCCTGATTATCTTCAGAAGTATCTCTTCCTTTAGCCAACACCGCCAAGATAACGATAAGTACCAAACCCATAGCTAATATCAGGAAGATCCACCAATAAGAGAGGATCCCTTCATCGCCTCCATCCCCTTCATCATCGACAGTATCTTCTACCTCGACCATCACGTTCTCCATCAACATCTCATCTTCGGACAATTCCACTACATAATTCCCCTCTTCATCGAAAACGTGTTCCTCAGTTATATCTTCGACTTCACCACCTTCTATAGTATAGGTCTGGCTGTCCACCACTTCCAAGTCACCGTCCACGTCTTCATAAATCGTGATAACAACTTCGCCTTCCATATCACCTAGATTTTCGACTTCAGCGGTTATCCCCACTTCCTCGTCCTTTTCCACAGTGACTTTCAAAGGCTCCCCGTCGACCAGTAATTCGTGCAGTTCCAAGTTCGCTGGTTCTAACTCCTCTTTCTCCTCAACCTTCACAGCCTCAACCAGTTCATGTTGATCATCCTCGCTCTCTATCGATATATCGTAAGTCCCTTCATCTCCTTCCTCCGTTTCCCAGACAAATACATCCTGATATTCTTCTTCAACAGATAGTCCCAAGTTCTCCTCGACCACGAACTCCTCATCCCCTATCGTGAGAAGTATGTCTTGAATCCCTTCAACCTCTCCCGTGTTAGTCACTACATAGTCGATAGCAACGTCTTCTCCTTCAACCACTTCGTCATCATATTCGATTATCTCCACTTCGAAGTACGGCTCTTCTATGACTTCTTCCTCGAAGTGCGCCGTTATCGTCTTGTCGCTGTCCATGGTCACTGTGATCTCATCGTTCTCTCCTTCATGATCTCCAGTCCATTCTATGAATGTCCAGTTTTCGGCGGGCACCGCTGTGAGGGTCACCTCAGTACCTTCCTCATAATCCTCTTGATCAGGATCGACGTCTACGCTACCTTCTCCTTCTACGGTGACCGTGAGGGCGTAGCTCTCTAGTTCTTCTTCGAAGTGCGCCGTTATCGTCTTGTTCTCATCCATCACCATGGTTATGTTTTCCTCAGTCCCCTCGTAGTCTCCGGTCCAATTCACAAAATTCCATCCTTCATCTGGGATCGCTTCCACTACCACTTCTTCTCCTTCTTCATGAGTGTAAGTACCCGGATCCGGGTCCGTTGTTCCTCCTTCTTCCGTTTCAATGGTCAGCTCATATTCTGTCACTTCTTCTATAACAGCTACTTCCACTTCATCGATATCATCTTCACTTGCAACCTTAAGCCTATATTCTCCCACAGATTCAGCTGTCCAAATGAATTCATCAGTGTGCTCTTCCCCAGGAGCAAGCGTAAGCTCTACATTTTTTTCTAATTCATCATCAACTAAGAAGCCAACTTCTTCTGTAAATTCTGTTTCACCGATATTTTCGATTGTATATTCAACAGCCACTTCTTCACCTTTGCTGATCTCCGCACCCTCTTCTGGTGAGATGATCTCAACTGAGAAATTAGCAGGTTCTAAATATAAATCAACTGAAATCGTGTAATTGGTAGCAAATCTACTAGGATTAGTGCTCACTATATTGTAGTATCCTGTTTCTTCTGGAACGAATGTGATATTTTGAGGTTCTTCTAGGTCAGAGATCTCCGATTTTTCCAAGGGGTTAGATATCGTATTATAGGTGTTATTCAACAAGTAAAGATTATACTGAGATATGTCTGGAGAATCCAATGTTATGTTGTAAGTTGCCCCGGCGGTAAGTTTAACATCATAAGCATCGAAGATTTCATCGGAAGAAAATTCACCTTGCTCAGAAGTACCTATCTCCAAGGTCTCAACTGTATCCGGTCCTTCGTACTCTATAGTATATTCGTCTCCCAAAGAAACTTGATCTTCCGCCTTTACGACAGGATAATACGTTTCATTCGTGGAAAGTTCACGCCCATCTATCACAGAGAACACGGTTTCAAAGTTCCCACCAGTCGATATCGTGCTGGTCACAGGATCCCCAACGTGTTCATGATTGTCATAGGTATCTAGTCGGAAACCTTCTCCAGGATCGTGATACTGAAGTGTTTTTATCCCCACAACCGAGTAACTATCTGTGGACATTTCCATCGTGTAATTACCATTTTCCGGAGTCACTCTTGGATCACCGACATCTCCACTAGCCTCCAAATAAGTCATTTCTTTAGGATCGTCTTCCATATCAAAGTCCGTTCTAACTGATATATCATAAGAGCTTTCGAATCCATTGCGGTTCAAGACCACTATGCTGTACGGTTGAGTTTCGGTAGGCGTAACAACTACCTCTTGTGTAGCCTCATCAGTGGTCGAGGCCGAAACAGCGAGATGATCTCCAGAACACTCAACATAAGCTGGGGCCGTGGAATCAGCAACACTATCCTCCGTTCCATCCAAAAGATAAAGCGGATACAACGATCCTATAGGGGTATCTAACGTAATATTGTAAGTCTTTCCGGCCTCTAACTCCACCTGATAAGCATCGAAGACTTCATCTGAAGCAAATTCACCTTGCTCAGAAGTATCTATCTCCAAGGTCTCAACTGTATCCGGTCCTTCGTACTCTATAGTATATTTGTCTCCCAAAGAAACTTGATCTTCCGCTTTTACGACAGGATAATACGTTTCATTCGTGGAAAGTTCACGCCCATCTATTACCGAAAACACCGTCTCAAAAGATCCACCGGTCGACCTTGTTTCAGTCATTGGATCTCCAATATGTTCATGATTGTCATAGGTATCTAGTCGGAAACCTTCTCCAGGGTCGTGATGCTGAAGTGTCTTTATCCCCACCATCGAGTAACTGTCTGTGGACATTTCCATCGTGTAATTACCATTTTCCGGAGTTACTCGAGGGTCTCCAACATCTCCACTAGCCTCCAAATAAGTCATTTCTTTAGGATCGTCCTCCATATCAAAGTCCGTTCTAACTGATATATCATAAGACCCTTCGAATCCGTTCCGGTTCAAGACCACTATGCTGTACGGTTGAGTTTCGGTAGGCGTAACAACTACCTCTTGTGTAGCCTCATCAGTGGTCGAGGCCGAAACAGCGAGATGATCTCCAGAACACTCATCATAATCTGGATACGTGGAATCAGCAACACTATCCTTCGTTCCATCCAGAAGATAAAGCGGATACAACGATCCTGGAGGGGTATCTAACGTGATATTGTAAGTTGTTCCGGCCTCTAACTCCACCTGATAAGCATCGAAGACTTCATCCGATGTGAATCCATCTTCATGAGAACTATTTATCCCTAAGTTCTGAACAGTATTTGGTCCTTCATACTCTATCGTGTATCCATCCCCTAAAGAAACATCTTCCCCCTTTACGACGGGATAATACGTCTCGTTTGAGGTAAGTTCACGACCATCTATTACCGAAAACACCGTCTCAAAAGATCCACTGGTCGACCTTGTTTCAGTCATTGGATCTCCAATGTGTTGCTGATTGTCATAGGTCTCTAGTCGGAAACCTTCTCCAGGGTCGTGGAATTGATGGGGCTGTATCCCTACCACCGAGTAACTGTCTGTGGACATTTCCATCGTATAATTACCACTTTCCGGAGTCACTCTTGGATCACCAACATCTCCAGTGCCCTCTAGATAGGTCATCTCTTTCGGGTCGTTTTCCATATCAAAGTCCGTTCTAACTGATACATCATAAGACCCTTCAAATCCATTACGGTTCAAAACAGCGATACAATACGGTTGAGTTTCAGTAGGAGTTACCACTATCTCCTGAGTTGCTCCATCCGTTGTTGAGGCCGACAAAGCAATATGATTGCCTTTAGATTTAAAGTTGTCTGGGTCAGTGGAATCGCCCACACTATCTTCCACCCCGTTTAAAAGATAGAGCGGGTACTCAGAACCTACAGGTGTATCTACAGTTATATTATAAGTAGTGCCTGCCTCCAGCTCAACCTGATAGGCGTCAAAAGTTTCGTTAGAAATAAATTCGCCCCCCTGAGGAGTATCTATATCCAAGGTCTCGACGGTATTTGGACCTTCATACTCTATAGTGTATTCGTCTCCAATTGAAACATCCTCCCCCTCTCTTACGATTGGATAATATGTTTCGTTCGAGGAAAGTTCACGTCCATCTATCACTGAAAACACCGTATTGTATGGAGAACCCGACCAAATCTCCGTCACTGGATCCCCCACATGTTCTTGATTGTCATATGTCTCAAGTCCAAAACCCTTATCAGTTTCATGAAACTGATGAGTCTTTATCCCTACCACCGAGTAACTATCTGTCGATACATCCGTCGTGTAATTATCTTGATCTCCATCCCAAGAAACAGTCATAGGGTCATCTTCTGGTAGGGAAGTTTCAGCTACTATCAGCGGGGCAAAAAAACTTATTGCAGACAAAACCAACAATACCATCAAACATATGGGCATAACTCTTTTCATCTTTTTTCCTCCATCTTCCGTTGTAGGTATTTTATTATTCAAACACGATTAAGACTCTATTGATTAACTATTAAAATATTTTTTGTCCCTCTTATTTTCTAGGTTATTTCCCCCACACCAAACCCACTAAAAATTTTGTATCCGCAGGAAACAGATAGGTTTCAAAGGAATCTTCAAATGAATAAGATTCCTTTTCTCGCTCAAGCACAGCTTTCGTGATTCAAATGAATAAGATTCCTTTTCTCGCTCGCTCTAAAGACCTCGTGATCTGAAGGAAACGTTGGAAACATAGTTTTCCTCCGCACGACAAAAGCAAGTTTTGTCGAAAAGGGAGGAAATCTTTTCCTCTGCACGACAAAAGCAAGTTTTGTCGAAAAGGAGGAAATCTTTTCCTCCGCAATCTTCGGGTGATTTCCATTTCACTACACTTGATTTTTAATCTGTTCCTAAATCTTTCGCTACGATTCTCTGGATCAAGAACACGGTATCCAAGCTCTCGAAAAACCTGGAACAAAAAAACCTAGTTACCTTGGAGAGAAGAAGAGCAGAGTGACTCCCACGCTCACCGGCGAAATGCTGAAGTTCTCTTAAGAACGCCTCAACATCTCGGCGCGAGCAGGTCGCTAGGGGATGGCAGCGGCCAGCACAGTCCGCAGAATCTACATGAATCTAAAAGATTCCTTCGATTCACGGAACTAGTTCCGTGTAAAGCGTAAGCTTTTGAGGGGGTAGAGGAACAGGGTTCCTCGAGCGCCAACAGGGCGGGGAAGCGGCTGTATCTCTCCTCCATAAAGGCCCAAGCGAACAGCCAAGGTACTTTCTCTCCCATAACAACTTCAGCCCAACGCTCTCCCTTCA
>JAZKSH010000090.1:0-8190 GCA_036626195.1 Thermoplasmatota archaeon | reverse complement strand
GTACCGGCGTCCCGAACGCCGAAGGATCGACCAGGCTACCCCACGGGCCCTGTTTGATTTTGACCTCAACAATAAGGGATAGGATAAAAAGGTTACTGACTTTCGAAGGCTCTCAGCCTCAGATCTTCTTCACCTTTGAACTCTCTAATCGAGTCGATTATATTCTCTAAATTCCTCTTAGAATGAAAAAGGTGTGAATCACACCTGCAGTCCGAGCAGCCAAATCCTTCGATCTTCTTAAATTTTCTTTCCAAAAAAGAGGCGGTCTTACATTCCTCCTTCTTTTTTTCTTCGTACCCAATCATATCCTCCACGGATGCATTTTCTAGAAGATAATCGATATGCCAGTGTTTCCTTTTGTCTTCTCTCAGATGTCTTTTCACCCTGCTTTCGATACCCCTTTGTGCCGATCCAACATAAATGTACGTTCCCAGCTCGAAGTTTATTTTGCCTAGCTGTCCTATCTCCTTCTTTACAGGGCCCTCTAAATGAAGAAAAAGAAGGTATATCCCTTTCACGATGATCACGTCACTTTATCTCGATCCTGAATATTACGGTTCCTCCGTGGGTGTAATCTTTCCCTGGATCCACACACTGTAAATAAGCTACGCCCTCATCTTTTTTGTTCAATCCTAACTCCAAGGGATTCACTCCGTTTTCCAAAGCGGTGGTGTAGTGCAGGATTGTACCGAGTGCGTGGGTGCACAGCTTGTCAGTTCTATCTATATTTATCTCTGGGTCTTCTACGACTATCTCGTCACCTTTCTCATGAACCGGACAATCTCCTTTTATCTCGTGGACTTCTATCTTTAACATGTTCTCAACTCTTTTTGAACTTCTCTTTGAGCAGTCTACTGGCTATCTTAAATCCATCTACCGTCCTCAATTTTGATTTTCCCTTCCTTCTATCATATCTTATGCCGATCTCAGATATTTTCCTATCATAAAAAACTGCATGGAGGCTCGCTTCTATCTCGAAACCCTTAGCAGAGATTTTTTTATCTTCTACTCTTTCCTTTTTGAAGCCTCTCAAGCCGGTGCAGAGATCTGACACCTCTGTGCCGTACAATTTATTTGCTAGGGTGGTCAATATCTTATTCCCTATCTTGTTCTTGGTGCACATCGCCCCGTTACATATCTGGCCGTCGAATCTACTCCCCAATACCATATCGGACCCGTTTCTCAGTTCTTTCAACATGTCCGGTATCCTTTTGGGGGGATAAGACCCGTCTCCATCGATAAGAAAAACTTGATCGCCTTCCGCCTCTTCAATGCCCTTTCTTACCCCTTCAGCCTTCCCTCTCTCGGCATGAAAAACATCGATACCCATGTTTTTTACTTTTTCTACGGTCCTATCCGAAGACCCTCCATCTACCACCAAGATCTCTAAATCATATCCCAGTTCATGGATTTGATCCTCAGGTATATCCTCTATGACCTCCACTATCCCTTCCTGTTCGTTCAGGGTGGGTATGATCACGCTGATTAGATTTTCTGAATCCATCTTTGACCTCGTCCGTCATGAGCAAAATCAGTTCTACTATCATTCGAGATTGTATTTGATCACTCGTTTTTCGATATCTGGCCTATATTTCTGGATAATCTCTATGAACTTATCCGCTTGAGTGCTGGCCAAAACTCCATAAAGGTCCTTGAAGACCTCCTGATTTTCCATATCTTTGACTATTAGCCGTTTCTGTGCTTCTGTCAACTTGCTCTTTCCACCCTTTGAATCCTCCTTTTCCAGATATCTTTCCAGTTCCGAGAGTTTCTCTATATAATACCCTATTTTTCGCGGCCTGTCTGGACCTATATTCCTGACTAGTCCGCACTTACTACAGTAAGGATGAGGAGCTAACGTCATCTTTGATTTTTTCCTGAGTAGTGGAAGCCAATCGTCATCAGTCGAACGATGCATGCAGATCGTTTTCTCCATATCCTCACCACCGTTTTATCTTAACCTATATTACGAGGGATAGCTATATATCTTTTTTCCAAATAGCACAGAAATAGCTCACCTCATCTCAAAACCGGTCAACACCTATAGACTTAACAGATAAGACCGTTATACCTCAAACGGTGATATGATATGAGTAAAGCTAAAATGACTACTTTTGAAGCTGAGACGGAAAAGAAACAAGGCTTCGAGTGCGAAGTCAATATAAGGAATTTCTCCATCACGATAGACGAACCAGAACAGCTCGGAGGCTGTCCTGATTTTACGGGTTCTATAGTGGCACAACAGATGGGTTACGAATTGAACGAATTTGAGATGCATGTTTCGGGCGATCTAGACCCGCGCGGCGTTAGAGGAAAAGCCGACGTTTTCCCTGGATTTCAAGATATCCGGGTCAAGATAAAGAGTATCGAAGGTGTCCCTAAAGAGAAGTTACCCGACTTCGTAGAGAAGATAGAAAAGAGATGCCCGGTATCGGACACGTTAAGGAGGAACTTGGAAGTAAAGATAGAGCGGTAAGTGGATAACAGAACTGCAGCATATTCTCGGAGGAGTAAGAGAGAGGTCAGCTGACAGATTTTGCTTTCTCCATACTTTTTATCAGTCGATATAAGATGGTGTTAACCGGCACCGAAACTCCCGCTTTTTCCGCCTTCTGGATAACGGCCCCATTGATGTGATCGATCTCGGTTCTTCTTTCATTTTCGATATCTTGTAGCATGCTTGACCTGTTATCTCTCGTGGCTTCGGCCACCTCTCTCGTTTCTTTAAAGGTATCATCGACAGGCAGTTCTGTATGTTTTCGAGCGACTTCAGTCGCTTCATCGACAACTTCCCTCATCACCTCAAGAAGGTTCTCATCTTCTACCAAAAAACCATTTTTCACTCCTAAAAGCGCCGTCACCGGATTTATACCGGCATTCACTATCACCTTCTTCCAGATATGGCCTATTATATTATCGCTGACTTCAGTTTTCAACCCGGCATCCTTCAAGACTTCCACGGTTTTCTTCACTCCGTTTTTTTCCAGGTTCCCTTTAGGGTAGGGACCGATGATGGTTTCTCCTTTCCCCGCGTGCCTGACTTTTCCAGTTTCAAGGTAAGTCACGCCGTGACTCGTTATCCCGCCGACAGTTCTTTCCTCACCTACGAAATCTGCTATGATCTCCTCGTTTATCAGACCGTTCTGAAGTGAGAGGACGCTGCAGTCTGAGGTCAGGTGAGATACGATGCTTTTAACGGCCTCTTCAGTATCGAACGCTTTGGTGGAGATCACTACCAAATCGGCAGACGCCAATTCATGGGGATCAGTTGTGAAATCAATCTCCGAGACAAGTTCCGTTTCTCCCTTGATCTCGATACGTTCTATATCTTCGTCTCGCCTTCCCAATAATGTGACTTCGTTCTTTTGGGCAAGAAGGCCCGAAAGAAAGGTTCCCATCGCTCCAGGTCCCACTATGCCGATATTCATGCCTTTCCACCTTTCAGCGATTGAGAGCTTTCACAGATCTATCACTTCGTCCACTTCGCCCGTCAAAAGGTCCATCTGATTATCTTCCAACGTGGTGGGATTCACGGGTATCATCAAAATGGATTTGTTGATGGCGACCTGATCCTTTATCGATTGTATCAGATGTAAAACCGTTCGGAAATCATTGTTGGTGATGAGATATTCGAGTCCATTGAGCAAGATGACTCCTTTCTTCCTGGTTAGGAAATTTTCTATGGTCAAGCTGAATTTTTCAAGACTTTTCGGTCTTATAACGTCTTCTCTGTCCACATTGGAAAGCCAGATTATATCTACATCTTCAAGACCATACTGGTCTCTGATCTTGTCGGGATAATCCCGCGTCACACAAAGGCCTTCTTCTCCGGTTTCCAATATCTGCTTGAACATCTCGAAGGATGATGATTTGTCAGACCCTCTCTCATCAACCAGGTAGGTCGAGCTTATGGCTATACCTTCTGGTAGCGGCATCTTCTCTTCCTCTTCAACAGGTTCCTCTTCGACGCCGCCCTCTCCAGTTTTTTCCCTTTCAGCGGGGTATTCTTCTTCTCTCTTTTCGCCCTCCATCTCCATTTCCCCTCTCTCTGCCATCTTCTTTTCTCTTTCCTCGAGAGCGGGTTCCATCGCCCCAGGTATCTCTTCTCCTTCTTCTACGGCCTCTTCAGTTTCCTCTTCGATAGATTGTATTATACTCCTAGCTAGACTCCTTTTCACTCCATCTATACTGGATATCTCAGAAGCTGAAGCTTTAGTGAGAGATTTTACCGAGGTAAAGCCCCCTTTGTAAAGATTCTCCGCGATCTCCTCATCAACGCCTGAGAAAGTTTTGTAATAATCTATCAGCTTTGTTTTGTAAAGGGGCACTATGCCTATATCCACTTCTTCTTCATTAATCTCCCAACTATAGACATACTCGATATCTTCAGCTTCTTCTTCATTTATGCTGAGCTTTCTTACGTTAGCACCTTCAACTATCATATCTTCGTATTCTTTTAATACACTGCTCACTTCTTCAGAAGTCTGTATGTAAGCCTCGATCTCGTCACTCTCTTCAAGATCGAAGTCTTCCCGCATACTCTTCAATCTCAACATCGTTTCTTTTGCCATCATTTCCCCCCAGATATCCTCGTATATTTTCAGGTCAATGTATATCTCATGATACTCTTGAACGATCTCCTCGAAACCTTCAGGTAGCTTTGCTTTAAAGGTCACCATATCAGGCTTTATTTCTATTATTCGCCCCTGTATCCCGATGGTGAAATCACCTCTTTCGACTCCTTCTTTGATCTCCTCAGGGTTTCTCTGATTGAGCATGGTTGCTATCCTGCTTTTCCACTGCTGGTACACCCTTCCTATGGCTTTTTCATTGGGATGAACCTCTAGTATCTTATCCTCCCATTCATCTTCCGGTCCTATGGTTTCGATATCTTTCACTTTCGCTTTCTCCTTGATTATCTCCTCGAATCCATCTATAACGCTCATGATTTCGGTAGTTTTACCTTTGTAAACTATCCGCTCTAAAGGCCATTTTTCTGGGATATCGTTCCTGCGTTTGATGAGCTTTATTTCTTCAACGATCGTTTTTACCTCTTTCATATCTTCTTCCAGCTCCTGCTTCTGGATGAGCTGGTTTGCTTCAGGCCAATCGCAGAGGAATGCTGACTCCTTTTTACCGTTTAGCTTCTCATATATATCCTCAGCGATGAAAGGAGATATGGGAACCAGCATCTTAGTCGTGGAGATCAGGGCTTCGTAAAGCACTTTTAAGATCGAAGAAGTAACATCATCTTCTTCACTCTCTTTCAACCTGGTCTTCGCTCGACTGAAGTACCATTGGGCCAGGTCCTCCTTCACCAGCGTGCCGATGTGCTCTATAGCTTCATCGTAGCGGGCGTTCTTATATGATTCTTTAACTCTGCTTTTCGTAGATTCTACACTTGACAGAAACCATTCGTCCTCAACACTCATATTTTCTTTAAGAAATTCGAGAGTCGTCTCACCGGGCTCGACTTCATGTTTCTCGATTTGCTCCATTAAAAAACTTTTCAAGTTCCACAGGACTCTCACTATAGGATGAGGGTATTGAAGGTCATCTCCTTTTATCTTCCGACTTTCCCACGGAGGATCTTCCGAAAGCATGTATAACCTTAGAGAATCATAACCTTGCTTACTCGTTAATCCTCTTACGTCTTTATAATCGATCTCGCTCACTACGGGCCCCTGCATCAGCATCTTTTTGATACAGTTTTCTTCGAGAAGTGTCGATGAAAGGGTTACAGTAGCGGTCAGCAGATCGTCTCTCTTTGCATGTTTGGTGATGAATATCTCGCCGGGCCACCATGATTGATATTCTTTCTCACTGTGAGGATAGCCGAGCTGTGCCCACGGAGAGGATGCCTGTATGAATATAGGGTTCAATATCTTACCTTCCCACTCCATTCTCTCTCCGCATCTCGGACATTCTGTATCAACTTCTGATATGATTTCGGGAGTGGGAGGATCGTCTTCCTTGAAATCCGAATTTTCCGCCAGGTGCGAGCGATCAGAGGGAACGAAAGAATTTCCACAGTCGCATCTCCACAGAGGAAAAGATATACCCCACCGCTTTTTCCTGGTCACTATCCAATCCCTCAATCCTAGATCTTCATCTGACGGGATTAGGTCAATATCTTCTAATTGGTTTTGTATCGTATCTTCTTTCTTCGATACTTTGAAGAACCATTCTCTATGAGGTATCTTGACTATCTTATTGAGGCATGCGGCACAGAATTTGACCTTCCTTCTTTCGTCCGTCCGGGAGAATAACAGATTTTTAGATTCAAGGTCGTCTAAAATTATCTGATCGCTCTGAGGTGCGGACAGACCCGAATATTTATTGTGTCTTATTCCTGAGTCATAATGGCCGTTTTTTGCCACGGAGTTGAAAATAGTCAAACCACCTTCTTTGGCTATCTTCCAATGTTCCTCATCGTGTGGGGGGGTGAGAAAAACCAATCCTGTTCCTTTTTCGCTATCTTTGACTAGCTCCTCAGAACATATTATCTTATGGATGTATTCACCTTCTTCTTCCGAATGTGAGGGGACCTTGTCGTAAAGAGGATATTTGAATCTCAAACCTTCCAAATCTTCACCTTCTACCACATTTATCACTTCGTAATCCTCTACCCTCCCTCTTTCCATTATCTTCTCTACCTTGTCTTCTTTCATGAGAATCTGAGTAGGTCCTCCTTCTTCGGATACGTATCTCACCACGGCATAACTTTCTTTGGGCTCCACTGCAAGGGTCATGCCGGAGGGTAGCTTCCATGGATCTTCCATTTCGACCAGGAAAAATCTATTTTTTCCGCCGGACGTCGGGACTTTTAAAAGGCTTTTTTCTTTTATTTGCTCTTTCTGGATGGTCTCCGTATCAACGACGGGGGATTTACACCTAGGACACCAATTGACGGGTTTCTCTTCTTTGACAAAGAGGTCCTTATCTATGAGCTCCTTAACGGTCCACCATATCGAGTCTACGAAGGAGCCTGACCTGGTATCGTATTCGAATTCCGGATTGAGCCACAGGCCAAAATCTTGGAGTTGATTCGTCATCTCGCTTTTGAACCTGTCTGACCTCTCGTCCATCTTTCCGATGATCTCTTCCCAGTTTTCTTCCTCAAGACCACCTAAAACTTTCTGCTCGTCCTCTAGATTTTCGATAACAGATCTTTCTATCCTCAAATTATAGGGATCGTACCCGACTCCATGTCTCACATTGAAAGTATTCATGCTTTTGAAACGGTTCCAAACATCATATAAAAATATCTTATACAGGTCGTCCCAGGTGAATTCGTCCTTTACTGACAAGGGAGGATAAACTGAATAGTAGTTCCTACCTCCTTTTCTTTCTTCGTCTACTTTCTCATTGATATCGTCTGATTTCAATCTCTTCTGAGTTCTCTCCTCCACTTCACGAGGGTTGAAATGCGGAATACTGCCCATCTTATCTCGTCCCCATAATACACTCCTATATTAAATTAATTTCCTTTTTTACTTTTCCTATAAGATAGGAAAACGGTTTTAATATTTATAATTTTCATATTTTCTCACAAAACTTATATATCTTTGAAAACTATAATTACTATAATTTCTGGTGAAACAGGTGCAGAAAGACCATCTCAAGTGTCCTGCATGCGGCAGCATGAATCCACCCGATGTTGATCGATGTGAGATCTGTGGTAGTTTGGTGGATATCGAGGAGGAGGAAAAACAGGTTTTAGATAACCTGAAGAAGATACCAGACATCGGTAGAAAAAGAGCTGAGAGGGTGATCATTTCCGGATTTTCACGGGTGAAAGATTTAGAGGAAGCTGATAGAGACGATTTCGCCTCCATCGAGAGAATAGGTAGAGCTACTGCTGAGAAAATCTATAGGTTCCTCCAGGACGTAAAAGACGAACGGGGTAAACTGAAACTCTGCAGCGAATGCGGTTCATTGATGGGAGCTGCCAAAGAGAACTGTCCAAAATGTGATGGAGGCCAGAGTGAAAAGAAAAAGGAAGATTTCGAGATGCAAGAGACTTTGAATGAAGCGGAAGAGAAAACGACGGAGGAGACAACAGAAGAAAAAGCATCTAAGACCTGTTCCGTGTGCGGAACCTCTCTCGAGGCGGGCCAAGAGACATGCCCGGTGTGTGGAACTTCTTTCGCCGGTGAAGGCACCTCTCAAAAGGAGATAAGAAAGGAG
>JAZKSH010000089.1:0-8349 GCA_036626195.1 Thermoplasmatota archaeon | reverse complement strand
GAATACGGCGCCGCATTCAAAGTCGACGTGAGCGAAGTGTACTTTTCTCCTCGTTTAGCGACGGAAAGATGGCGCGTGGTGAAAAAGGTCGAAGAGAACGAAGTCGTGTTCGACATGTTCGCCGGCGCCGGGCCTTACACCGTGCTGATAGGTAGAAACGTCGACGTCGAACATATTCACAGCGTCGACCTGAACCCTAAAGCCGTTGAGTACCTGAGGAAGAACGTCGAAAGGAACAATATAGGAGATCTTGTGACGATCTACGAAGCCGACGCTAAAAAGATAGCGCCCAAGATTAAGAGTGACAGGATCATAATGAATCTGCCGCACACATCCAAAAAGTTCATCCATTCGGCAGTTTCAGCGTTGAAAGATGAGGGGGTGATCCACTACTACGAGATAGTGGAAGAGAGCGAGAGAGAAGAGAGTCTGAAAGAGCTTTTAGAAGATATAAAAAACGATGGTTTTGAGGTCCACGTCAGGGAAGAAAGGGAGGTCCGGACCTATTCCGCTACACAGATACAGATGGCCTACGATATCGAAGTTAAGAGGATATGAGGCTAGATTTTTACTCTTCATACAGCATGAGTATGGTTTTTCCTCTCACCTCGATCAGCTCACCTATAGACGAGGTCTCCAATTCTTCGGCGGTCTTCTCCACATCCTGAAGAGGGTCGTTCCTGTTGACCTTTATCTTCACCAATTCTCTTTTTTCCAGCTGTTTATCCAGTTCGTTCAACAATGATTTGGTCACGCCGTCTTTTCCTATGTGAAGAGTCGGCTGCAAGTCCTGGCCCATCTTTTTCGCTTTTTCTTTATCCATGGTCGATCACTCTTTATTTTTACGATCTTCATATCCGTACCGGTTGATGGTTCCGCATTCGAAACATCTGCTCACCAGCAACCCGTCTTTTAATCTAACTTTGCAAGATTTACTCGGATGAAGGTAGGAGTAACAGCTGCTGCACATCCTCCTCTTGTATTCAGAAGGAAGAGATACGTTATGTCTCATGCCGATCTTTCTAGCCAACTCTACATACCTGTTGGCTCTTTTCAGTTCATCGGCTAAAGCGGCTTTCTCCGCCTCTTCGAAAAGTATCCTAATACGGTTTTTAGCGATCCTCTTGTTCTTCCTTCTGCTCATCCAATCATGTTCTTGCCAATTTGTGATATAAATCTTTCGTTATAGAGCGTCAAATTTAAGTATCAAAAAATCCAAAATGTTTATAACTGAATTTGATATCTGTAATTTTGCTAACTTCAAGGAAACTTTACCTGCGAGCGTGACTGGGAAATAATTCCCAACGCCCTCAAAAATCGAAGATTTCCTGCGAGCGTGACTGGGAAATAATTCCCAACGCCCTCAAAAATCGAAGATTTCCTGCGAGCGTGACTGGGAAATAATTCCCAACGCCCTCGGAAATTAGAAATTTACTGCGAGCGTAGTGTAGTTTGGTATCACCTAGCCTTGCCAAGGCTATAACCCGGGTTCAAATCCCGGTGCTCGCATTCTTCTATTCTGAAACGTCCACGTATTCCGGAGGCATATATTCAACCAGAAACACGTCTCCTCTTTTATAAAAAGATATACCTTCTTCCCAGGCTTTTTCAGCATCGATCTGGAGGATAATCGGCTCCCCATGATGTCTTTTTCCGACCCTGTAAGCTTCTTTTTCGGTCTTTGAAAGATGTACGAACTGTCGGTTCTTCGACTTTATACCTTCCTCTAAAATGGCTTCGGCGGATCGTGGAGAAGTGCCGTGATAGAGCGTTTCAGGAGGCGATCGATTAACTTCTTCCTCGATCTCGACGTCAATAGAATGGCCGTACAGAGCTCTTATCTTGTCCTCTTTGATCTCAAACCTAATTTTCTCGGACCGCTCTATAAGTTCCTCGATATCCTCTTTATCGGCCCATGAATGCTTCGTCTTCTTCAAAGCCTCCAGGACTTTACTCAGCTCTGCAAAACCATACTTATCTATCGAAAGATCGGCCTCTTCCGGATGATGCCTGAGTATATATGAAAGGTACTTGCTCAGTTTTCTGTATTTAGGAGGTAATGAGGTCATTGTGAGTTTACATAGAAAAATCGAACTTAAATGTAATGTATAGGGCCCAAACGGGTGTGAAGGAGCAGAGACTATCTATATAGTCGGAATTTAAAATGTCGAGATCTTTCCAGATATGAAGGCACCGTAAAGAGGTTGATTTCTGTAACAGTGGATTGGAGGGCTGTAGTATTTAAAGAGAAGAGGACTTATCGGGGACCTTTTTTTAACAGACGGGGCAGAAAGTATAATATATAAGAGAAATCTTTCTAATGAATTCCTCTCAAAGGGTCCATTGAACCGCAGTGATGATGGACCCAGTGTCCATTTAATCGTAGATTTACGTGGGAAAGAGGGAAGAAAGGGTTTTACGTGTAGATACACCAGAGCCACTGGCGGGATTTACGGAAGAACATGAACTAAAAACCCTCATCTAAAAAAGGTTATGAACCAATAGTGTAGTGGGCCCAGCCGGATTTGAACCGGCGACCTTCGCCATTTTGAGCGTTAGCTTAAAGCCAGTGGATTCTTTTAGAATCCAACGCGTGTCAAGGCGATGTCATAACCGACCTAGACTATGAGCCCTTCAGTGTAGGCAATATTAATATGAGCGGTTATATATCCTTTTTCCCTGCCTCTTCGGTTTACGGGTATAGAAAGATTGTTATACCCATTCGTCGAAATGGTCTTACGATGGATTACTTCGAGGAGATAATCAGAGAGATAGAAGAAGGCAGGATATCCACGCCGAAAGAGCTTCAGCAGGGGAAGATAAGGCTCTGTGGAAAGTACGATAGGGACGAGCTGCCGAAGAATTCAGAGATCCTAGAAAAGGTCGAAGAGATGGACGGAGTTTCGAGAGAAGACGTTCTTCACGTCCTTCAGAGGAAACCGGCTCGGAAGAAATCCGGCGTATCAGTCATCGCGGTGATGACATCTCCGGCGGAATGCCCTCACGGGAGGTGTAAGATGTGCCCAGGGGGGCCTAAAAGTGAAGAACCCAGTCCACAGTCTTATACCGGTGAGGAACCCGCAGCTCTACGAGGCGAAAGGAACGATTTCGATCCATACGAACAGGTTAAGGACAGACTGGACCAATACAGAGCCATAGGCCACGAATCTGACAAGATAGATATGATAATAATGGGGGGTACTTTTCCAGCTAGAGATTGGGACTACCAGAAAGGTTTTGTTAAAGGGTGTTTCGACGCTTTGAACGGCAAGACATCCTCATCCCTAAAAGAGGCCCAAAAATTCAACGAATCCGGTGAAAAAAGATGCATCGGCCTCACTGTAGAGACCAGGCCGGACTACTGCAAGGAAAAAGAATTGGACCGCATGTTGGAACTCGGAACCACGAGGATAGAGATCGGTGTTCAATCCATCAGGAACAGCATATTGAAAAAGATCGAAAGGGGCCATACCGTGGAAGATTCTATAGAGGCTACCAGGCTAGCCAAAGAAAGAGGGTTGAAAGTATGCTACCATATCATGCCCGGCCTCCCAGGGATGAGCAGAGCGGACGACCTCAAAGACTTCCTCGAACTGTTCAGGAACGAAAAGTGTCAGCCAGACATGCTGAAGATATATCCTACTCTTATCGTCGAAGGGACTGAATTGTACGAAAGATGGAAAAAAGGCGATTACGAGCCTTTAAACACGGACGAAGCCGCTAGTCTCATAGCGGAGATGAAATCAGCCGTGCCTAAATATGTGAGGATCCAAAGGGTTCAAAGAGACATCCCGTCCCAACTGGTCGAGGGAGGGGTCAAAAAGAGCAACCTCAGGCAGTATGCGAGAGATAAATTAGAGGATAAAAAAGAGAGGTGTGATTGTATAAGGTGTAGAGAGGTCGGTCACTCGGATAAAGAATTCGATCCTGGATCACTTGAACTAAAAAGATATGTTTACCGCGCCTCCGGCGGTGTTGAACATTTCTTGGAACTCAGCGATTCTAACGATGTTCTCGTAGGATACGCTAGGTTGAGAACGAACGGGAAAGAGATCCCGACCGTGAGAGAGTTGAAGGTCGTAGGAGAGATGACACCCGTTGATGAAGAGAGAAAGGACTTTCAACACTCCGGTTTTGGGAGTGACCTTTTGAAAGAGTGTGAAGGAATCGCTGAAGAAAGGGGAGAAAAGTTGAGAGTGACCAGTGGAGTGGGTGCTAGAGATTACTACAGGAAACACGACTACGAGCTAGAAGGTTTTTACATGGTTAAAGAACTGAAAAGCAATTCTTCCGCCTCGAAGTCTTCAGAGGGATGAGGGGTCTAGCCAAGAGCAAAAACGTCAGCACTTGGACGAGTCTCTTTTTTCAAACCATCGCCGATACCTTCACCAACCCATTTTGCCGATGATATTTAGCCGGACGGGAGATCTTCCATTAGAGGTCATCCTAGCAGATGTGTGTTACCGATCCTAACGTTCTCTAGTCCTTCGTTCTCCGCCACATTTTTTGCCGTAAGTGCGAAGTCCTTCTTCGTTCTCGGCTGGTCGTCGAGCTTGTACGCGGGAGCGTAGCTGAGCAGGGAATAAGGTATCGATGTATCTACTTTACTGATGAACCTA
Organism: Thermoplasmatota archaeon; assembly: GCA_036626195.1. Lineage (GTDB taxonomy): Archaea > Thermoplasmatota > Thermoplasmata > Halarchaeoplasmatales > Halarchaeoplasmataceae > Natronoplasma. The sequence goes on along the minus strand of JAZKSH010000089.1, from coordinate 3,730 downwards.
GCGATCTTCCTTATCTCTTCCAAGTCGATATAACCAGGGACAAGAAGTGTCGAGGCTCGAAGGAAAGGCGGCTCGTCTCGTTTTTTCTCGTACTCCTCCAACTTCTTGAAATTTTCAAATACTGGTTGCGGATCTATGCCGGTCAACACTCGATAAAGATTTTTGTCCCAAGCCTTCAGATCGAACTTTATCCCGCCTCCGCTCTTCAGTGACAATCCCGCTATCTTTTCCAACCATTTCCAGGCAAAGTTACCGTTGACTTCGAACCCCACCCTAAATATCCTGTCTTCCCTCACCTTATCCAATATCTCTTTTGAGACCTCGTATACGAAAGGTGCCTGCGGCTCCGGTGAACCGCCGAACCAGCAAACGCACGTTATCGACTCGTCCGCTACGAGATCCTCAACTAGTTCATCTTTCTCCAGTATGGGAGCCCCAGAAGAGGTCATCCTGTGCCAATCGGTATTCTGACAGTATAGACAGTGAGCACAGCACGAGCCCAAAAACACGGCCGCATTTCTATAACCCTTGTCTCCCTCCGGTGTTTTAGCGAATTCTGGATAGCCTGATCCAGTAGCCCCTGCGCAGCACCACGAAGACACGCAGTTGGTCGGATGAGGGTCTGTATACCACGAACCTATAGCTTTATCAGAGTTACCGAACTCACGGATCAATCGGCCGTCCTCATTCCGGGACAGCCCGCAGTATCCTTTTTCTCCTTCAGCGATGCTACAGTTTACAGCGCAGTACTCACACTCGATACCTTCGGAGTTTTCTCTAGATGGTACGGGGAGACCGGATTCCTCTCTTGCTTTTCCGTGGAGAGCCTCACTCTTCCTTAGCGCTTTGGAGGGTTCGCTACGGATACAGTCCAAACAGAGCGACAAGAAATCGGAAACGAGGTCGCTCTCTTTTCCGCAGAGCTCGCATCTTCCTTTCTTAGCTTTAAATCCTCCGAACAAGATTTTTTCCTCTCGCATAGAAAGATGGAAAAAGATTATTTAAGCTTTTTAGAAGGGACTGCTTCAAATATCTCTCAAACACGTCTAATCCATTTTACCTTCTATTCCGAATGATGCAACTCAGAAAATTTGTCCTTTTCTACCTAAAGAATATATATTATTATGTCATTAATGCAACGGGATCGAATCATGAAAATTAAAGCGATAATTGGAGCTGTGCTGGTGATAGTAGCGTTGATCTTATTGAGCATGACGTTCGTGACTCCGTGGTACAGGTCTACCCAAGAAAGGGGAGATATGACCATGGACCAAGATTACTATTTCGATGAGAGTAAGACTTCAATAAACGATAGAGAAGCAGATAGTCAGGAATACGATGATGCCGAGATGCGTGAAGTTGGTTCGGTATTTGACAATACTAGAATATTTGTGATCAGTGCTATGGTTGGAACGATCTTAGGAATAATCGGAGCCTTACTAGTGGCTATCAATATAGCTTCCCCCAAAATCGGAGCTATGCTTGTAATCATCGGTTTCATATTCGCGATAATAGCACCGATCTATATGGCGATAGACCTACCTAATGCATTCGAGAAGGAGTGGGAGGATGAGTCTGAAGATGAACTGGCTACATACCAGGAAGGGATGGCAAAGCATTTCTTTGGATCGTCATACGAAGAAATCAATGGTGTAGAAGTTGATGCATCCTGGGGAGGTTCAACTGCTTGGTTCTTGGCCATAATCGCGGCGTTTATAAACTTAATAGCTTTCGGCCTGGTCTTCACGGCTAAACCCGGCCCTGAATCGAGTAAAAACCGGAAACAGCAGGCCAGCCAGGGACGAGCCTAGCGCTAGGATCCATAAGTATAGTGAAACGAAAAAAGTATAAATGAAGATTTCTTATACAAAAGGGGATATAAGATGAATGAGAATATATTGATTACAGGGATAGTGATACTGGTAGTGGGGATCTTACTGATTCTTCTGAGCATGACAGGGATAATGGCCTTCGAAACGGCCGAAGAAACGAACCTCTCCAATATCGAGCAGGAATGGACAGAGGATAGGATTGAATTCAAGAACCATAGCGTAGGGGATAAAGTCGTAGTGAGTGGAGAGATTGTAGATAAAGATTCAGATCCCGATATCGACCCTTATTTTTATGTATATAGAATAAGGAGTGGGGAGGATACTGGACAGTTCTATGGCTACAAGGATTTAGAAGTTGGTGAGAATGTAACTGTTACTTTAGAAGTGGAGGAAGATACGGTGGAATCTTATGGCCAAACGTTGGATGTTGAATACATGGTGTTAGATCAGGAAGGCGAGCCATTCTCGATATTAGGATTGGAACCCGTTTTCTTCATCGGTATAATCGTGGTGATAGCGGGTGCTGCCATCGCAGTGTTAGGTGTCATCAAAGGGAAAAAAGCTGCATCCGGTAGACCTTCAGCCGGAAGAGGACAGCCTCGGCAGCAACAACAGCAATCACAGCAGCAGCCACAACAACTGCAGTCTCAGCATAAGCCATCACAGCCACCACCTCCACCGCAGTCTCAACAGCAGCCACAGCAACAGCAGTCTCAGCAACCTCAACAACAACCTCAACAACAGCAGCCACAGCAACAGCCACAGGCTTACGATCTTGACGCAGATGATGAACCTAGAAGTAAAACACAGGAAAGCGCCTCAGAAGAAGAGGGAAGCACGGAAGAGTAGTAGCTAAATTGGTCACTCAATAATCTCCACATCCCTCCGTTTCCAGGAAAATCATATCAGCAACGGGCTTCTCAACAGCGGCAATCACCTCCTTGATGAGAAAAATATCGATGAGTTTTTTGCGGATGACCCAACTCCCTTCCGGCATTTGGATTTACAAATCCATGATATCATAATTCTGCAGACAGCGTTTCGTTGCTCCCGAATGTATAAATAATTGAAATGATATTGATTTTCTAGTGAAAATATGAATGGGGAAGGACAACAACAGCAGCAGGGCCAATACCAGGGACAACCCGCTTCTCAGAGGAACCAACAGCAACCCGCTCAGCAACAACCGCAAAGCCGTCGTCAGACAAGAGGTGATATAAAACACACCTTAGGGATGATATTGATTCTCGGTGTAATCATACTGTTGACAGGAGCCATGTTGATCTCCGTTTCGGGCTTCATCGATCCCAATCCAGATGATGCCGGAGATCGGGACGACGCATTCGATAACATCAGATACCTGCGGGCCATCGGATCTTTACTGATCACAATTGGTGTATTCATACCGGCGATAGGGTCGAGCTATCTCCTTTACAGTAGGTACAACCTATCCGACCAAGAAAAATTGATACTGTGTATGATCGTGAGTGCCTCTATAATCACGTTTGGCCTGGTTATAAATACCTCTCCGTTTGGGATGTTTTACTAACAAAAACATTCTAAACAAAAAACATTTATCTTCTTTTTTTAAGACAACGGAAAATGAATCTACAGACGAATCGGGATTCCGCCTTTCCTATTTGAACGCGGGTGAGAACTGAAGAGATTAGTCCTCAAAAGCTGGTCTCCTTATTATTTTTAACATCCTAAAATATATGTAGCAGTTTTTCAATCCGATATTAAGAGTGGGTAATATGAAAAGTAAGATGATTGTGCTCACGATCGTCTTATCTCTGCTGCTCAGCGGATTACTAGTAGCTGTCGGAACCGAGGCGAGGGAAGAAAAAGAAGGCGCTGCTGAAGATTTAGAAGAAAATGAAACCCAAGGTGCTCAGGAA
>JAZKSH010000088.1:0-8513 GCA_036626195.1 Thermoplasmatota archaeon | reverse complement strand
AGTTAACAGAAAAGCTAGAGCCCACCGCCCCGAGTGGTCAGAGAAGACTAGGTTTGGTCGATTCTCTCGCCAAGGAAGTTATACCGGTAGGTGTTCGTTTTGATCCGATATTTCCTGAGCTTACTGAAGATGAGATTCCCGCGGTAGTGAAGAAAATTAGCGAGGCAGGCGCAGAACACATCGTGTCCAGCACATTCAAGGCGAGAGGAGACAGCTGGAAGAGGTTCAAGCTCGCGTTTCCAGATACCGCAGATGGTCTAGAAGAGCTTTACTTCGAAAAGGGAGAAAAGATAGACAACAGCTATTATCTTCCTAGAGAAATGCGGATGAACATTTTAGAGAAAGTAGCCAAAGAATGTGATGAACACAACATTTCTTTTGCAACATGTCGGGAAGGCTTTTTTAGCTTACAAACCTCGGGCTCTTGTGACGGCAGTCACCTCATCGGATGACGAAGAACATATGATTAAAGGAGTCTATCTCTTACCAATTTATCACAATTCATATCTCAGGTTCGGCACTTTTTCGATGGTCTGAAAACCGAGCTTTTCGTACAGTTCCTTAGCTGGATTTTCAGAATGCGTATCTATGTAGATCTCCTTCCCGCCGTCGTCTCTCACTTCCTCGATGGTATGTGAAAGCAGGTCAGTCGCTATTCTCTTGCCTCTCTCATCGGGATGGACTCCCACTTCTTTGATCCAGTACATGATATCATCGGAGAACAATCTTCTTCTCTCGATACCACAGTATCCTATCGGTTCTCCTTCCATCACGGCCAGCCAGTAATCCATATCTCCTTTCAATTCCCACCGTAAATATTTCTCCATCTCCACCGGGTCGTTCCACCGCCCAGATATCTCCGTGAGAAGGGCAGCGAGAGGTTCAATATTATTTTCTTGGCTTGGATCTTTTAAAGCTTCAATCTCGACCTGTATCTCCCTGCCTTCATCGTCTTCTATTTCTTTTTTCATCAAAATGTTGTAAGGCGCCTTTTCAAACTTCTCGAATCCGACCTTTTTCCAAGCTTCGGTACTACAGCTTCTTCCAAAAAGAGGGGCCAAGATTACCATCTTTTTTTCTTCAGTCAGAGTATCAATTTGTTTAATCAGCTCTTCCAAGACATGATCCCTACGGTGTTCTATCCAGTCATAAAGGTATATCCCCCAATCATATGATTCTAAGAGTACCGCTCCTAGATCATTTCCTTTCTCCCGCAGCAGATAACATCTACTCGTCACAGACGGGTTTTCAAAATAGCGAAGTAAGAACTCCTGCTCATCCTTTTTGTCTGCATATCTTCCATTCGTTCTCCTCCACAGAGAATATAATTGGTCTAAAGCGTCGCTACCGACTTCCTTCACTTCCATACATGAAAATATGCTTTAGTCATATTTATCTTTGTATGTTGATCTCGTAGAGAGTTTTTATTTGACGTTTCAGAAATCACATGCCCCAAATGCTGAGATCGACACCCTTCAAATTTTTATAATTCCCTCTTGAGAGCATCCTCATGTATAATCTGGTAAGTTGATAGTCCATATCTTGGACTAAATGTTGGAGAGTCTGGGGATAAACTTTGTTGACTGGGATCACTATGTCCAAATCTCGTCGCGTGGCGAAGACCTCTAAGGATTTTATCACTTGTGCTACTTGTTCAACATCGTTTGAATCCATGATCAAATTTTTTATCTGGAGATGATTCCATTCGTCTTGATTTTCCATCATAGAGGAAGTTCTCACGATCGAAAAACCCTCAAAGGATTCTCCCTCGAAGGAAAGAATCTCATCCCAGTCGTCTTCTCTTGTCCTCTTTATCTCAGTCTTGTAATCCAACCCTTCAACAATAGAGCGGCTCAAATTTGAAATCCTACGAATAAACTCTTCATCGAGATTTTCTATCTTCTCTAATTCAGGCATCTTATTTGGTGTATCACTGGAAGCAGAGGAAGAGCTCAATTCTTTTTTAAGCCGAAAGGTCGGATCAGCCAGACTGAATCCCTGTGAGAGGTACATACCGATATTATCTTTATTTTTGATAGGGGTGGTAAGACCGATCACAGAACAATCTTCTTCAAGAACGTTTTTCGCCTTTGCCAACAATCTTTTCCCTATGCCCTGACCCTGGTGAGCCGGATGGACCCCAAAAGTGCCTATCCATCCTATCTCACCCCACTTCCTAGAGAAGATATAGCCTATTATATCCTCCTCTTCGACAACAAAACAGCTCTCCGGATTTAGCTTGAGACAAGAGAGCACGTTATCTTTCTTCCTCTTCATATTCTCCGGCATAGAGAAGGCTTTTGAATCCAATTCTCTCACTTCGTCACTGTCCCCTTCTTCCATCAGTCTTATTTTCATGGGCATGTATAAAATAATGTCTTAGGATATGAAATTTTTGAATATTTTTATTTATTACAGCGTTAAAAAAACTGCATACACCTCTTTGCTTCACAGTACTATACGTACCCATTGCTTATATATATTTTTTGACAACAAATAAATCCTAGATCTTACAATAAGCAAACGATAATATGGGATATGCGGATGATTGGTTCCTCCACCCGCTGATATCGGAGTGGGAGAGGAAGATGGTAGCGGAAGGAATGGGAGTCGATAAGGAAGAAGCAAAAAGGTTAGCTGAGAATGAAAAACTCCCTATTGAAGAAGTGGTCGAAGGGTGTAGCGAGGGAAGAGAAAAAAAGAAGATAGCTAATCGATTTGATTTTGAAGATAAGAAAGTTCTAGAGGTAGGGTGTGGGAGAGGCTACTATACTCAATTTTTAGCTAAAGAAAGTGACATGGTTTGTGCTCTAGACAAGATGGTCGGTGGGAGAGAGAAACACATGTGGGGCGAGTTCAGAGGGGTGATGAGAGGTCAAGGGGTCTGGAACAAAGTAGTTCCGGTTCAAGCTGATGCAAGAGACATACCGATGCCGAAGGATACCTTCGACATCACCACCTGCGCTTCTTTTTTTAGGGATGTGTATCCCAATGATATACAGAAGGAGATAATCGAGGAGGTAAACCGGGTCAGTGAGAAACTGAGATTGGCTGTATATGTTGATAAAGATCCGGAGATAGCACAGAAAAATTTTGGGGATCAAATAGAACTGAGAGGGGAGGCTCAGAAAGCCTCAGGTTCCCCAGAAAAGCATATCAGTCATACGCCCTTTGAACCTTTCGAAGTGAAGAGTTGGTTCGACGGGTCCATAGACATCGAGTATTTTGATCCTGACTTGAGGGGACAATGGGCCTTGGGTATAGATCACTTCGTAGATAACCTAAAAGACACGGATCCAAAGAAAAAAGAATTAGAAAAGAAGCAGGAACTCCTCAACGACAAGATAGAAGAGCATGGGTGTAAAAGACCTACGATAATGTTGGTCAGGGCTTGAATTCCCTCACCGGAAAAATATATGTATTTTTCTTATGATTTATATGTCATCGAAGTCAATAACATTTATAGATGAAAAAGGAGATCGAATCAGCGATGCTGGAAGAAAATATCGATTATCTAGCGAAATATTACGATCTGCTTTACGAAGAAGAAATAGGAAAAGACTATGAAAAAGAGTCTAAGCAGATAATTCAGATCATCGAAGAGGATATAGATAAGGAAGCTGAAATATTATTGGACGTGGGATGCGGTACTGGAAGCCATCTGAAGTATTTATGCGAGAAATTTAGGTCCACTGGAGTGGATAAAAGTGAAAAGATGGTCAAGACGGCAAAAAAGAAAGTCCCTGATGTTTCTCTTGAAGTGGGAGATATGGTGGACTTTGAATTGGACAAAAATTTCGACGTAATCATCTGTCTCTTCGGAACTATTGGATTTGCTAAGACTTATAGCGGGTTGGTTAAAACACTAGAGAACTTCAAAGCGCATTTATCTAGTGAAGGAATCGTGATCATCGAGCCTTGGATATATCTTTCTGATTTTGAGGATAGAGATAAACCTCACGTGACTACTGCAGAAAGTGATGACGTTTTATTGGTCAGGATGGAGCAGAGCGAGATCAAAGATTCAAAGTGGATCTTGAATTTTCACTATTTGGTTGGAGAAAAGGGTGAAATTCACTATTCAAAAGAAGTTCATGAGATGTTGGCATTGGATCGATCGGATTATGTAAAAGCGTTTGAAGAAGCTGGTTTTGAGATTGTAAATTGCATCGAAGAGGGGGAGCGGTGGGTCGGAGCGAGGGAGTTGTTAGTGTTGAGGGTGAATGAATAATCTCCTTTACCCCAAAGAGCTAAGAGGGTCCGAGGAGATATTTGAAAACCGAGGTGAAAAAAACATATAAATTCTTAATTCACAATCGGAATGGTATGGATCATGAGAAAAAGGTACAGATAGCTGAAGAAGTTATCCGGAGAAGGAAGATCTGGTAAATGAGTTAGAGAACTTGAACGAGGATATCGAAGAACATGGGTGTAAAAAACCGACGATAATGCTGATATGGGCGTGAAAGCATTATTTTCTGATATGATCTGTTCCTTATATCCCGGAAATCTAGAGCAATAGAGAAAATTCATATTTCATACCTCCCTGAAGATATGCAAATCTTTCATACTTTCTCCACTTCTGAAAACTCATCATCTGTTCTTTTTCCAGTAAGAAGTCTTTTAAAGCTTGGTATTTTTACCGATTCGGATAAAAATGAAGATTAAAAGCTATGAGAGTGGAGATGAGGAAACTCTAGAAGAACTTTATGGCCTCTGGAAGGAAGTCGCAAAAGAGAGGCCCAATACAGTTAAAAAGGATTTAGAGGAGTTCGAAGAAGCCCATCTCAAAACATCTGAGAGTATCGATCTCCAGTGCTTTACAGTTCATGAAAACTCTAAGCTGATCGGCGCCTCTATACTGAAGATGAGACCAGGAGAGGCGAACCCGTTTTTGAACTTTTTAGTTCCAAAAGAAAAGTTGCGCAGCGAAGGATCGAAAGAACTGCTCGAAAGATCGATAGAGTACTGTAAGAAGGAAGAGGAGCTAGAGATAAGTTTATCAGCTAATATCTATCCTCAAGAAGTGATAGATTTCTTCAAAGAGCAGGGATTCGAGAAGTCTGAAGATCACCCCTCTGGTGTGTGGATGAAAAAGGATCTTGAAGATCTGTCTGAATCCAAATCTCCTGAAAGTATAGATATCTTTGGTGTAGAGGATCTAGAGGGGGCTGTCTCGGCGAGAGATCTAGCACAAGTTCATCTAGATTATTCGGATGACGATAGTTTTGAGCTAGAGGATCACATAGATGAATTCGAGAAACTCGATAGAGAGCAAGACGATATCTTGTACGGTATAGCAAAACTAGAAGACTCTGATGAAGTCGTCGGTTTTTCAAGAACCGTGTTTGTAGATCTGCTTAGAGGGGATAGTATAGCTCAGAATGTGGGTCTAGTGGTAAAAGAAGAGCACAGAGAAAAGGGGATAGGCGGAACTCTCCTGGTAGATTCTTTCCACAGAGCTAAAGAGAGAGGATATGAAAAGATGTACATATCTACTCATTCGAAAAACCCGGCTCAGAGACTGTATAGAGAGGTTGGTTTTGAACTTGAGAGCGAACATCCTAATCTATCTTATAGGATAGAGGACCTTGAGGGATAGAGGGGCAAAGAGAGTCCGGTTTATAGACTTACAATATCTCAGTGTTTACCTCGTCTATGTCTTCAAAATCAGGGTCACCGGAATATAATATCTCGCAGTCGGTCAATACAGCCGTCGCAATATGAATCGCGTCGGCATAGGACAGTTCTCTAGTATTTCTTTCATAATACTTATCGCGTAAATCCGCCGCATATTTTGCCACCTTTGCATTTACTGGTAGTATCGTCAAATTATCAAAAGCTTCGATGGCATGGATAGTTCTATCGGAAAGTTCCCTACCAAACTTCTTTTTGATCCTGTACTTGACCTCCATCAAGACCGTAGAGGAGATCACACCTTCCTTTTCTTCGAGTTCTTCTATCACTTTTTCGGCTTTTTCGCTTTTCTCTTCTTCAGAAAAGAACTCGATCCAGACCCAGGAATCAATGAAGATCATATCAGCTCAACTTGCTCCATTTGTTTTTTGAGCTTTCGATCATCTCTTCTATCTCTTCCTCATCGAACTGTATATCTTCTCTCAATTTCTTCAATTCTTCCAAAGGATTTTCGATCTCTGGATAGATTATAGCCTCTTTCCCTACTACATCGAATGATATCTTTTTACCCGGTTCTAAACCTAATTTTTCTCTGATGGATTTGGGAATGGTAACCTGACCTTTCTTAGAGAGTTTGGCCTCTTCAGCCATGATATCATCTTTACTTTTAGATTGGTTGTAAAGATATTTAGTATTTTTCCTTACTATGTCTGAGATTATCGGCATTTCTCTGCGGCGTCTCTATCCCTTCTTTTTCAAGTAACTTTAGAAAGTTGGCAAAGAGTTCCTCTAGACCTTTGAACATCTCTTCAGGCTCCTTGAAATTTGTAGTCTTTTCAAATAATTCCTGGTAATCGTCCGGTGTTTTTTCATAGTCCAGCGTTTCCCGAGCCCTGTGAAAGTAATTCCTCTTGAAGTATTCTTGATTCAAGAGCGCTAGAGAACCCGCTATCGCATTCAGGCAGTCATGGACTACGACCACTAAGTTTTGATGATCTTCTTTCTTATGGTTTCGTTTTGCTTTAAGAAATGCGGCATGTATCTCCGGAAGCTGTTTTCTGATGGTTTCTTTGCATCTTTCTTCTGAGATATCTTCGATCTTGGCACGAAGTTCTTTCTTCACTTCTCTTTCACCCATAAGCACCTCAAAATCGACCTGTTGAGAGACTGCCCAAGGCCAGCTAAAGTTTACTTCAGATAGTGTTCTCTCTGCTTCATCAAAACTTTTGACCACATGATTGACGGGACGATCTTGGAACAAAAAGCCGCCTTCATCCTCATCAACTTCCTTCTCTGTTATCACGATAATATCGATATCGGAATATTCATCATCATCACATCTAGCCACTGATCCGTAGACCCCTCCAACCAGGAAATTCTCTTGATACTTTTCTTTCAATCTCCCGAGAACCTTCTCAGCTAATTCTATTCTTTTCTCGTGGTTCATGTTTAGTGAACAGAAAGGTGTGTTAAATATGATATGTCTATCTCCATATCTGAGATACTAGATAGACTACAATTCTTTCCAGTTAGCTACTTCTAGTTCTTCTATCCTTCCGTAATGCTTCACGTTCGTGGTCAAGACCGTTTCCTCATGTAAAAGCGCGGTCGCTGCTATGTATAGCTCGTTGATCTCTATCCTTTTTCCTTCATCGATCAAGTCCGCGGCGATCTTCCCCGCTTTTCTTCCTATTTTTTGATCTATCGGTACTATACTCAAAGGGGAGATAAACTCATCTAACATCATCACATCTCCATCAGATCTAAAAAATCCAGTCGATATCTCCATCACAGTTGCGGAGGAAACGATATGCGGCGAAAGGGAGAGGAGATGTTCCATCTTTTTTTGATCTACCCCTCTATCGATCTCTACTATAACTGAAGTATCAAGTAGCATCTTCCAACCTATCCCATTCTTTCTCGCTCATCTTTTCTATCTCTTCTTTTGTCTTTTTCCAGTTTTTCAAGACTTTCATACCGTTTATCTCCTCTAGATTATCTCTATTCTTTAGTTTCCTGATGGCCGATGAGAAACTTTCATCACCTTTGATCTCTTTCAGCCACTCGTAAACGTCGTCCGAGATGGATATGTTCTTTGACATTGGTACATATATGTGCAAACGGGTTTAAATAAATTGCCCTTTTAGTCTTATGTATATCGAAAAAATTAATCAATAGAAAAAAGAAAGAAATAGGTTAATGGTTTTTATTTTGCTCTTTTCACTCTAATTCTTCCTCTAGACCGACGTCTTCCATCTCCTCTTCTACGGGCTCTTCTTCCGGAACTGATTCTTCTTCACCGAAGAGATCTTCCTCTCCAGTAGATTCCTCTTCTTCAAATGGCTCTTCCTCAAATGTTCCCTCTTCTGAGGGTCTTCTAGAGGCAGCATAGCCTATCAACAATATTATGAGAATCACCAGTATCAGAAGTGCCCACCAATAATCACCTAGAGTTTCTATCAGACCGCCTTCCTCATCCTCGTCCGTGTACTCCACCTGGACTGTATCCGAATCCGATACTGCGTCCTCAGTCTGACTCGTAGCTGTCAGTGTTATATCCGCAGTATCACCATCTGAGGCATCGGATGGGATACTCAAGGTCACATCTACACTTTCGCTTTCGCCGCTTTCGATGGTTATCGTGTCTGATTCTAAAGACGTCGACCAACTTGAATCGATGGATATATCGTAATCGTCGGTTTGATCACCAGTGTTTTCGATGGTGAATTGCAACGTGATCTCGTGTTCAGATGTCTCTTCGTTGGAGGGAGCAGAGACCGAGACACCGTAATCCCCTGAAACAGTAGTGGTAAATGACCACGTATCCGACTCATTGGTCAATGATCCATCATCGGCTACCGCGTACCACTCATATG
>JAZKSH010000087.1:0-8558 GCA_036626195.1 Thermoplasmatota archaeon | reverse complement strand
CAGTAATACTGCCGTGAAAAGGAGGAGAAAAGATTTCATTTCCTGCTTATGTACGTTAATGGGCATCGAGATGTCGTATCGTCTTCTAAATCTGACCAATAGTTCAATGAAAAGGATGCTCGCAAACGGGACCACTACGATAAAATAAGAAGGGAACAGCAGAGCGCCTTTGACTCTATTCTCGGCAAAAGGCGTAGCGAAGTAAAGCCAATATGTGAGCGTAAAAACGCTGAAGAAAAGGAACAGGAAAGTCCTCTGCTTGTCCAACGGCCATTCTTCTCTTCTCCAGAATCTGGATATGAACACCCCGCCCAGCAGCATCAGCAGTAGAAAGTAAGTGGAAAAGTGGTGGGTGATGATGAGAGCAATGACCCCTATCGACATGGGGACAACAGCTTTCCTATTCTTCCGCAGCAGGGTCACGTTCAATGCGAGGATAAAAGTCAAAAGGAAGAACCCTAGAGTTTCGGGTTTGGGCTGCGAGTAGCTGTATATAACTGGAGGGAGCCCGGCGAAGAAAAAAGCTGAAAGTATAGCGGGCCTCCAATCCTCCATCAGCTTTTGGACTATCAGGAAAAGGAAGAGCGGAGACAATCCAGATATCACCACTGGTACGAACATCACGGATGATATCAGATCTGCACCCGAAAGGAGACTGAAGGCTCCTCCAAGTATGAACATACCTGGAAAGAACGGGTAAGCCTTACCCCATCCGTCTATAGATGTATAAGCTCCGCCGGTTTCGATCCACTGGTGCGTGTAGTACACGTACTCACCGCAGTCCATACCCCAGAGAGAGTACTCGTAAAGGGGCACTGTCCTGATCAAGATAGAGAAGCTTATGATAGCTATCAGAGCGAACCATCCCGATCTTTTCATCGCTAGAGTATAGAAACGAACAACTTATATTGTTTTTCCCGACATCACTCCAAAATTTTAATTACCGATCTTCAGATTCATCAATATGGATCGAAGCAGGTATGCTAGGCACGTGGTACTTCCCGAGGTGGGTAAAGAAGGCCAATCCAAGATAAGTGATAGTTCAGTAGCGGTCTTCGGATTGGGAGCTTTAGGATCGTCTATCGCCGACGCACTGGCAAGAACGGGAGTGGGAGAATTGAAACTCGTTGATAGAGACTTCGTTGAAATCTCCAATCTCAACCATCAGATACTTTATGACGAAAAAGACCTGGGAAAACCAAAGGCAGAGGCCGCCGTAGAGAGAGTGGAAGAAGTAAATTCCGAGATCGAAGTTCAAGGCAAGGTAGTAGACATCAATCCTAACAATGTGGAGGATTTGATCGAAGACGTCGATCTGGTGATGGACGGAGCCGACAACATGGAAGTTCGTTACCAGATCAACGATGCCTGCGTGAAGAAAGACATCCCGTGGGTATATACAGCCGTATTGGGCACCTACGGCATGAGCATGAACGTCTTTCCTGGAGAAGGACCCTGCCTGAGATGTCTCATCCCTGAAAAACCCGCTAGGGGAAGCATGGAGACCTGCGAGACCGCCGGGGTAATTTTTACCCTTCCTAGGATCATGGGCAACCTCGCTTCCACGGAAGCTATCAAGTTTTTGATGGGCAAACCCACCCGAGAAGAATTGTTGACCTTCGATATTTGGGATCATGAATTCGAACTGATTAAAGTAAATAAGAGAGAGGACTGCGAGACCTGCGTGAACAGAGATTTCCAATTCCTAGAAACAGAAGAGGATATGATAACCGAGCTGTGCGGCAGAGGAGCGGTCCAGATAACTCCTTCAGAAAAAGTTGAACTTGACTTCGATAAACTCGAAAAGAGATTCGATGATGCGGAAAGGGAGGGAAAGAAACTGCTCAAAGTTCGCCTTGAGGATTATACTCTTTACACTTTTAAAGACGGAAGAGCGATAATAGAAGGTACCGAAGACACGAAAAAAGCTAGAAGTCTGTACTCACAGTATATAGGGCACTAGACTTTTCCGCGCCTAAATTCTATCTCTTTTAGAAGGCTAGGAACATCTAATTTTTCCTCTTCCTTATTCATCAGGTCTGCTTCACTCCTTATACTCGGCTCTTCCGGGGTCAGCATACAGCAGATGGTCGGCTGGATGGATATCTCGTAAGTTCCGATCTCTTTGGCAATCTCTATCACTTTGTTCTTATCCAGCCCTATCAAGGGTCGGTGAATAGTGACATCGACTGCTTCATCCACCGCGGCTATGTTGCTCAATGTCTGAGAGGCTACCTGTCCTAAAGATTCTCCGGTGGCTATTGCGTCCGCATTAAAATATTCGGCCGCACGTTCTGCCGCTCTATACATCATCCTTCGGCACAGTAGACATCTCAAATGTTGGTTTCCTTCAGCAGCGATCTTTTTTTGGACGTGTCCAAAGGACCCTATATGATGAGTTATGTTTCCATGGATATTTTTCAGCCTCTCAGCCAGTTCTTTCACCGTCTTCAGGGTTTTATCGTCGGTGAAGGGACGGTTGTCTAAGCTGAGAAGTGAAATTTGACCTCCGCTTTCGGCCAATAGGTGGGCTGCGACGGGGGAATCTATACCTCCTGAAAGGAGAACGATCACTTTATGGTCCATGAGCAGGGATGGATTCTCATCGATCCCATTTAAATATATTGCCGTATCGATCGGGTTAACCGAGCCGGTGGTAATCTTATCAAAAAAAGAAGATTCGGGAGCAAAAAACTTATAAAAGGAATGTTTCTACGACAAAAGGCTTAAAGGATATAATTATGAACAGAGGATATACTCGATTCGAGAAGGCTAGGATAATCGGTGCCCGAGCCCTTCAGATATCCATGGGAGCGCCGACATTATTGAATCTCGATCAGGCCGAGGCATTAGGTCCCGTGGATATGGCTATTGAAGAATTTGAAAAAGAAGTTATCCCGATAACCGTTATAAGAGAGGAAGAACAATGACTGATGATGTTGAAGTGGGAAATGAAGAGGAAGAAAAACTGGTTCCCGAAGATACATATCTAACGGCAGGGGTCCATATTGGCACCCAGCAGAAAGCGAAGGACATGGAATCCTTTATCCACAGGGTGAGGAACGACGGTCTGTTCGTACTGGACATCGATCAAGCAGACAGCCGTATCAGGACCTTAGCGAAATTCTTATCCAGGTATCCACCCGAAAGGATCTTGTTGGTCTCTGCCAGGCAGTACGGAAAGAGACCGATAGAAAAATTTGCCGATATAATGGGAACTGCTAGTATGGCTGGTCGTTTCATACCCGGGACTTTGACCAATCCTTCTTTGGATCAATTTGTCGAGCCGGAAATAGTTGTGGTGATAGATCCTGGTGCCGACCGACAGGCGGTCAAGGAAGCGGTCAACGCGGGACTACCTATAGTAGGATTGGTCGATACGAATAACACTTTAGAGAATGTAGATTTTGCCTTACCAGCAAATAATAAGGGCCGGAAATCATTGGCACTCGTATTCTGGCTATTGGCAAGAGAGATGAAAATGATCAAGGGAGAAATAGAGAACAGGGACGAATTCGATTACGAGGTAGATGATTTCGAACAGACTCTCTGATAAGAGAATACATCAATTCAGTAAAGCCTCACGGTCTCCAAGTTCCTAAGCGCCCTGGTACTCATACCGTATTTTTTGTAAATCGTACTGGCTAGATTAGTAGCTTTACTTTCTTCCCCGTGACACACTAGTACTCGATTTGGGTTCGGCTCCATCTTGCTTATGTAGTGGAGGAGTTGTATCCTGTCACTGTGCCCTGAAAAACCTTCGCAGGTGTGTGTGTTCAGCTTCACGGGTATATCTATCTTTTCTCCTCTCTCCGTTAGAGTGATCTTGTCGTAACCTTTCTGTATCTTGTTTCCTATAGTGCCCTCGCCTTGATACCCTACGAAGATAAGAGTGGCTTCTGGATCGTCCCCCCATGCTTTGAAGTATTCCAGAACAGGTCCTCCGTTCATCATACCAGCGGTGGCAAGAACTATGGCCGGTCCGTCGCTGTCACAGATATCCTTCCTATCGTCCATATTCCCCACTTCGTGGAAGAAATCCGACAAGAACGGATTTTCATCTTCATGGAAGATCTTGTTCTTCAGTGTGTTGTTCAAAAATTCGGGATAGGCGGTATGGATCGCTGTAGCTTCCCATATCATCCCGTCAAGATAGACCTTGGTTTCCGGAAGCTCTCCTTTCCGCATGGCCTCTTCGATGACCAGCATGACTTCTTGAGATCTACCAACGGCAAAAACCGGCATTATCACTTTACCGTTCCTGTTATTCAGTGCCTGATCCAAAATATCTTTCAGCTGTTCAACAGCATCATTTCTGCTTGGCTGCAGGTCGTCGTACCCTCCGTAGGTGGATTCTATTACCACCGTCTCAATCCTTGGGAACTTGTTCCTAGCCTGATTGAAGAGCCACGTATCGTCGTATTTGACATCCCCAGTTATAGCCACATTGTAGTCACCGTCCCCTATATGCATATGGGCCACCGCGGAACCCAGGATGTGGCCCGCGTTGTGTAAAGTCAACCTTATATCGGGAGCTATATCTGTGGTTTCACCGTACTCGAGAGGTATAGTGTGCATTACTTGTTCTCTTACATGTTTTGATTGGTAGGGAGGATCTCTAGCATCACTGACGCTCACCTTAATGTAGTCCAATTGGAGAAGTGCAGAAAGATCTCTTGTGGGCGCGGTGCAGTAAACGGGTCCCTCAAACCCGTATTTATAAAGCGCGGGGATAATCCCGCTGTGGTCAAGATGGGCGTGTGTCAATACTATACCGTCTATCTCTTCTAAAGGCATCAGCTCAGGAGCGTTTAGATAAGGCGTACCCTCGCCGTTTTCATCGTTAGCTGAAACGTCAATACCACAATCTATCAGAATTTTACTGTCCCTTGTCTGCAGCAGGTGAGCGGATCGACCGACTTCTCTATAGCCTCCTAGCGCCGTGATACGGCCGAATTTTTCTCCAGTTCTCGTATCCCTGTTTATCCTTCGACCTACTTTATGAAGGAAGTCTTTTCGTTCGTGTCTGACTTTTCTCAGGTATCCTCTAATGTCCTCTACAGTTTTGGATTTGATCGGCGGGGTCCTGATGACGTCAACGGCCCAATTGGTTTCTCTTTTTATCTCGTTCAAGAGTTTACCGTCTTTTCCTATAGCTATCCCCGGTGCTTTAGCCTCTATCGTCGCTTCACCGATATCGGGTTTGAAGAAGATCTCTGTTATCTCCGCCTCATCTGGAACGATCTCTCTTATCTTTTCTTCTGCCTTTTCCTCATCCTCCAATAACGAAGGATCGGGTCTGATCTCCACCCGCCTTTTCAGTTTTCCAGCTAATTTTTTCATCGTGTCGGAGTCTTCGGTGAATTCATCCATATCTTTGGTATATATGACGATCACTGATCCCTCGAATTGGATATCTGTAATCCGTGCGGTTCTTGACACTACATCCCTGACCGCTTCTTTTGCCTCTTCCAAAATGTCTTCAACACTCATAGAATCACGTTTTTGTAGTTCAGTATTTTTTCACTCCTAGCGTGCCAGAAACCTATCATAGAACTCAAGGGGAAGAAGAGATCAGATGTAGCAGCCCGAACCCCCGTGCTCAACATTCCCGATAGAAATACAAACGAATTGGAAGGGGTTTTACAGAGCGGGGAGCTTCTTCTTTTCCCTCAGGTCCTTTATTATCTCATCTATTTTCTCATCTTCAACCTCTTCGAAACCTTCATCAGTTATCTTTGCCGCTTTAATTCCGTCGCCCGATGCGGAATCTCGACTGCTCGATACGAGCAAAGAGAGCACAGCCAGCTCTACACCTTCGTCCATATCGATATCTTTACTGTAATGATCTTCAAGCACGCCATAGACGAACTGTGAACCTGACCCCTCGGCAACATAATCGTCCGAGATCGCTCCGCCGACCGCGTCGACAGAGTAAACTTTTCCATTCTCACCGCCGTCGACCCCGCCTATTATCAGGCCAACGAAGTAGGGCATCATACGCCGCCCCATCATTATGTTCGACAGCAAAGTTGTAGCGGCTTCTACGGACATTGTTTTCTTTCTCTTCAATTCGTAAAGCTCCGCTTCTGATCGCAGATAGCGGGTCAAAGCTTGGCCATCTCCGACGAGTCCGGCTATGGTCATCGCTACGTTATCTGTTACCTGGAATAACTTTTTCGTATCCTTGTGGGATATCATATGTCCCTTTGTAGCTCTTTTTTCGGTCGCAAGAACGACCCCATTTTCACAGACGAGACCTAGTGTGGTTGTACCTTTCTTATTACTTCCTTCATCCATAATCTCACGCTCAACCCAATTGCATATTTATTCAGTCAGTACCAAACAATCGATGGAATCAACCCATACAAAATCTTTCTACATGTCTGTAACAAAGGCACTGCTATTTAGATGTTTTCATCTATAAATGGATTGCCCGGTCTTTGTTGTGGATACCTTTTCTTCTTTCATCTCGCTTCCTCCTAAGGATTGAAAATGAATAGTGGTTCTCATACCCAAGTTGATCACATTTTGCACGGTATCGTAGAGCAAAGTTTTTTTCAGATCTCCCTCGAACAGATGTCTTTTGATTATCACTGATTCAGGTATATTTTTCTCGTCTCGCTGTATATTGTAGATGTTGGTGTTCTTTGCCAATATCATGACCAGTTTTTTTTCAAACCCTCCTCTTTGTTTATCGTTAAGTTTTTGAAGGACTTGCTTGTGCTCGTCACTGATATTCAACTTATAGACGACCTCCAATCTTTTCTCGTTCTTTTCCGGATTGCCCAAGAGGACCACTCTGTTCCCGTGCTTCAGATGGATCAGCCAATTCAGGTCGGAGTGATCCTTTACCTCGTACTCTCTGTTTTCTTCGTCCAGCCATTCGGTTATTTTTTCTTTCATCTTCTGATTTCAAAAATAGATCACGGTTTATGAACTTTTGCACTGCCATTTAACCGATCCCTAATAGAATTCTCATCACATCATTATCAATTCGATCCCACGGAGCACCAAGAGAGGTGCTACGACCATCAAGAAATCATCATCGATTATTATCGAAGGGTACTCGGCTATGATCGCAACCACAGCTCCTATGACCGACATCACGAAGACCAGCAACATGCTGATATCCGTAAAGAGGTTCAACAAGAGCAAGGCGAGGCCGAACCAGATCACCAACGGCAAGTAAGGATAGAGTTTTGGAACATGGTAATGGATTTCACCTATTACAGGATCGACGATCCCCATCCCCACTAGGCAGACGATCGCGAGGTGCATGGGGAAAAACAACAGCGTTAGGCCGGCAGCCATGGCGGTCCAAGCATAGGCAGCTATCTGCTTCTTTTCATACTGTCTGATCCCGTACACGTCGAATTTGAAATAGAGCCGGAGAGCCTCGAATGTTAGAACGATTCCAACGAGTATCATCAACCACAGTCGTTTCGGCCGCCCAAAAAGTGGGTCTGGGATGAGATAATACACCAGAACGATCCAGGTCATGGAGTGAATTATCCTTCTCAATAATCTTTCTTCATCGGCCATCTGATCTACCCTCTAATATCCTTGGATAATAGTTGCTTCAAGTTTCCTAGAATTTTTAGGAATACCGTTCCCTTTTTAAATAGTGAGATTAAAAGGTTTTAAGGAAAGGGTTTTGTTAAAGCTCAGAACTGATCTAGAGTTCTTCTATCCGGTCCTGTTCTTCCCGCTTGTCGATGACTCTTTTCGCTTTTCCGACGGTCCTCGGAAGCGTATTGGGTTCGAGGAGTTTCAACTTGGCGTTTATGTTCAATACCGCTTTCAGGTTCTCTTTAGCTTCTTCCTTCAATTTTTCTTCATCGTACTCGTCCGATTCGTAGTACTTTCTGTCCACTTCTGCCCTGACGAAAAGCCTGTCGAGTACGTCCCTATCGACGATTATCTGATAGTGCTCCGCTATCCCGTCGGTTTCGAGGAGTGCATCTTCGACCTGACTCGGGAAGACGTTCACTCCACCCACGATGAGCATATCGTCGCTTCGACCCTCTATACTTTCTATCCTCGGATGTTCACGGCCGCACTCGCATTTCTCATAGGTGACCGAGCCCACGTCTTTTGTTCTGTATCTGAGCAGCGGCATCGCCTCTCTAGTCAACATGGTGACTACCAGTTCGCCTGTCTCTCCTTCAGGCAATACTTCTCCGGTATTAGGATCGATGGTTTCGACCAGGAATTGATCACTCCAAATATGGAGGCCGTTCTGTTCGGGGCACTCTATGGCGACACCTGGGCCGTAAAGTTCGCTCATCCCATAAACATCTTGAGCTTTCATACCGAAGGACTCTTCTATGCTTTCTCTAGCCTCTTCACTCCACGGCTCGGCGCCGAACATTCCAACTTTCAAGTCAAAGTCCTCTTTCGGGTCGTATCCATGTTTTTCTGCCGCCTCTGCGAGGTAAATAGCGTAGGATGGAGTACTGGCTAAAACATCGGTCTGGAAATCGTTCAACATCTTGATCTGCCTCTTGGGGTTGCCGGTACTGGGCGGAAGTACTGAGGCCCCTAGAACTTCAGCG
>JAZKSH010000086.1:0-8646 GCA_036626195.1 Thermoplasmatota archaeon | reverse complement strand
TCGTTTTCGACGCCATAATTATAGATGTACGTATGTATATTTAGAGGTTTTCGAGAAGTAAAAATTCATCCCTCGACCCTGACATCGCTCACGACGTGAAAAACATGAGGTGCATAGGATTTGACTTTCCTGATATTCTTCATCTCGAAGTCCGGATCAATATTCTCTTCCAACTCATCCTTCACCTGCTCGGGATACCTAGAATCGCTGCAGGTGGTGTGATAATGGACGACGCCTTCGCCTTTTAAGAACTCCACTGCCTTATCCAAGAACTTCCAGGTCTCGTGGAGATAACCCATGAAGACCCTGTCTGCACCGCTGAACGAAAAGTCTCGGTTATCTCCGCACCACGGTTCGACCGTCTCCTCCACTCCATTCAGATCGATATTCTCTTTCAGATATCGGAAAGCTGTAGGGTTGATCTCTAAAGAATAGACGTTTTCCGGTTGACAGTGAACAGCCGCGGGTAATGAAAAGTAACCTATCCCGGCGAACATGTCTACGACGACCTCGTCCTTCTCCACCAATTTTGTCGCCCGAACCCTCTCGTCTATATTACCGCTTGAGAACATCAGTTCCGCTGTATCGAGCTTGTACAGAACTCCGTTTTCCACATGGACTGTTTCCGTTTCCTTCCCATAGACCTTCTCCACCACCGGTTCCCTTTCTTTACCCTTTATACTGCCCTGCTGCATCACCGTCTTAGCTCCCAGCACTTCAGCGTAGACCTCGGCGACCTCTTCTTTTCTGTTAGACAGTTCCACTGGAAGTTTGATCAAGAGGACTTCACCGATCATCTCCCACCTATCGGGCAACTTATCTTTCTTTTTTTCCGGTAAGTCGATCTTTTGTTGGATCTGCATGTAGGGAGATATCTTCCCTGGAGTGTCCCTTTCCTTTAGGTCTGAAGTGGTCTCAGTCCCGCCTTTTTTCACCGGTATCAGGAGCTCCCCGCGATCCTCCTGGATCTGCCTCGCTGGATCGAGATTGTTCTCTTCCTTTACCCTTTCGAGGTATTCCTGGCCCTTCTCTTTGGGTACACGCAGAACCGGTTTCTCCTCTTCACTCATACAACCCTTAATCCTTCCTTCTCACATAAGTATTTTATACTCAGGCCGAAGTAATCATTGCTTGATGAAAAGGGGATTCAACTGGATCACGGTCCTTACGGTTATGGTCCTCCTGCTCTCTATGGGTGCCTTTCAGCCTCGGGTAAAAGCAGAGAACCCTTATATCTCAGACCCGGGCAGAGTCAACAGCATAATCACGAAACTTGACACCCCCAAGATAGAACCCGGTGAGTCCGAAGAACTGACTTTCAATTTCTATAACCCCTATGAAGAAGCGATAGAAGATGTGATGTTGAACGTCAGCATATACAGGTACGCTTATCTAGGCGTAGAAAAGAACATCTCTCAGGTCGAAGAACCCCCTGTTTTCGGTGTTACAAGTGAGATCGAACGAGAAGTGAGTTTGAATTCGCTTGAGAGCGAAAACGAAGAAGATATTGAACTCGAGATAAACTCCAAGGAGGGCACTGAAGAGGGCGTGTATCTTTTAAGGTTCTGGCTGGAGTTTGTATACCAAGAAGAAGAGTTCGTTATGAAATCTAGAGGATACTTTTCCTCAGAAGAGTTCGAGGAGGCGGGAGCCTCAGAGAACGCGACTCCCGAGGGGAATTACACCGGCGGTCTCGATCTTGATCATCTGAACGTTAGCGGGGTCTTTCCGGACAGTTCCTTCTCCGTGAAAGAACCACTGCCGCGATGGCCTCAGTACGCGTTGGGTGTGGTTTCCGTACTCTTCGGTGTTTTGGCGGTTATGTTCTACTTTCAGGAAAAGTACGATATGTTCCCGCGTTTAGAAAAGACTTTTGATGACTGGTCCAGTAAGCTTGAGGAGTTCCGGAGAAACTTTAAGGAGAGGTTTGACAAGTCTTGATGGATGATCGATATCTCCTTTCTCCTCGATGACCCGCCTAGCCTTCTCTTTCTGGAGCATCCCTATCAAGCTGTTTAGATCTTCATCCGCTAGCTCCTTGAATACGTTTCTTGCCCTCAACCCCTTCCTGATATTCTTCCCTATCTCCTTCTGCCAGCGTTCATGATACTCTTTCAACCGCTCTTTCGTGGTGTCATCCTCTTCTATCGCATCTATCAACACTTCTGAGCATATATCCGCCGCCTTCATACCAAAGTAGAGACCTCCGCCGGACATAGGCTTCACGTGACAGGCGGAATCACCAACCAGCATCAGATCGTCCTTCACGCTTTCAACCATATTGCCGAGAGGGATGGTGCCCGACAAAAATCCGATCACTTTCTTCTCCATATCTCTTTCGCGTAGAAAATTCATCAGATGTTTGTATGTCCTGCCGTCATCGCTCGCCAGACCAATCAATTTACCGCTCCTGTACGGCACTTCCCAGAGGAAGAAACCGGGTGCAACATCTTTTCCCAAGTGTATGTGCACGTCGTTTTCTTCTTCCGCCACGATGGCCTGTACCGCAGGGAGGACCTCCTCTGGAGATGGAAAATCCTCCGACCTTCTTACAAGTGAACCGGGCCCGTCAGCGCCTATGACAACTTTTGGCGTCAGTGTTTTTTTCTCCCCGTTTTCTGAGAAGTGCACATTTCTTCCGCCGTCGCCGTCTCTTTCTAACTCCTTCACCACCGCGCCGAGTTTTATGTCGGCGCCGGCTTTTATCGCTCTTTCCGCAAGCTCCCTATCGAACTGAGTTCTATCGATGATAACAGCCTGGTCGTGCTTTGCTTCCATCTTCAATTCTTTCCCGGCGGGAGGATGTACTACCGCTCTATCAGGTTCCGCTATCACGCTTCCCGTTCCGGTAAGAGACTTCAGTCTCGGGCTCACGATGCCTGCGCATTGGACCGGTTTTCCTATCACTGATCTCTTCTCCAAGACCACGGTCTCTAGACCGGCGGAAGCGGTCCACTCAGCGACTCTAAGGCCGGCAGGCCCTCCACCTATGATTGCGACTTCGCTCAATGCGCTCTTCGAAAAAGGTACTAAGTTTTTAAGCTTTCGTTTTTCTGTTTTTAAGGAGTAAAATCATTTAAAGGACTGATCGATTGTAAAATGAGATAATGGAACTGAACGGCAAAGAATTCCCCGTGTTAGATAATCATATGCACCTGCAGGAACAGGGAGATAATGTCGAGGCTGTTAAGAGATTCAAGAGAGCTGGAGGCACCCATCTGATAGTTTCACACCTTCCCTATCACGACCTCAGAGAATGGGATGAAAATGGGTACGAGCCCATCTACGAGAGGACCGTTGAATTGGCTGAGCGCTGCATGGAAGAGACTCTAGTGGAGATATTCGTCACTCTAGGTCCTTACCCGGTAGATCTCGTCCAACTAGAGGAGAAAGTCGGGTTGGAGAGAGCAGAAGATATTTTGATGAGTGGAATGGATCTCGCTTCAGAATACGTGAAAGAGGGGAATGCGATAGCTCTAGGAGAGATAGGTAGACCACACTTCGACGTTTCTAAAGAAGTTCTTCAAGCTTCAAATCGGATTATGAAGTACGGAATGGAGCGGTCCGCTGATTTTGGATGTCCCGTGGTTCTGCACACTGAGAGCACTACGCCTGATCTGTGTGAGGAGATCGGGGAGCTGGCCGATGATGTCGGTTTAAAAAGAGATAAAGTGGTCAAACATTATTCTCCTCCTCTAGTTGCTGAGGATGAAAACCACGGCTTATTTCCTTCGATACTCGCCAATGTAGATAACATAAAAAAGGCTGTTTCGAAAGGTAACAGGTTCATGCTTGAAACAGATTACTTGGACGACCCGAAAAGACCCGGGGCAGTACTTGGTATAAAAAATGTGCCGAAAAAGACCCGCCAGCTTTACGAAGAAGGAGATCTTAATGAAGAGGACCTGTGGAAGATACACAAAGAGAATCCTGAAGAGGTTTACGGGATAGATATCGATGTATGAAAAGCAGGGATGGCTTTAAGGAGTAGCTCACTCTTTTAGCTCGTCCCGAATCAGTTCCATCAGGTCTTCCACACAATCCTTACAGAAACTCTTGTCACCTACTTTTTTATAATTTTTCGTCCAATTGCCACAGAAATGGCATCTATCCGAGTCCAACGGCATGTTTTTATCCTCCTTACCTCAAATTTCTGCTGTACTAGTTAACGACTATTACATTATAAATGTTATCTATATTCGATAAGTTTTCCGGGATTGGGGATGAAATCAAAAGTCACGTCTATTGGTAAAAGGACGCATAAAATATCTATCTCATCCTTCTTCTTGATCGTACGGATCTCCGCAAAAGAACTCTTCACTCTCGGGACACGGCCCTCTCACACAGGGCGCTCCTGCTCCTTTGAATATCAAGGGTGCCTTTTCCTTCGAAAGCTCCAGCATCCGATTCGCCATATCCCGTATCTCCCATTGAGCTCTCTTACAGCATCGCAGCGAAAAGAAGTGCCACAGTTCTCTAGCGTTCATCGTCACGATTATATTACTTCGCGTGGCATTGGGAAGTACGTATCTTGCGTCTTCTAAAGGTATATCCTCTTTCTCTTTCAATTCTATGTAAGCCTCTTGTATATCTTCCATCAGGCCGTGAAATAGCTCCCTTGCTTCGTCGTCTTCTTTAATAGAGTCCGGAACCACCGGATCGAAATCCTCGATATCTACGTACCTCTGACTTTGCTGGCTGTAAGAAGCAAGACGATGCCTCACAAGTTGATGAGTCAACGATCGAGATACGTGGTGTATCGCAAAAGTGAAGGAAGCGTGTTCGATGACGCTGTGGTGACCGCTCTCCCTGATCTTCGCCAGTATCTCTTCTATCTGCTCTTCAGTCATCTCTTCCTTCTCAGGGACATCTTCGCTGTAACAGGTTAGGGCAGCATGTGCCGCACTTCTATCAGGTTCTAGAGTATGATTGATCAGTTCCACCTTCATAATATCACTCAGAACAGCCCACTTATATCTCCATCCTCATCTATATCGATGTCCAAAGCCGCAGGACGTTTCGGCAGACCTGGCATCGTGGTTATATCCCCCGCCATGGGGATCAGGAAGCCCGCGCCCGAGTTCAATCTCACTTTTCTGATCTTGACTTTGAAACCTGTAGGTCGACCTCTTAGGGACCTGTCGTCCGAGAGCGAGTAATGGGTTTTGGAAACGCAGATCGGCAGATCGTCAAAGCCCATCCTGCTTATCCTCTTCAGGTTTCTTTCAGCCTCAGGTGTATAAACCACGTCCTTCGCACCGTATATTTTCGTAGCTATATCGTGGATCTTCTCCTTGGGCGGTTCGTCCAGCGAGTAGAGTGGACTGAAATCGCTTCTCTCTTCCTCGCACATCCCCATGACTTCTTCAGCTAGTTCAATGCCTCCTTCTCCGCCTTTCTGATGTACTTCTACGACCGCATGGGGCACTTCGATGTTCTCGCAGAGTTCCTTTAAATAATCTATCTCCTTCTGAGTGTCTTGCCGGAATCGATTTATAGCTATAACAACCGGAACTCCGAACATCTGCACGTTCCTGAGGTGTTTGTCCAGATTTGCCAGTCCGTCTTTTAACGCTTCGAGATTTTCTTTATCGAGATCTTTTCTCGATACGCCGCCCTGTCTTTTTAACGCTCTGACCGTGGCCACCATGACAGCTACGTCGGGCTTCAAATCCCCTTCCCGGCAGACCACGTCGAAAAACTTTTCAGCCCCGAGATCGGACCCGAAACCAGCTTCGGTCACAAAATAGTCGGAGAGACCCATGCCGATTTTAGTTGAAATCAGGCTGCTAGTGCCGTGGGCTATGTTGGCAAAAGGACCGCCGTGGATGAACGCCGGTACGCCCTCTATGGTCTGCACCAGATTGGGTTTGACGGCGTGTTTCAAAAGGGCAGCCATCGCCCCTACGCAGCCGAAGTCTTCCAGAAACACGGGCTCGTTGTCATGGGTGTAGGCCACCGCCACTTTTGACAGACGCTCCTTGAGTTCCGTTATACCCTCCGCTAAACATAGGATGGCCATGACCTCGGAAGATGCGGTGATTCCGAAGGAATTTTCATGAGGCATACCGTCGCTCCTTCCCCCTAGACCCACCACGGTGTTCCTCAACGCCCGGTCGTTCATATCCATGACCCTGGGCCACACTATCTTCCTGGCATCTATATTCAGCTCGTTACCGCGGTGCATATGGTTGTTGATCACCGCACCCACTAAATTGTGAGCGATGGTTATGGCATGCAGGTCTCCAGTAAAATGAAGGTTGATATCTTCCATGGGTAAAACTTGAGAATATCCTCCTCCCGCGGCCCCTCCTTTGATGCCCATCGTCGGTCCGATAGAAGGTTCTCTTATACCGAGCATCGCCTTTTTCTCGAGTTGCCAGAGAGCCTGCGCAAGCCCGATGGTTATGGTCGTCTTACCCTCGCCTGACCTGGTAGGCGTCATCGTGGTGACCAATATGAGATTGCTGTCGTCGTCCTCTCCTTTATCCTTGTATTTTTTGACGGCCTCAAGGCTCAATTTCGCCTCGTAATCTCCTCTCGGTTCTATCTCTTCCTGTGTTAACCCTACCTTCTGGGCTACGTCTTCGATAGGTTCGAGTTCGGCCTCTTGAGCTATTTCAACGTCGGATTTCATGGCTTCTCATAACAGATAATTACCTTTAAAATTATTTCTCTTCTAAGTCCGATCGTAAGAGGTAAAAGAGGATAGGAAAAGGTTTTTGACACCGTTGTTGGAGAAAGAGTTTTTCAATCACTCCTCAATTTCCTCTACCGACTCAAGTATCTTCTCGGAAAGAGCCGGTCCAATCCCCTTTATGTCCTGTAAATCCTCTTTGGAAACTTCTTCTAAATCCTTCAAGGATCGGATACCGTTCTCGTAAAGGGTCTCTGCCTTGGTTGCCCCTAGTCCTTTCAACCGTCTGAGCTCTTCTAGAGCTTCTTCCCTTGAGATTCTTTCGGCTTTTTTCTCCGACTCGGAAGACAATCTTTCTTCGATTCGAGTATGGCAGTTGGAGAGCTTCTCTTCAGCTTCCTCGAGTCTTTCTTCCTCGTACAGCGAAGTACCCTCTACCAAGAGTGTTTCCTCCTCAGATACGTCGATTCCTTTCTCCTTGGCGGAACTGATGAGACTTTCTATTTTCTGTATCTTCTTATCTAAAAATTCTTTCAGAGCCCCCTCTTCACTAAGGTCTTCCCTCACCTCTTGTTCCTCCTTTTTGAATCCCTGGACCGATTCGTGGATGAGTCCAGCTTGCGTGGCGCCTATCCCCTCTATATTCTTTATGTCTTCCGTCCCTGCTTCCTTGAGCTGCTCTATAGAATGATATCCGCTGTCGTAAAGATTTCTAGCTATACTTGGTCCTACCCCTCTGATAGTTGTAAACTCTTTAACAACGCTAGCTTTGTCCTTATCTGCTTCTTCTTCCATACCTTCCGACGCTGATGGAGGGGGTGGGGGATATTTTTCCTTTTCAGAAGATGCTTCGGAATCCTCGTCAGTTTCAGTTAGATCTTCAAGGACTTCTTCGCCTTCCATTGTCCCCTCGAAAGTTTCTTCGGACCCTAGTGGTTCACCGCAGAGGGGACATTTTTCAGCGTCCGCGGGAACTTCACCACCGCAGAGGGGACATTCTTTCGTTTCCTCTTCTTCGGGTTCTTCGGGCTCCTGTGATTCCTCGGAGACTTCCTCCGGCTCCGGCGGTTCTTCGGGAAGTTCTCCAGGCTCTTCCGCGATTTTCTTCACCCCTTCTGGCCTTTTTTTGCTCATTTCCTTTCTACCCCCAACGGTCGTTTTTCCTGCGGCGACCGAGGATTCTTCCCTTTCCTCCTCTTCTCTATCTTCTCTTTCTCTCCATCCGTACCAAGCTACTATCAGCAATACCGCTATCAATATCGTCAAGATCAGTGGAAGCAGGCAGGAACTTTCAGAAGTCTCTAGCCAAGGTTCCTCCTCTGTGCTGACTTCGAAGCTGACAGTTTCTTCACCCTCATTTCCCGCATTATCTACAGCTCTTATCTCTACCGTGTGTTCTCCCTCAGACAGATCTGAGAACTCGTACTCCGTGAATACGCCGACTTCATTCCATTCTCCTCCGTCCAGCCTGATCTCGAAACGGTCCATCCCGCTGATCGCCTGGTCGTAATCCCATTCCACGGTTACGGAGTTCTCTGCTAAGACCATTCCTTCCTCTGGAGATACGATTTCGATCTCCGGCGGTAGGGTATCGACGATGAAATTTACAGAATCGGTAGACAGAGATTCATGTTCGCCTACTGCCCTCACTTCTACGGAGTGCTCTCCATCTTCTAGTTCCTCGAAGGTATGGGTGGTTTCCATCCCTACGTCTATCCATTCTTCTTCGTTCAATCTGATCTCGTGATACTCTGCGTTTTCTGATTCCCATTCAACTGTGACATTTCTGTCGGAGAATATACCATCTTCACCAGGAGAGGTCACTCCCAAAGTGGGCACCTCCGCATCTAAATCAACGGTGAATCCGACTTCGTCGGTTACAGATCGCTGTTCCCCTTCCGCTCTCACCTCTAAGGTATGATAACCCTCGTCCAGGCCCTCGAAGGTATACGTCGTTTCCATCCCTACGTCTATCCATTCTTCCTCGTCCAATCTGATCTCGTGGGCCT
>JAZKSH010000085.1:0-8673 GCA_036626195.1 Thermoplasmatota archaeon | reverse complement strand
TGTAGAAAGAACCCGTAGGATCTCTCACGCTCTTCATGGTCTCGATCACTTCCTCTTCGGTCTTATTTTCTTCTCCTTCTATCCCCATGACTGAAGCTAGTGCTGAGGCCATCCTGCTTCCTTGGTCCTTTACGCCTTTGACCGGGCCGTTACAGCCGACACACGGGTGTCCGACCTCTGTACAGGGCGCTTCGCACATCCCCGCGGTAGCCGGGCCCATACAGAGCACGCCCTGATCCAGTAAACACTCCTCTGGGTCAAGATCATCGGCCTCCTGTATAGGGATCAATCTCTCTATCTCTTTCTCTTCCCTCTCCATAGGACACGGGTCACAGACGCTCTTGTCCGTAATCAGGTCATGCTTTCCTACTTCGATCTCATCATCTAAAAGGGCTGGAAGAGCATCTTCGAGTTGGGTCGGCAGAGGCGGACAGCCAGGAAGATAGTATTCGACATCTATATATTCATCGAGGGGTTTAATATGGTCTAGCATCTCCGCTAATTCGAGTTCCCCTTCTTCGACTTCCGTTATCTTCTGCGGGAACGGACCCTGGTCCGTGGTTTTGTTAGTATAACCTTTCTCCAGTAGTTCTTCTTTACTGCTCAGATTGCCCAGGCCGAAAACTCCTCCGTTGCATGCGCAGGAACCGTAGGAGACAACTTCTTTTGTTTTCTCTCTCAGTAACTCAACCATCTCCTTGTTCTCGTCAAGCCTGATAGCTCCATTTATGAACATGATGTCTATTTCGTTTTCATCCATGGCCCTTACGTCTTCGTATTTGGGATCCATAGCACAGGGCCAAAAGACTATCTCGGCCTGCTCCGCTACATCTAGCAGCATCTCGTCTATATCCAATATACTGACCTGGCATCCTCCGCAGGAACCAGTCCAGTAAAAGCCTATCTTCTTCTTTTCACTCATCGGTATCGACCTCCAGTGAAGTACCGTCAAGATCTAGGGGGCCTATATCCTTGATCTCCTCTGTCATCTCTTCCATGACCCTTGCAAATTTACCCCCTTCAGCCGAGGATATCCATTCCAACTTCAGCCTTTTCGGCTCGATACCGAGGTCTTCCATGATCTTCTTAATCAGATCGGCCTTTCTCATCGTCTTATAATTACCGTTGATATAGTGACAGTCGCCGGGATGGCACCCCGCGATCAGCACTCCATCAGCTCCATCTTGAAACGATTCAAAAATGTGTTCTGGAGAAACCCTAGAGGAGCACATTACTTTGATATTCAATATGTTGGGAGGATACTGTTCTCTGCTCACCCCGGCCAGGTCAGCGCCGGCGTAGCTGCACCAGTTGCAGAGGAACGCTATTATCTTTGGTTCGAAGTCCTCGTCACTCATCTTATCCCTCCTCCTCGGTCAGCCCGGCATCTATCATCGCTTCCAACATCTCATCTGTGAAGCCTTTGTGCTCGATAGCCCCGGTTGGACATAAAGATGCGCACGAGCCGCACCCCATACAGAGCACATCGGTGATCTTAGCTACTTCGTCCTCTTCATCGTATTCAATGGCTTCGTACGGGCATACCGAAATACACATCTTACACCCACTGCAGATATCATCGTCGATACTGGCTATGGTGGCTTCTGATTGCAATTTATCTTTAGACAAAATGGTAGAAGCTTTTGCGGCGGCTCCAGAAGCTTGAGATACCGAGTCGGGGATATCTTTCGGTCCTTGACAGCAGCCTGCGATGAATATGCCGTTCGTGAAAGTATCCATAGGCCGCAGCTTAGGATGTGCCTCCTGCAGAAAACCGTCACTAGATCGAGTTATTCGTAACTGCCTCGACAGTTCCTCCGTACCTTCGCTAGGAAGCAGTGCGGGGACCAAAACCACGAGATCGGATTCCATCTGTAAGAGCTTATCCATGGTAGTATCGAAGACATTCAGTTCTACCTTCTCTTCTCGAACGTTCACTTCCGAGGGCCTCCCACGGACGAAGTTGACATCTAAATCTCTCGTCCTCCTGTAGAACTCTTCATAGCCCTTTCCGAAGGAGCGGATATCAGTGTAGCAGATGTTTATGTCCACGTCCTCGTCTAGATGGTCTCTCAACAGGTGTACATGCTTCAGGGCGCCCATACAGCCTATCCTGCAGCAGTAAGATTGTAACTCTTCGTCTCTAGAGCCGACACACAAGATGAACGTTACGCTCTCCACGTCTTCTCCATCCGATAACCTATGTATCTCACCCTCAGTGGGTCCGGAAGCATCTATTATCCTCTCTAATTCTAGATTTGTTATTATATCCTCGGATTTTCCATAACCGTACTCGTAAATCTTCTCAGGATCCATGAGATCGTAGCCAGTAGCTACGATGATAGAACCTACGTTCAATTCTACGATCTCTTCCTCATCATCTAAGTCTATAGCGTCGAGATCGCAGACTTCTCTACAGGATGTGCAGGTGCCACCATATTTTAGAGAAATACAAGCTTCGGAGTCGATGGTATAAGCGGCGGGAACTGCTTGGGGAAACGGAGTATATATCGCTCCTCTGTTGTCCAGTCCTTCGTTGAACTCGTCTTCGATGTTCCCACTCCTCCGACATGCTTCTGCACAGTCTCCACACGCAGTACACTTGTCCCAGTCGACATAGGTGGGCTTCTTCTTCACTTTCACCTCGAAGTCTCCTACGCTGCCGTCGACCTCTTCTACCTCGGAATAAGTCAGTAATTCGATATTCGGATTACGAGCCACATCGGTCATCTTCGGAGTCAATATACAGGAGGAACAGTCTAAAGTGGGGAAAGTCTTGTCCAATTGGGCCATCTTTCCGCCTATGCTGGGTTCTCGTTCGACCAAGTAGACTTTTTTACCCTGGTCCGCGAGATCTAAGGCAGCCTGGATCCCGGCGATCCCTCCACCAATCACCAATGCATCTGAATTGACTTCTACCTCGGTCTTCTCAAGGTCTTCAGATAAACGAGCCTTCTGGACGCTCATCTCTACCAAGTGTTTTGCCTTCTCCGTGGCTTTTTCTATATCGTCGCTGTGAACCCAAGAGCATTGTTCCCTAATATTGGCCATCTGGAAGCGGTAGGGATTTAAACCAGCCTCCTCAACGACCGCTTGGAATGTCTCTTCGTGCATCCTGGGAGAACAGGCCGCGACGACGACGCCGTCCAGGTCGTGCTCTTCGATGCTGTCTTTGATCAGTTCTTGACCCGGGTCGGAACACATATACTTATAATTAGTGGCAAAGGTCACTCCATTCAAATCTGAAGCGTATTCCGTTAGTTCATCTACATCTACACTTCCGGCGATATTGCTTCCACAGTGACATATAAAGACTCCTATCCCTGACATATCATTCCGCCTCCTCGATACTCTCGATGGTCCCTAATTTGTCAACAGGACTCAAATTTAATTCCAGCCCTAATTTAGATTGATCGATACCCATCGCGACGCCTAACAGCTGGATGTAATATAAAATTGGTAAATTCAAAGATTCACCGATGGTATCTGCAGCGCTATCCTGTTTAGAATCTAATAACCTATGACCCCACGGACAGAGCGTTGACATACCGTCGAAGCCGTGGTCCTGCACCGCTTCGACTTTCTCGCCGGCCTTCGTAAGGGCCGATTCGTTGTGATCCGATATGACCTGACCGCCGCAGCAGTCCAGCTTCTCCGGATAATCCTCCGTTTTTATCCCGATGACTTCCATGAGCTCTTCCAATTTTTGGGGATTCTCGGAATCATCAGGTCTATCCAGATCGTTTGGTCTGATGGTATTACAGCCGTAATGAGCCGCAAAAGTAAGATCATCAAAAGGCTTCTTCACCTGATCCTCTATCTCCTCCAGACCTATCTCGTCGTGCAGTAGATCCAGTGTATGATATAGTTCTGTACTTCCCTCGTATCGTAAGTCCTCTTCCTCTAACTTTGAATTTATCTTCTCTTTCAGCTCCGGATTTTCCTCCAGACTCTCCTTCGCCTCGGTCAAACCCAGATGACAGATCGGGCAAGGCGCGTAGAGATCTATGTCCTTCTTCTCACAGAGCGCCATGTTCCTTGCGGAAAGGTACATCGTCGTGAACATATTGACATTCCGGAGAGGCGACCCACAGCAGGTAGCTTCGTCTAGATTTACCAACTCTATATCGAATTTTGGGAGTACTTCTCTGATCGACATCTCATAGGCGTACTGTTCGGTCGGGATAACACATCCAAGATATAAGCCAAGTTCCTTCATAATAATCACCTCAGTTTCTCCTGAGTCGCTTTCATCAATATCTGCTGAACTTTATCCATATCTTCAGGTTCAGGTACCGGGGGTAGATCAAGATCTTCCCTTTTTCTGGTTTCGTTAGCCCGGTTCAGAACCTCTTTAGGCTGCTGGATCAGACCGTTTCCGAGCACCGACTGCAGCATCTTCTGATAGCCGCTAGGTATCTCTTTTCCCGCGGCCACGGCAAGGTTCTTCAGGGCAAAAATCACTCGGACCGGGGAAAGGTCCTGCGGGCATCTTTCTTGGCATTTGAAACACTGCATGCAGGTCCAGATCTCGTCCGAATTCACCAGCTCGTCTATGAAGCCGGCCCTAGATTTCCCCATAATGGAATGAGGTTCCAGTTCCAACAATATAAAGGCCTCACATCCGGACGTACATTTACCGCACTGGTAGCAGAGGTCCGGTATATCCTCCTTCAAGCCTTCTAAAGTTTCTTCTATCTTTTTCTGCTCTTCTTCGTCCGGTTCTGCCATCGAGGTTAAGTCTATCAAACTCATCTTTTCACGGCCCACTCATTCTCCTTTAAATTCGGCTTCCCTTTTTTCTATAAATGCCTCCAAACCTTCTTCGTGGTCCTCGGTTTCGAAACATCTTTCGAACTGTTCAGATTCTATATTCAAGCCCTCGTCGAGCGGGACCTTGATCCCTTCATTCATCGATGATTTGGCGTACCGAACAGCTAGTGGTCCATTTGAAGATATCTCTTCGGCTATCTCACGGCAGAAATCCATCAGTTCATCTGCTTCCACCACGTGATTAGCTAGCCCTAATTTTTCAGCCTCTTCAGCGTCTATCTTCTTACCGGTAAATATCAATTCCTTCGCAGGACCCATGCCTATCAACCTCGCTAATCGCTGGGTCCCTCCGAACCCCGGGATGATACCCAAGCCCACTTCTGGCTGACCGAACTGCGCCTTCTCCGAAGCGATGATGAAATCACAGCTCATGGCGATCTCAGTGCCCCCGCCGAGGGCGAAGCCATTAACTGCCGCTATGACGGGCTTGGGAAAATCTTCTACACGATTCAAGACGGACTGACCTTTTTGGGAGAAATCCTTCGCTTCTTTCGGACTCATCCCTTTCATCTCTTTGATGTCAGCTCCTCCGACGAAGGCCTTACCTTTTCCCGTCATTATGACCGCTCTGCTCTCGTCGTCTTTCACTTCGTCCAATTTCTCATCCAATTCGTCCAAAAGTTCGGTACACACCGCATTTACCGGGGGGTTGTTCAATTTGATTATAGTTATATCATCCTTTCTTTCTATCTCGATCATTAAGATCACCTTCAGCTGTAGTCGTAGAAGCCTTTTCCACTCTTCCTGCCCAGTTCTCCGGCTCTTACCTTCTTTTTCAGAAGCGGACACGGCCGATACTTTGAGTCGTTGAACTCTTCGTAAAGGACCTCCATTATATGGAGTACGGTATCTAGGCCGATCAAGTCGCCTAATTCTAACGGACCCATGGGATGATTCATCCCCAGTTTCATGACCTGATCTACGTCCTCAACCTCTGCAACACCGGTGTGTACACAGTAGATCGCTTCGTTGATCATCGGGATCAAAACTCGATTGGATACAAAACCGGGTGAATCATTAACTTCTACCGGTTCTTTCCCCATCTCTTCAGCTAAAGAAACTATGGTGTCAGTGGTTTCATCTGAGGTCGTCAAAGCTCGTATGACTTCGACGAGATCCATCCTCGGGACCGGATTCATGAAGTGCATCCCGATGAACTTCTCCGGTCTATCGGTGATCCCGGCCATCTTTGTTATCGGGATCGTGGAGGTATTGGAGGCTAAAATCGTATCTGGACCACAGAGTTCATCCAGCTCTTGGAACACTTCTTTCTTTATCTCGAACTCTTCAATCACTGCTTCTATGATTAGGTCGCAATCGCTCAAGTCCTCCATATCGAGCGTGGCCTCGATCCTCCCTAGTATCTCCTCTTTCTCTTCTTCCGAGATCTTATCCTTTTCTACTCCTTTGGACAGCGATCTCTTTATCCCCTTCATGCCGTTATCCAAGAGCTCCTGTTCGATATCTCTCATAATTACTTCGTAACCAGCTGTAGCCGAAACCTGTGCTATACCGTGACCCATCGTTCCTGCGCCGACTACTCCTATCTTTTCTATATCCATCTTATCTACCTCTTTTTGTCTTCATTATTCATATCTCAACGAGCATCGTAACCGCATTTCCACCGCCTAGGCATGCAGTAGCTAGACCTCTACCTCCTCCTCTCTGTTTCAACGCGTAGAGAAGGGTCGTTAGAATCCGAGCTCCACTGCATCCTATCGGGTGACCGAGCGCCACGGCTCCGCCGTGGACGTTGAATTTATCATCAGGAATATCAAATTCCTTCTGTACAGCTGCAGAAGCGGAAGCAAAGGCCTCGTTATGCTCTATCAAGTCAAGGTCCGAGATGTCAAGATTATTCCTTTCTAAGATCGTTTTTATCCCGGGGATCGGGGCTTCCATCACATTCTTAGGCTTAACACCAGAGGTATAATAATCTACGATCTCAGCCATCGGTTCGATCCCTTTCTCTTTAGCTTTTTCTTCGCTCGCAACCACGGTGGCAGAGGAACCAGCGGATATCTGCGAGGCGTTCCCCGCGGTTATGTATCCATCATCCTGGAACGCCGGTGAAAGTTTACTCAGGCTTTCCAGTGAAGTATCGGGTCTGATGCCTTCGTCTTCCTCGAATATTTTCGAGTCGCCTCTCCTCTGAGGCACCTCTACCGGTACTATCTCGTCGTCAAATTTCCCATTTTCTCTTGCTTCGGCGGCGAGTTGATGGCTCCGGAGAGCGAATCTGTCAACGTCTTCTCTAGTCAGATCAAATCTCTCTGCTATCCTATCTCCGGTGATCCCCATATGAAAATCGTTAAAGTAATCCCAGAGACCGTCGTAGACCATCGCATCTACCAGGTCCCCGTCATTCATTCTATACCCATATCTTGCCTTCCTCAGGATATAGGGCGCTT
This sequence comes from Thermoplasmatota archaeon, assembly GCA_036626195.1. Classification (GTDB taxonomy): domain Archaea; phylum Thermoplasmatota; class Thermoplasmata; order Halarchaeoplasmatales; family Halarchaeoplasmataceae; genus Natronoplasma. The sequence continues at coordinate 1,429 of JAZKSH010000085.1, read as the reverse complement.
TATCCATATTTTCCATCCCGCCAGCCACGATGGTATCGTATTCATTAGCCTTAATACTGTTAGCGGCGTTCATAATGGTCTTAAGTCCCGACCCGCAGACCTTGTTAACTGTCACGGCCCCAACATCTACCGGTATGTCAGCGCCTAAAGCGGCCTGACGAGCAGGATTCTGTCCCATCCCCGCCGATAATACCAATCCCATCTGGACTTCATCCACATCTTCCTTCTTTATACCGGCTCTATCAACAGCTTCATCGATTGTTATACTACCCAGTTTTGGGGCCCGCATGTCCTTCAACGTTCCTCCAAATTTACCGATCGGTGTTCTTACCGCAGAAACTATTACAGGATCTTTCATGGTTATTTCTCCTTTAATACTCATTTATCATATTGCGGAGGAAGATATTGAAACCATCTATTTAAGGTTGGCGAAAGGCATAGATGTAGGATTTTTGAGGTGATATGTGAAGTTTATCGAAAATCAGCTTTTTTCTTCGTTTATCGCTTCGACCAACTTCGGCACGACCTCGTAGAGATCCCCTACAATGCCGTAGTCCGATGATTCGAAGATCGGTGCGTCCTCATCCTTATTTATCGCAACTACCGTTCCAGAATCACGCATACCAGCTATATGTTGAATCTGTCCGGAAATCCCTATCGCTACGTAAAGCTCCGGTTTCACTTCGTGTCCAGAAAGGCCGATCCAGTGGTCCTCGGGCAGCCATTTAAGATCGGCTGCAACGGGCCGTGAACAGCCTATAGTTCCTTTCTGGAGGGCTTCACTAAGATCCTCTGCAAGGTCTAGATCTTCTTGATTGTCGAAACCTCGGCCGCAGGAGACTATTATCTCCGCATCCTCGACGTTGACCCCCTCACTTTCTTTTTCCTGGATATCTACGATCGTTGACTCTGACTCGATTACTTCCAATTTTTCTCGCGTTATCTCACCTTCTCTACCTTCATCTTTGGGCAGGGGATCGAAGTTCTTCGCCGGGATCGTTACCACGTAGGGTTCTGATACGAAATTTTGTACAGCGACCGCGTTTCCGCTGTAGGCGATCCTTTCGGCAGTCAAGGTGCCATCTTCAAAGTAAAGGTCTGTGCAGTCGGTCACGCAGCCGGTCTCTAGCTTCGCCGCCAATCTGGGAGCTATTTCCTTACCGCTCTTGTCGGAACCGATCAATACGATCTCCGAATCGGTCTTTTCTACCAGCTGATTCAAAACCTGGGCGTACTCTTCCGCCTTGGATTGCTCTATATCCGCGTTAGCGAGGATAACTTCATCTGACCCGTGATAGATCAACTCGTTAGCAACCTCTTCATCTCCTTCTCCGATGATCACAGAGGCCACCTGACTGCCCGTCTCATCTGCCAATTCTCTTCCTTTAGCTATCAATTCTTTAGTTATTTCTACATCGTCAGAATATAC
>JAZKSH010000084.1:0-8748 GCA_036626195.1 Thermoplasmatota archaeon | reverse complement strand
ATTCAGACTCGGATAACTTCGAGGTGATCGAAGAAGTAGAAGAAGCCCATTTTCAGGTTTATAATGTCGACGCCCCGGATGTGGTGGAAGGAGAAGACCTAGAAGTTACTGCTACTATCGAAAACATGGGGGAAGAGACTGATACGCAGACCGTCGATATGTCCAGTCCTCTAGGAAATGATACAGCGACCATAACATTGAACGGCGGTGAAGGGACGAACGAGACGTTCACCATCAGCACCTCGCAAGGCGATGCCGGAAGCTACGAGGCAACAGTATCTTCCGATAACGACTCCGACGGAGACAATTTTGATGTCAATGAGCCGGCATTCTTTGAAGTAGAGATACTTGAATACAAGGACCAAATAGTCGAGGGAGAGGAAGCCGTTTTTGAATATAGAGTGATTAACAATGGAAGTGTTGAAGAAGCTCAAGACATCGAATTTTACGTCGATGGATCACTGGTAGAGACCGAAGAAGGGGTCGTTCTAAAACCTGGTGAGCGTTCTAGAGGAGAATTCACTTGGCGAACGGAGGAAGGAGATGCAGGAGATTATGATATAGTTATAGAGAGTGAAGATGATGATGACGGGGTCACCGTAACGGTAGTAGAAGGGGCGTTTTTTGAGATAGATATAATCGACTATGATGATATGATAGCGGCGGGTGAGGAACTTGTTGTGGTGTACTCCGTAAGCAATATCGGCTATGACGAAGGTGCACAGGATATAGAGCTCATGGTTGAGGGAGGCGTAGAAGATAGTGAGTTCGTAACGCTCTCTGGCAATGATGAACATCGAGGAGAATTCACCTGGCAAACCGAAGAGACAGGTGAATATGAAGTCGTAGTGGCAAGCGAGGATGATGATGAAGGAGTGAATGTGAGCGTTAAGGAAGAAGGGATTTTTGGGGTGGAGATTGTCCAGCACGATGATAAAGTGACCAAGGGTGAGCAAGTCGTTGTTGAGTATAAAGTGGTGAACACGGGAGACGAGCGAGAAACACAGGATATAGAACTTAAGGTAGAGGGCGAGGTAAAGGATGATAGAGCTTTGAGACTTGAGAGCGGCGAGGAAGAAATGGGCGAATTCAGATGGCAGCCCGAGGATACGGGAGAATACAATGTTGTGATCTCCTCCGAAGACGATGATGACGAGGTCACCGTCACTGTGGTAGGAGACAGTATATTTAGTATAGAGATAATCGAGTACCCCGGAGAAGTGAGCGAAGGAGACGAGGTAGTAGTTGAATACGAGGTTACGAATACGGGTGAAGAAGAAAATACCCAGGAGATAAGTCTGATGGTAGACGGCGACCTAAAAGACAGTGAAGAGATCACTCTCGCAGGTGGTCGCTCATATGACTCTGAACTCACCTGGGAAACAGAAGCGGGAGATACAGGGGAGCGAGAAGTCGTGGTTGCTAGCGAGGATGACGATGATGGAGTGACTGTGACGGTAGCAGGGGGCACCTACTTTGAAGTAGAGATCAACTCAATAGAGAATGGGTCTCAGTTTGACGCGGGCGATGAAGTGATTGTGGGATTTACAGTAACTAATACGGGGGAGCTAGAGGGCACAGAGACCATCGAATTCAGGGTTGACGACGAAGTAAAAGATAGTGTAAATAATGTGACCCTTAGTCCCGGTGAGAATGAAGAAAGGGAGTTCATCTGGCAGTGTGAAGGTGGTGATCACGTACTTTCAGTAGTCAGTCAGAACGACGAGGCTACAGTCGATGTTGAGGTATTAGACGATGCCATCTTCGAGGTGAACATCGTCGAGTATGACGAGGAAGTCAACGTCGGTGAGGAAGTAGTCGTTCAATACACGATCGAAAACGTAGGCGGATTGGAAGGCACACAGACCATAGAATTTATCGTAGATGAAGAGGTAAAACAAAGCATAGAGGTTACCCTTGGAGAAGAAGAATCACATGAAGGCGAATTTTCTTCTTGGGTACCAGAGCATAGTGGAACTTACATCTTGGAGATCACCACTGAGGATGACTCTCGAGAGATGTTTTTATCGGTCTTAGAGGGAGCTTACTTCGAATTAGATATAATCGAAATGGATGAAGAGATAGTTGAAGGTGAAGATGCAGTCGTTGAATATAGAGTAACGAACGTAGGAGAAGTGGGAGATACAGTGGAAGTCGAGTTCATAGTTTACGATGAAGAGGATAACATCGTTTTCGAGGACAGCGAGAATATCACGCTTGGCGTTGACGAAGTCCGTGAAAGTGAATTTGTCTGGAAACCTGATGAAGCGGGAGAATACACAATCGCCTTGATGGAGCAGAACGAAACGATAACGGTCGAAGAGAAATCTGGATCCGCTAGTTTCTTCGATTCAACGTGTGGTCTGTGGTGGCTGTTATTGCTGATAATTGTACTCTCGATAGTCCTCCTGGTTGGCCTAATGTGGAAGAGGAGAAAAGATGGGGGAAATTATCCTACCAGTTCTTTCCTTCCTTTTACGTTCTGGAATGAAGAGGAAACGGAGAGAGAAAATAAACAACTAAGGACATTACAAAGTAGTAGTGAAAGAGAGGCATCCCATCAAGGCATCGATAGCTACGGAACTTCCGAATTTGTGAACAGTGAAAACCTCGGGGAAGAACAGGGTGAAGAAGATAAGCTCGGTGAAAATTTCGAAGAGGCTCAGGAAGATGTACAATCTCTAGAAACCGAAGTTGAAGACGAGGATGTTCCTGTAGATTCTGAATCTTCTCAAGAATCATCATCGGAGGAACAGGAAGGACTGTCTGAAGATGAAGAATCAAGAATAGATGAGGACGGGTTCATAGAATGTAAAGAGTGTGGGTACTTGGCGTCGGAAGATGAGGATGAATGTCCTTATTGTGACTCGCCCCTTTAGATGGCTTGCTCAAAAGAAGGTAAATAAGAAATAAGGAATTCATATTAATCAAGGAAAAAATCAATTAGAAGATTTAGAGTCACTTCCTTTCTGATAGTCATCCTGCTTTTTTCATCTTTACATCGAATCTAGCTCCCCCAAGTTCAGAATCTTTCACTTCAACATTTCCACCGTACTTTTCAGATATCTCTTTCACCATGTACATACCCAAACCCGTGCCGGCGTCCTTTCCACTCCTGGAGCCCTTCTCGAATATCTTTTCTTTCATTTCATCGGTTATACCCGCGCCGTCGTCCTCGATTGTAACTATACATCTATCTTCTTCGGCCCGGGAAAGTATTCTAATATTATCACAGTCCGTATGTTGGATAGAATTTTTGATCAAGTTGGAGAACAGCTCCTCCAACAGCGCACCGCTTTCAACAATGCATCCACATCTTTCTCTTTTAAGATTTATACCTTTTTCCTCTAGATGGTCTTCGTGTTCCGATATCACTCCATCTATCAACGAATCTAGGTCCACCTCTTCAAGATCCTTCTCCTCTTTGATCTCCCTCAGTTTTCTTACTTTTTCGATGATATCGAGGCCGTCCTCAACGGTTTTTTCCGCCTTATTTACAAAATCTATTGCATCTTCTGGGAGATCATGTTCTTTCAAGATCTGAAAATATCCCTTTGTGAGCTTTATCTTGTTTCCTACGTCATGCCGTAGCAGAGAATGGAGAAAATCCTCTCTGTTTTTAATCTGTACTCTTTCTAGAGCTTCGTATACATGCCTCATCAAAAGTTCCGCCATATTCAGATCTTCCTCGTCGAAATGATCTATTTCCGTGGATAACGCCTGAAAGACGGCATGATCACCTATCGGTATACTAATAGCTGATTTGAATCTATCATCGGTGGGAACCGCCCATTCGTCTTTCCTAGAGTCTTTAACTAGGAAGGATCTATTCTCAATATAGGTCTTCCCAGCGACAGAATCCTTTACTGGTAGAGGATCAGATTTTAGAGAGGCTTCTTTTGGAAAATCAGAAGAGGATACTATACCCCTCATTTTCCCATCCTTCGGTGCACTTATCTCACATACATAAAAATCGAGTATGTCTTCTGCAGCTTCTACAGCGAAAGAATACAAATCCTCTTCCGAATCGTAAGTCTGGAGTTTTGCGCTTATCTCGTGTAGTCTTTCTATCTTGTTTTTGTTCTCTTCTAAGCGCTCTTTAGCCTCCATTCTATCGGTGATATCTCGGACTATCGCCATGACGAATCTTTCATCGTCGATCACATACCTGGTGAGTGTGACCTCGGTAGGGAAAGGTCCACCATCTTTAGGGGTGTGAAGCCACTCGAAATTTTGAGGTCTTCCCTCTAGTGTCGAATTTATCTTTTCCATCGCCTTTTCCCGCGAATCTCTTCCATCCGGCTGCTTTTCTGGCGAAAACTCATATGGATGTTTACCTATGATATCCTCTCGATCTAATCCAAACATCTCCAATGCTTTTTCATTACAGTCGACGACACTATCATCTTTCAGGATAACTATGGCATCGTTGGCAGACTCGAATATGGTCCGATATTTTTCTTCCCTTTTCTTCAATTCTTTTTCGGCCTTTTTCCTTTCGCTGATGTCTTGAGAGGTCACTATTACCCCGTTTATTTTGGGATCATCGAGATGATTGACCGCTCTGACTTCGAGCCACATCCAGCCGTCTTCAGTTTCTCCTCTCAACTCTGTTTTGTACTCTTTCCCGGGATTCTCGAAAACCTTAGAAAATATCTCTTGGACTTCTTCTCTATCGTCGGGATGAACGAATTCGATCCCCTCAGGTCCCACGACCTTATTTGGATCCAGTCCTGAGGTATAGTCAGGAGGATAACTATAGTATTTTATCTCACCTTCTTCGTCGATCACGTTGATGAAGGCGGGGGTATGATCAAGATATCTCTCTTTTCGTTTTAATTTTTGTTTGTATTCTTTCCTTTCAGATATTTTCCTGATATTACACTGCACGACTTCTTTTCCTCCAGCTTCGTAAGTGTTGCTGATAAATTCTACCGGGACTTCCTCTCCTTCTTTCGTTTCCAGCGGCATGTCCTCGTAGCGGATATATCCTTCCTCGATCAACTCTTCGAATCTTTTTTTATTCTCAACCACGCCTTTGAAAGTACCCAGTTCCCAAAGCTCTTTTCCGATCACTTCCTCTTTTGAGTAGCCTAAGATTTCCTGTAAGAACGGATTCGCATCTTCGATGACCCCCGTCTCTGCATCGATTATCAGCATGCCGTCCTGAGCGGTCTCGAACAATCTTCGGTACCTCTCTTCACTTTCTTTGACCTTTTCTTCACTCTTCGTTAAGTTCTCCTTGAACTGCCTCCTCTGAAGTGTGACGGAAAGATGACTAGCTATGGTCTCTATGGCCGAACTAAATTTCACGTCCTCTTCCGAAGTCTTCAATATGTTTAGGCCTCCATACGGTTTATTATCTAAAGCGAAGCCGACGGAATAAACTTCCTTTATCCCCAAAAGATCTTCGATGTCTTCAGCCTCCTCTTTTGATAAAACACCCTTTACCAATGAATAGAGCCCCTCGGGCATCAGTTCCAACTTTCCGGAACTGTATATATCCGACCACTCCTCCTGTATATCCGGATCGAATGTCACTTCTTCATCGGGATGCATGAACTCATCTACCAGTTGCGGGTAATCGTCAAAACCCGCCACTGCCCGGATCCGGATGGTTTCTTCTTCATGGTCATAAAGTGCTACAGCGACGTAATCGTCCTCATTGAGTGAATGGACTTTATCGGCGAGGTACTCACATATCTCGTCGGGAGATTCTATCCTGCTTACATTGACCATGAGATCGTTCAAAAATTCGAGTTCGGAGGTGTACTTTTCTCTTTCCTTTTTGGTTCTATGATGTTCGTATTCCTGCTCTATCGCTTGAGCAAGGACTCCATACTGGCTCTTCGGATCGCCACCTTTCTGCAGGTACCTATCGGCGCCGATATTCAGAGCCTTCATCGCGACTTTTTCTCTCCCCTTTCCGGTGAACATTATGAAAGGGATCTCATCTTCTCTTTCCTCTCTGATCTCTTCTAAGAAATCCAATCCATCCATCTCAGGCATCTGGTAATCTGAGACTATCACATCGAAATTTTCCTCCTCCATCATATCTAACGCTCTCTCGGCGGAGGGAACGGTCAGAACTTCTATCTCTTCCCTTGTCCTCTCCAAAAATATCTTGGCTTGTTCCAACAAAGATGTTTCATCATCAACTAGGAGTGTCTTTATCGACATCGTCTCCTCGATCTCATTTCAATCAGACTTTTGAACGGAGTGGTGTATAAAATGGTTTGCCATCCACTCAGGATAGAAACGAATACGACTAAAAAAAGGAAAAGACACTAGAAGTTCTGAGATGTGGATATAGTCCCGTTGAGTTATCGCTTGTATTCAAGAATCGGGTAGTTCTTCCTTAAGCTCGGACAGCTTAGACTGTATCGGGGTCATCTTTGGCTCTAAGTCGAGTGCCTTCTCTAAACAATCTTTAGCCTTATTCAATCTTCCTTTTTCCTTGAAGATGATCCCCTTATTGGACCATGCCTCGGGATCATCTGGCTCGATGGAAGTCACTTTGTCGAAGCAGCTTATGGCTTCATCTTCTTCCCCTTGCTGATAGTACGCGTAACCTTTATTATACCACGCCTGGACAAGGTCGGGATCGATAGAAGACGCCTTTTCATAGCAGTTTATAGCTTCGTCATATTCTTCTTTTTCCGCATGTACCGCTCCCTTGTTATTCCAAGCTTTTGGATCCTCTGGATTCAATGAAGTGGCTTTTTCGAAACACTCTATCGCCTCTTCGTATTCTCCTTTATCGTAGTACGCATTTCCCTTATTATACCATGCCTGAACAAGCTCGGGATCGATAGAAAATGCTCTTTCATAGCAGTTTATGGCCTCGTCATATTCTTCTTTTTCGGCGTGCACCGCTCCTTTATTGTTCCACGCTTCAGCATCTTCAGATTCAAGGGAAGTGGCCTTTTCGAAACACCTTATAGCCTCATCTTGTTCGCCTTTCTCTCTATATGCGGAGGCTTTAACAGCCCACGCCTCTCCGTCTTCTGGATCGAGGTCAGTGACCTCGTCAAAGCACTCTATTGCATCATCATATTCTTCTTGTTCGTAGTATGTGACGCCTTTCATGGCCCAAGCTTCTGGGTAGTCGGGATCGATGGAGATAGCTTCGTCAAAGCATTTTATGGCCTCGTCATGTTCGCCGGCCCTTTTGTGAGCGAGTCCCTTGTTGTTCCACGCTTCTGCATAATATGGGTCTAGGGATACGGCCTTTTCGTAACATTTTATCGCCTCCTCTTGTTCACCTTTCTCTCTATATGCTGAGCCTTTTACAGCCCACGCCTCCGCATCCTCTGGGTCTAATTCGATCACCCTGTCAAAACACTTTATCGCCTCGCCGTATTCCTCTTTTTCGTAATATGCCACACCTTTGTTGGACCAGGCCTCCGAGAGGTTCGGATCGATGGAGATAGCTTTTTCATAGCACTTTATGGCTTCATCATATTCTCGGTTTTCCGCATACGCCACGCCTTTATTAGACCATGTTTCAGCGGAATCGCACTCCATGGAGGTGACCTCGTCGAATTCATCGACCGCCCTTTCAAAGCTGCCTTTTTCGAGTTTTCTCACGCCTCTTTCAAAGTGCTCCTTAACCCTATCAGATATCTCGTCCTCCGACTCACATATCGCAATACTACCATTTCCTTCGATCTCAAAATGTTCGCTATCATCTTCTTTTCCACTCTCAGCGGTTAGATCACTACCACAGTTTTCACAGGAGTCCGCATCAGGGAGATTTTTTGTCCCACATTTGCTGCACCTAATCATTTTCTTCACCTAAAAGCTGAAGGTTTTCTTCTCCTGATAACTAATGACTTTTTGTTATATAGATATTGAGGTTGACAGGTTTATTGGAGAACCGGAGAAGATAGAAGTCCGGAGAAGAAAGAAGTGCTGAACGAAGAGAAGTTGAAAGAACTAGTCAAAGTTCCCAGTTCATCGGAGGTAAGAGGAATATTTTTATAGTCTGATTCTCATGATAGAGATGATAATGATGAGATCGAAAATTCAGGCTATGGTCATCTTTCTTGTCCTTGTGATCGGATTGAGTGCAGCACTGACCGGATGTCTAGATGAGGATGAACCCGAAACAGAGTTGACCGTGTTAGGAGAAGAGGAAAAAGATGAGGATCTGGAGGGTTCTTCTCCGGAAAGCGGTAATAAGTTTTACTGGATCCATGTAGAATTGAAAAATAAAGGAGTAGATCAGGATATAAATCCAGCTGCGGAATACTTTATACTTGAAACCGAGGAGGGAGAAGAATACAAGGATCCCCAGGCAGATGATTTGCCGGATAAGATAGAACCGGAAAAGGCAGAAGATTTCTGGTTGGTATTTGAGATTCCCGAGAACGAAAGCGCTCTGCGGATCCGGTACGAACCATGAGAATAAAATATTAAGTGAACCGTGAAGATTTCAATTTAGAGAGATAGACAAAGCCCCTAGCATCCTTTATTCATCTGTATCTATGACAGGCGAGCTTTCTACCGTAAGACTCTATCAAGTCAGGGTCTTCCCGCTCACAGACCTTTTTTTTCTCGGGACATCTCGGAGCGAAAGCACATCCTTCCGGCGGATCGACCGGACTCGGAACCTGTCCAGTCAAAGGGGCTTCGACTTTCTCGTCCGGGTCGGGCTGCGGGACCGATTTGAAAAGGGCTTTAGTGTAAGGATGCTTTGGATCCTCAAAGATCTCACCTGTTTTTCCGACCTCTACAAGTTTACCT
>JAZKSH010000083.1:0-8750 GCA_036626195.1 Thermoplasmatota archaeon | reverse complement strand
CGTACATAAGCAGGAAATGAAATCTTTTCTCCTCCTTTTCACGGCAGTATTACTGGTCATCGTTACCATAATGTTCTACATCGCCCAAGGGACCTTCCCAATGAGAGATATAGAACTGGGGAATACGGTCCTGCTTTTTATCCCTATTGTGATACTGTCTATGTTCGGTATACTTTCGAGAAAGATAATCAAGGCGACTCAAGAAGGCCCTTCGATCATAGGCTGGTTTGCGTTCATCCTACTTTCCCTTGGCTTGGGCTTCGTATTCAACTCCTCTTCTCTACTATCCCTGAGGCATGTCTCTTTTTTACTACTCGTGACCTCGATTTTATTCGGTATAGGCCTGGTTCATTTTCATCTGATTGCAAACCCTAAGGACAATATAAAAAGGACCGTAATAATCTCACTCATCGTCTTTATCCTCTTGGCATCAATGGTCCCTCTCTCCTTTCCATCACAGGAACGGGCTGAAGGTTACGAAGAGGGTGGGGAATGGGAAGACGTTGAAGCTGGATTTTGGCTGAAAAGTTCAACCACGAGAAAAACAGCAACTGATCACCGCATGAGTGCTGCCGCTTTTTCAACTGGATATAAAAACCTCACCTGGACCGACGGAGAAAACATGTACTTCAGCTCGAACTACTCTCTCGCTCTCCAGGAACTTCAAGAGCACAACGTAAGCTACATAATGTGGGACGAAGAGATGTTGAATGGTACAGCGACTGAGACAGGTCAGAACCCGAGGCCTTTGAATCCGGAGCTGAAAAGAAGCTACAACGAAAACCTTTATCGGGTTTACCTCACTGAAGAGTGTGAAGTTTACGTGAGTGAGTGAAGGTGTTTACCGAAAGTTTTAATTGAAAAATGAACTATTTTCTCTCGAAGTAAGATGGCAAAAAAGGAGAAAGTGATTAAGGCTACCAAATACGTCCCGGGGTTGGTCAAGAAGGAAGTATACAAGCGGAGAAGGTCTACACCCTTTTTGATCTCGATATCTTTCCTGATCAGTTTTCTAGCTGCCCGGTTTTGGGTGACCTATTTGAGTGCCGATGGAGGTGTGAGCCCGGAAGTCTCCTACACGGTGGGTAGGAATCTTATTTTGGGAGGTTACCACGTACATCACATAACTTATGGGATCATATTTTTGGCCATCTCCTCCTGGTTGGCGATCAATTACTGGAGTAAATCTATAGCGAGGATCAGTTCTATACTTTACGGCGCCGGTTTAGGGCTGATAGTGGACGAAGTCGGCTTCATAGTTGGGGGTATCGAGCCCTACCGCGGCGATAGAGAGGTATTTTACATCGTGGTGGCGGTGATCGCTATATTGGCCACCATAGTTTATTTTCCCTCTTTCTATAGGGCTATAAAGAGAGATATCTCGCGGTTCTACGAAGAAGATAGTTGATCTTGCAGAAAAGCTGGATTAGCTCCGATTCAACGACGTGTTTCATTCCTAAATTCTAAATAAAGCGTCGGCCTATCAAGATTGAACGATTTCGAGCGGTATAAACGAAAAACGGTGGTTAAGATGATCCTCTCTGATCAAAAGATAAAAGAGTTGATGGAAAAGGGCGTACTCCGGATAGATGAATTCGATGACAATAACCTCACCCCCAACGGTTATGATCTTACAATAGATGAAGTAGTCGTAAAGGAAAGGAGACCTCAAAAGGAGGGGGAAACCGTTATCCCCGCTAATACATGGTTTGCCGTCTCGACCCGTGAATATGTAAAACTTCCACCCGATATAGCGGCAGAGTTATGGATCAGGACCACTTGGGCTCGACAGGGCGTTATATCATCTTTCGGTATGATCGACGCCGGATTTGAAGGAACCCTAACGCTCAGCGCCTATAACTCTTACAAGGAACTGGAGATACCTATCGGAGATAGTTTCGCTCAGATGTGTTTTCACTTGCTCTCGGAAAATAGCGATAAAGCGTACTCGGAAAGATCCGGGAACTACCAGGGCCAGGAAGGAGTCACTTTAGAAAAAAAGAAAAAGGGATGAAGATGGTTATAGAGATAGATGGGGAAGAACTAACGGCAGAAGACGTAGAAAAAGTGGCTAGAGATTTTGAAGAAGTAAAACTGGCTCAGGAAAGTAGAAAAAAGGTCAAATCTTCTAGGGAGATCGTCGAAAGGAAATTGGATTCTGAGGAGGACATCTATGGTATAAACACCGGTTTCGGTGACCTCGCTAGTGTAAAGATAGATAAGGAAGAGACGAAAGCACTGCAGGAGAATCTGATAAGGAGTCACGCCAGCGGCGTCGGGGAACCTTTGGGGGAAGAAGTTGTGAGAGCTACGATGCTTTTGCGAGCTAACACCCTAGCCAAGGGATACAGCGGCGTCAGACTAGTTCTCATCGAGCGTTTGTTACAGATGTTGAACGAAGGGGTTCATCCCGTGATCCCGTCTAAAGGCAGTGTTGGAGCCTCGGGAGACCTGGCACCGTTAGCTCACATGAGCTTGGTATTGATAGGGGATGGAGAAGCCATATATCAGGGGAAAAGATTGCCCGGCGAGGAAGCTCTGAAGCGTGCCGACATAGAGCCTATAACCCTGAAGGCGAAGGAAGGTCTAGCCCTTCTGAACGGTACTCAGGTCATGACCGCGTTCGGAGCCCTAGCCATTCAAGATGGTAAAAGGTTATTGAAGGCTGCGCAGATAGCTAGTGCTATGAGTCTGGAAGTTCTTATGGGGACCGACGCTGTATTCGACGAGCGACTCCACAAAATAAGACCGCACCAGGGACAGATAAGTTGCGCGACGAACTTGAGAAAGCTGACAGAGGACAGCGAGATAATAGAGTCGCACCGTGAATGCGACAGGGTCCAAGATCCCTATACATTGAGGTGCATGCCCCAGGTATACGGGGCCGCAAAAGACGCCTTGGGATATGTAGAAAAGGTGTTGAATATAGAGATGAACTCCGCTACCGATAACCCGCTCGTTTTTCCTGAGGGGGACGTTATATCAGGCGGGAATTTTCACGGACAGCCCGTAGCGTTGGCACTTGATTTTTTAAGCATGGCTATCTCCGAGATAGGAAATATTTCAGAGAGAACGACGGACAAGTTGATGTATGAGGAGGAAAGTGGGTTGCCGAGATTTTTGACCGAGGAAAGTGGTCTGAACTCGGGCTTCATGATAGCACAGTATACCGCAGCTTCTTTAGTTTCGGAAAACAAAGTTCTATCTCATCCCGCGAGTGTAGATTCCATACCCACTTCTGCGGGCCAGGAAGATCACGTGAGCATGGGCACCATTTCAGCCAGACATGCAAGAGATATCGTAGAGAACGTACAGTACACCGTTGCGATAGAGATGCTCTCCGCGGCTCAGGCGTTGGAGTACCATGATCTATCTCCCGGAAGAGGTGTGAAAGCCGCATATGATCTGGTCAGAGAGCACGTCGATGCCCTCGGAAGAGACCGCCCACTCCATTCAGATATAAAGAAAGCTAAGGGGATGATCGAGCAAGGGGATGTCGTGGAAAAGGTGGAAGATGAAGTTGGAATGCTGGATTGACAAAATATATATTTACTACTTTACCTTCAGGGGATAAGATGACAGAAGATCCTTCGGATGACCTGGAACGAGAAAGGCCCGATAGCTCGGGAGATCTCAGCTACCTGGAGAAGAGCACGCTCCTCGCTCTGGAAGAATTGAACGGTATTGGATCACCGGAGGAGATATTGGAGCAAGGAGACCTCGACGAGAAAGTCAAGGTCATGAATGCGGTGTCATGGCTCAAATCTAAAGGCATGGTGGAAGTTGAAGAGGAGACGAAATATTATTATTCTCTCGCCAAAAAGAGCATGGCGAAGAAGGATCTACCCGAAAGGAAAGCTCTGAAGTTTTTAGATAAAAAAGGTGGGAAATGCAGCATCTCCACTCTCAAAGAAGAAAGCGACCTCAGCAAAAATAAGGTTGGGATCGCCCTAGGCTGGCTAAAGGACAAGGGTTGGGGAGAGATCGTCAAGGAACAAGGGGAATCATACCTGAAGATGACCGAAAAGGGCAGAGAAGCGCTGAAGGAGAAGGGTAGAGACGAAAAACTGATAAGAAGATTGGGCAAAGAGGGAAGATTATCGGAAGAGGAAGTCGATAAGTACACGGTAAAAAAATTGTTATCGAGGAAAGAGATAATAGACGAAAAAAGGGAGGTATCAAGGACCGTTAGATTGACCCAGGAGGGTAGGAAAGAACTCGAGAAAGGCATCGAACTCAAAACACAGATAAATCAATTGACTCCAGACATAATAAGGACCGGTGCCTGGAAAGAGGCGAGGATAAGACCGTACGACGTCAAAGCTTACGCTCCCAAAGAGTATGGAGGTAAAAAACATCCTTTGAAAAGGGAGATGGACAAGGTAAGACAGGTTTTCTTAGAGATGGGTTTCACCGAGATAAAATACGATGTGATCCAGCCCGCCTTTTGGAACTTCGACGCGCTATTCTCTCCACAGGATCATCCAGCGCGTGATCTCCAGGACACATTTTACATGGAAAAACCTGAAAAGTTAGATATCGAGGAAGGAGTGATGGAAAGGGTTAAAGGCATCCATAAAGACGGAAGTGACACACGCTCTAAAGGTTGGCAGTACGAATGGAGCGAAGAGGAAGCGAGGAAAGGGGTCCTACGCACCCATACAACAGTGGCCAGCATCAAACATCTGGCGGAAAATCCAGAACCGCCTGTCAAGGCGTTTTCTATAGACTGGAATTACAGGAGCGAAAAACCCGATTCCACTCACCTTTCCGAATTCGTTCAGATCGAAGGCATCGTGATGGAAGAGAACGCCAGTCTTAACATGCTGATAGGGATGATGAAAAAATTTTACCGCAAGATGGGGTTCGAAGATGTAAAGGTCAGACCCGGCTACTTCCCCTTCACGGAACCCAGCTTGGAGGTCTTCGCCAAGTGGAAGGAAGACTACCTCGAGATGGGTGGAGCCGGTTTATTTAGAAGGGAAGTTTTAGAGCCGCATGGGATAGAGCATCCAGTAATCGCCTGGGGGCTTGGACTGGAAAGATTGGTGATGCTGCGTCTGGGCTGGGATGACATAAGAGAATGCTACAGGAACGACATAGAGAAATTGAGAGAATATCCTCTTCTGTGATAGTGAACATAACTTTCAAATATATTCACCGACGTCTTGATTCTATATGACCTTAAAGCTGTACAATACTTTGACGAATCAGAAAGAAGAATTCGAACCGATAGAGGAAGGGGAAGTCAAGATTTACTCCTGCGGCCAAACCATCTACGACGACATGCACGTGGGCAACGCGAAGACCTACGCGGCCTGGGATATTTTGAATCGATATCTGAGCTGGAAGAGCTACGACGTTTTTCACGTGATGAATATCACCGATGTAGGCCATCTTACCGATGACGCCGATCAGGGTGAAGACAAGGTCGAGAAGGCAGCAAAGGAAAAACGGCTCGAGCCGAGGGAACTGGTCACGGAGCAGGTGAGGAAGTGGTACAGGGAGATGGACGAACTGAACATGAAGAGGCACAACGTCAATCCGAGAGCTACAGGTCACATGATAGAGATGATCGAAGCGGTTAAGGCCATGATAGACAACGGGTACGCCTACGAGAAGAACGGTTCCGTTTATTTCGACGTGAAAAAGTTCGATAAGGACCATGACTATCCGAAGCTGGGTGGAAGGACTATAGAAGATCTTGAGACGGGAGCGGGAGGCAGAGTTTCTGAAGAGGAGCTGGAAGAGAAAAGATCACCGCTTGATTTCGCCCTGTGGATAAAAGCGGATCCAGATCATATAATGAAATGGCCGTCTCCCTGGAGTCTGGGATATCCGGGCTGGCATCTCGAGTGCAGCGTGATGGGCGTCAATTATCTGGGCAAAGAATTCGATATCCACACTGGAGGCGTAGACCACATCTTTCCCCACCACCCCAACGAGAGAGCGCAGGACATGGCGATGGAAGACATGAGCGAAGAACCCGTGAAATTCTGGTTACACAGCGAACATATAACGGTAGAGGGGGAAAAGATGTCGAAAAGTGAAGGCAATTTTTACACCGTTTCCGAGCTGCTGGAAGAGTTCGACCCCGAAGTCATTCGAACTTTCTTCGCCAGCATCCATTACAGGTCCCAGAGCGATTTCAGTTTTGAAGCTCTTGAGGAAGCGAGTAAAAAGCTCGATAGATTTTACACTACTCTCAGGAAGATAGAAGAGAGTGAAGGCGGCGACAAGACCGATCTAGAAGAAGATATAGACTGGATAGAGGAAGAGTTCAGGGAGGCCATGGATGACGATCTTAATACACCTTTGGCGATGAGCAAATTGCTGGAGTTCAGCAGCAGGATAAACAAGAAGTTGGACAACGAAAGTTCTGTTCTGGAAAAGGCGAAAGAGACTTTGAAAGAGTTAACTGGTATCCTCGGTCTAAAATTGGAGGAAGGGGAAGAAACCTTAGAGGGGGCTGACGAGTACATAGAACTCCTTCTCGAGGTCAGAAAAAAGTTGAGAGAGAAGGAGGACTACGAGACCGCTGACAGGATAAGAGATGAACTGAGAGAACTAGGTATAGAGGTCGAGGACTCGGAAGAAGGACCTAGATGGCACATCATGGATTGATTAGTCAAGAGATGTAGCTTTGGATAAGGAATTTATTATCTCGATATCCCGTTTTAGAGGGCTCTCCAGAGAGGAACCCGGGTTGATCCATAATTTGACGCTCTCGCTACTATAATGAGAGTCCTTCTTGCCGCCCCAGATACCGAAAAAGGTAGTGCTTAGATCCGGTATCTGTACAGCTCCGAACATCAAAGCCAGATCATGGAGAAGGTTCAACAGGATTTCGTTACCGACCACATTTTTCCTCTGCAGTTTGTGAGGCATCTCCAGTATGAAGAACGGCACCTCGGAATTTTCTGCGTGATTGGCCATGTTCCTGTCTGTAGAGATGAGAGCCACGTCGATGTTCTTATCCCATCCGAATTTTTCTAGAGATTCGACGATCCTTATATCGTTCTTTTCAGCGTCGGTTTTAGAAGCGTTGCCTTTGATCCTTGCCGCGTTAAGTTCTCCTCTCAAGTGGTTCAATTCCTCTGTGGCAAATTTTGCTTTTCTCGTCTTCAGGGTTCCTCTATTCCTGAATTTGTATCGGATATCGCCTATCTTCGTGTGTAGCCCCATCATCTTCAGGTCCGACTTGTGGTACTTATCCCGGATGTGGTGATCTATCTCCCCCTCCACTATAGAACTCAAAAGGTAGTCGAAATCCTCACTTCTGATCGTCGTGTCTTCACATCTCAATGGAAATCTTCTTGAAATGAGGCGGTAATAAGCGATATTGGTGTCTATCGTCAGGAAGACGGACTCGCTCGAAAGCCCCGGTTCTTTTTCACTCTTGTAAAAGTAGTGGATCCAGTCTTTAAAATCATCCCAGTTCTGGAAATCGACCAGCCCAGATGAAATCAAACATTCCTTGTACTCGTTAAAGCTGGGTATCTCTTTTTCATCCCAGTATTCGTCCTTAGATACGGGGATTTCGAGGTCCTCTTTACCGGACAATTCGATCTCGTATTCTTCATCTTTGATCTTTACTTTGAGCAAACGGTTATCAAAGTACGGCTCTTTGATCTCGAACTCATCGATATCTTGTTGTTCCATCTCATTCAAAAGCATTATCAGGTTTCGCTTATTCAGAACTTCTTCCATCATCTCACCTCCCTTGACTGATTCTTGAGATCCTCCATCTCGATTTTTCTCATATCGATTGTAGGAAGTGGTCTTCTTGGATCTATATCCTCGTCGATAGAAAGGCAGAATATGTGATCGAAACTGGAGGTTGGGATGTTAGCCAGCACTCTAGCAGCCAGGTGTTTCGTTCCTCCGGTGATATCCAAAGCGGCCTTGGAGCCCTCATCTCCTACAATCTCTTCGAGGTCTTCTAAGCCGTTATTCAAGATATGAGTTTCAACTTCGGAGTTTATGTCGTACTCGTTTAAAATAGCTTTAAAATCATCTATAAGATCATCTTCAATCTCTTCTTTATTCTTCTCAGCTAGAAGATATATTATATCCGGGATGTACATATCGTTTTTAATCACGGTCCACAGCCCGTTTATGGTGTCCCAACGATTGCTGTCGATCAGCGCGACGTACTTATGCATCGGTCTTACCTCACCCTCTCAATATACTGACCCTACATATGGATTACTGTTCTCATCCCCGTGATAGTTTTAGGAAAATTAATGGCCGTGATTTAAAAAAATACAAAAAAAGAAAGGGATTTTGATGGTTGAGTTGATCACGGTCTTAGTTCTCCGCTCACTCGGATTCTCCTTCTAGGTCTAACTCGTCCATCTCCTCTTCTCCGGCCGGTTCCTCTTCTTCTATAGTCTCCTCTTCACCGAACAATTCATCTTCCTCGAAGAGATCTTCTTCCGGTTCCTCTCCTTCACCGTATTCTTCTTCCATCGTCATCTCTTCCTCTTCTTCTTCTTCCATCGGTGGTTCGGTTTCTTCACCGCCCTTCATCATCATGTATCCTATTATGGCCAGGATTATCACTATGAGGAGGATTATCCCTATCAGCGTCATCGCGTTCATACCGGTACCCATAATGCCTTCATCTTCCTCCTCTTCGAAGTTGGCTGTTATCGTCTTATCTTCGTCCATCGTTATCGTTATCTCTTCTCCCGTTTGATCGGTACCTGTCCACTCGACGAATTCCCAGTCATCATCTGCGGTAGCTT
>JAZKSH010000082.1:0-8763 GCA_036626195.1 Thermoplasmatota archaeon | reverse complement strand
ATTCGATACAGGAAGGCTTGCAAAATAAGGGTATGAGTTTCATAGAGATGATGTCTCCCTGTACTACGGCTTACTCCCGCCAGAACAAGATGGGCGCAGTAGAGGAATTCTGGAATTGGTACGAAGAGAAGACGATCCTTGCTGAGGAATACGATAGGATTGAACAGTTTGGGAGTGAGGAGGAGAAAGAAAACTTGGAAGACAAGATAAAGATAGGTGTTCTTCACGAAGAGGGAAAGGAATCGTTGAGCGAGCGTATTCAGGATCTCATCGAGGAGGTGCACGTATGAGAGAAGACATCCGGTTGTGCGGTAAAGGCGGCCAGGGTATCATGCTTTCGGGTTTCATCTTAGGTAAAGCCGCGAGCGTATACCACGACTATAATGCGGTGCAGATGCAGAGTTATGGACCAGAAGCTCGTGGCGGCGCAGCACGCTCGGAGGTCGTGATCTCGGACGAGGAGATCGGTTACTGCGGCCTGTATCAGGCGGATTACATGATGGTGATGTCTCAGGAAGCCTATGACAAGTACAACGACGATCTACCCGATGATGCGGTTTTGGTAGTCGATCCCGGGCTTGTGAAAGAGGTCGAGCACGATTACATCGGTATACCTGCGACCGAGATAGCGGAAGATATCGGGGCCAAGATCGTCGCAAATATAGTCATGCTGGGCGCGTTCAACGCTCTCGGGGATTTAGTGCCCAGCGACTCGTTAGAGACTTCGGTGGAGAACAGTGTTCCGAGCAAGTTCAAGGAGTTGAATTTGAAAGCTCTGAATCGAGGGGCCGAAGAAGCGGAAAAGAAAAGTTGAACCTAGGATGTATGATTTTCTCATAGTGTCTAGATAAAAACAGATGATTGGAATTATCATTTGGAAGTAAAACCTTCGTTCGAAAGTTCACTGCACGGCTAAGGGCCATAAAAGTTTTAATAGCTAATCATTTTCTGTAACTTGAAGCCCGAATATAGTGTATAGTAGTACTTCTAAAGAACCCAATAACTCTATACCTACGACCTAAAAAACGTTATGAGTTCAGAGATCGCATAGAATTATCGCAGAAAATTTCGAAGCAATCAAATAGATTCCTCCTTTCGTTCGAGCGAAGCTCTTACGATGCCTAAGGAAACAAAGTTTCCTTATTTCACTCGAGCCAAGCTTCGTGATGCCACCGTAGCTTAGCTGGCCAAAGCGATGGTTTCGTAAACCATAGACCGCGGGTTCAAATCCCGCCGGTGGCTCTGGCGTTTAAACATTGCTCAGAATAGATCAAAATAAGATTAAGAAAGTTCCTCTTTCGTCTTCCTGATCCACAGCTCCATGCCGATCTCTTCAAACATAGAAAGGGCCTCTTTAAACCGATCTTCAGCCTTTCTTTCTTTACCTTTCGCTTTCCACATAGAGCCGGACTCGTAACGGGCCCTTGCTGCCTCCGTCTGATCTCCTACTTCTTCCAATATCTCGATAGCTTTCTCAAACTCTTCCTCAGAATATTCCCATCTCTTTTTTTCTCTGTAAACCATCCCGCGGACCATGTGGCACATGCCTTTCTCCCATCTTAGATCCATTTCCTCAGCGATCTCAAGGCCCTCTTCTGATATCCTCTCCGCTTTTTCAAGATCATCCATTTCGATCCATATCTCTGTTAACCTACACAGGTTTTCGACCGTTTGTTTTTTCTCTCCTATCTCTTTGGTAAAATCAAGACTTTTCTGTAATAACTCAAGAGCGCTATCAATATCGTCCTTTAAGAGATGGACGATACCGAGATTCTTGAGGGAACCTGCGATCCCTTTTTTGTCTCCTAAATCCTTCCTGATCTTTAGACCTCGCTCTTGATACTCCAAAGCATTATCCAACGCCCCTTTGTATTGATAGACGATACCCATGTTATTCAGCGAGTTTGCGATACCTTCCTTATCCTCTATTTCCTCTGAAATATCGAGGCTTCGCTCATGATACTCCAACGCATTTTCTAGGTCTCCTTTATCCAGGTAGAGATTTGCTATGTTGTTCAGGGAGCCCGCCACGCCCTGTTTATCTCCGATTTCCTTCCTGATCTCTAAACTCCGTTCGTAGCGTTCCAGCGCTTTTTCTAGATCACCTTTGTCCAGATAGAGGTTTCCGAGGTTGTGGAGAGAGCCTGATAGTCCAAGCTTGTTCCCCATCTCTTCATTGATAGCGAGGCTCCGCCCCTGATACTTTAACGCTTTATCGATCTCCCCTTTATAGATGTGAATGGCGGCAAGGTTGTGGAGCGATTTTCCGAGAGCCTTCAAGTCTTCTGATTCCTCTCTAAGTTCCACCGCCCTCCGCAGGTGATCCTCCCCTTCGTCAAGATCTCCTTTTTTGAGATAGATAGTGCCTAGGTCATGCAGTGCTTTAGCTTTCTCCTCAGGATTTCCTAATCTTTCTGCAAGCTCTTTCTCCTGGTTGAAGATTTCGATCGCTTTCTCATACTCGCCTTGCCGAATCAAGACTTCGCCTTTAAGTCCAAGAATTCTGCACTTTTCAACTTCTTTTTCCTCCGTGATCGAGAGTCCTTTCTCTACGATATCCTGTGCTTCATCGTAACTCCCTTTCTCTTTGAGGGTCCTGCCCATCTTCCTGTACAACCTCTGCTGCCTTTCCCTCTTCGGAGTTTCCTCTAAGGCAGCTTTGAAACTACTTTCTGCCTCTTTATACTCTCCGATTATCTTATAAGTATCACCGAGCCCTTCCAATACATCGGATCTATCCAGTTCCACTTCAGGATGCTCTCCCACGAGATTCAAAACCTTCTGGTACATCTCGATAGCGTCCTCGTGGGCGTAGACGTTCTTTGCCTCTTCGCCGGCCTTTCGATAGTACTCTACAGCCTTTCCTATTTCATTTCCCCTCTCGTAATGATATCCTAGGTCCGAATATCTGCCTTCCAACTCATCCTGGTAGAGTTCCGCCATCTTTTCTCCGACCACTCTATGGTATCCTTCTCTGACCCTCGCCGAGATATCTTCATAGACTGCAAGATGTATCAGGGTGTGAGAGAAAGAGAAGACCTCTTCCTTCGGGTCGTCCTGAATAAGTTCCGTATCCACCAAAACATCGAGGTGATCTAAAAGCTCGACTTCATCCAAACCGGTAACTTTGTGCAGAAGGTTGAAGGGAACCTTCTCGCCGATGACGCTCGCCTTTGAGAGTATCTTTTCTATATCTTCGCTCAACCTGTTTACTCTTCTCTGGATTACGGCTTCTACGATATCCGGTATCTCTATCGCATCACTGCTGGTAGGATACTCGTTTTTCTTCGGCTTTATCGTTCCATCTTCCAGCATCTGGGTAACGCTCTCGCGGATGAAAAGCGGATTACCTTCGGTCGTCTGGTGCACCAGCTTTACGAATTTATCAGTGATATCTTTACGACCGACCTGGTTCTTTACTATCTTCTTCGTATCTTCCCAGTCTAAAGGACTCAGTTCGAGTTCGTCGAAGAGGTTTTCACGGATCATCCTGTTCTTGCATTCCTGCATGGGATGGTCTCCATCTACGTCTTCAGGTCTGTAGGCGCCGATGAAGAAGACCGGAGGATTATCGACCTCGACAGACAGGTAATGAAGGAGTTCTAACGTAGCTCTATCGGACCACTGAAGGTCATCTAAGAAAACGACGAGAGGTCTGTCAGCGGCTATCTCCTTCATCTCCTGGGTGATCTCGTACCACTCCGCGTGTCTCTCCGCGTCGAATGATTCCTCGTCCTGAATCTCTTGTTTTTCTGGGATTTTTTCCGGTCTAAACATCGAGGCCAAAGTCTCATATTTCTCTAGAGCACTTCTCAGAGGTCTGTACGGCTCGGCGCTCTCATAAAAAGCGTTGCCGACAAGGAATTCGAAGCCTTCTTTAGCTACTTTTTCTTTGAACTCAGAAACCAGTCTGGTCTTGCCGATTCCCGCGGGCCCGGTAACAAATACGGTAGAACTGCCTTCATCCTCGACTTTTTTGAGAACTTTGCTCAAATATTTCATCTCCTCCCGCCGGCCGACGAAGACATCCTTTTTTTCCTCTTCCTCCTCGGTGAGATCGATCACGTCGTTCTCCATCCTGTTCAGAGCCGACAAGAGGGGATCGCTGGTTTCTATATACTTATCTATCTTTCTCAACTTTACCTTTCGCTGCTCATTTTCCTCACCCACTTTTACGCTCACCTTTTTTTCTCTTAAATCATCACGAAGGTTACGGGCTTTTTTTCGTCCCTCGTTGGTGAGAAAATATACTTTTCGCCGTCGTTCTAGACCGACAACACGCCTGGTGATTTCATCCAACTTTTCTTTTTGTACAAGATCTCTGAGAAGTTCGCTAACTCTATTTCGACTCAGTGAAACGTATTCTGCAATACCTCTCTGGCATATACGGTAGGGGACTTCTCCCTTGGTGTCTTTAAAGCCCTGTTGATTTATCAGATGTAACAGTATTTTGTCCCTACCCGTGATATTCACCATATCACCATTATATCTATCATGAACGGCCGAACCGATATTGGAAATATCTGCTATTAATCTTTCGAATGTTTAATCAGGTCCGAAATCCCGAAATGTCGGAGTTATATTTATTAGGATACTGCTAAATTTAGCACCAAGTAATAGGTGGAATATGATGAATATGATAGATAACATCTACGGAAGAAAAGGCGAAGAACGAAACACCCGTTCGGGTGTGGGAACTAAAACGCTATCGATTTTCTTGATCTCGATGATGGTGTTAGCGGTGTTTACCGTGATGCTCGGTACGGCCTACGGAAGCGAAGACTTGAAACCGGCGGCATCAGACTCCAGTGATGAAGTCAAATTCGTCTCAGAGGAAGAACCTAACGATGAGCCGGATCAAGCTCAAAGAGTCTACGGCGGCGACGTGATCTCCGGAGATTTCGGTAGTTCCGGCGATTCGAGCGACTACTTCAAGATGTACATGGACGGGAACGAATGGTCTACTCTTACCTTGAGCCACTCCCCAGAGGAAGATCTCAACCTGTTTGTTTATGAAGAAGACTTAGAGGACGGAACGCTCAAGCGGATCGAAAATTCTACTACCTATAAGCCGAGTGAAGAACTAACTTTCCAATCCGAAAACATGACATTTTATCATATCAAAGTGGTTCCTGCGTTCACTTATCCAGAAGGCGGGTCGTACGTACTAGAGATCGACTCCAGCTATGAGATGAATTATTTCTCGCCCGAGGCCGGTTACTTTGTAAGGGAAGAATGGTATGATTCTAACGACAACTTACAGCGCGGACAGACCGCAACCAGTGTGCTGCATCAGGCGCCAAGCCAGGGAACCGACGTTCCGAAGTTATATCCTGGAGATGACTGGAATTACAGCATGGACGAATATTATGGACAGGACATCAGTGTTGACGGGTACATGAATTATCACTGTGTCGGAAATGAGACTGAAGAGGGCTTCGAGACGTTCAAGATCAGAGTCAGTGGTTACATGGAACTCACTACTTCGTTTTCCTCTCAAGAAGTCAAATACAGGGGATATCGCTGGCATAGGAGATCCGATATGGCCCTTGTCAGGGAGAACCAGACAGTGATGATGTATCAGGATATGGGTGGAGGATACACTCAGAACACTACCGTAGTGAACGACGCGATATTCACACCTCCGCTGGAACAATTCCAGTTCCCATTGGAGGAAGGGACGATCTGGAATCAAGAAGTGGAAGTTGAGAACACCTTCAGTATGGAGATGAAAACTGAGATGGACGGTACGATGCCTTTAGATGAAGGTGAGGACCTCTCTCAGACCTCTTCGACAAAGATGGGCCCGATAACCTGCACCTATAACATAAACAAGAACTTCAAGATCATGGGAACCACCACGATCACGGTCGATGGTGAGGACTATGAAGCGTACAAGATAAGGTCCTTCAAAGGTAGGCCCGGGAACAACGACTGGGATACCCCCGATTTCACCGTGTTGGGTTCCCAAAGAGATATCGAGGTGCAGGCGGGTTCTCCAGTCGGTTTCACAGCCAATGTTGTTGGAGTGAACGATTACTCTCAGACTACAGATATATCGGTAGAGACGGATACGGATCCGATATCTGCCAACGTCTCGACTCAGAATGCGGATCCGGGAGAACCCTTTACTGTGGGCGTTGTTACTTCTCCTGAGACCCCCGAAGGAGAACACGAGGTCACCGTTACTGCGAGCGATGGAGACAGGGAAAGGTCATTCACCTACAGCTTTACCGTGGTTAAAAATCCGAGTTTCATGCTAGTCCCAGTCGTTGGCTGGCAGCCCTTGAAGTACGGCGAAGCGGGCACCGCAAATCTCGAAGTCGGCATCTTGCCTATACAGGGTTTCGATTCGGAAGTGACTATCAGCGTCGACGAGAGTTCTCTCTTTCCCACCTCGGATACAATCTCATTCGACGTATCGCCAGCTTCGATAAAGCCCGGTGAAACCTCAACGATCGAAGTTTCGATCACGGAAAACACGGACTGGTGGGATTACTCTTTCTCGGTCGTTGGCGAATCTGGATCAAAGACCAAGGAATGCTTCCTGGGAGTCACCGTAACGCCTGAGCCGGTTTTCACCGTAAAGGTAGGAGATAGTGTAGTACACGTAGAGAGCGGAAAAAAAAAAACTACCATATCCATGGAAGGCACCAACGATTTCTCCGGAAGTGCAGAGGTAGATTATTCCGTCAGCCCGAACGTTGAAGGGATAGATGTAGAGGTCAGCGGGGATATCTCTTCTGGTGATACACAGGACATAAATGTGGACTTCGCCGACTCCGTACCTGAAGGTACCTATCAGATTTCACTTACACTCAAAGATCAGGAAGATGACTCAACCCACACACAGAATTTCATGGTGCAGAACGCGGAGTCTTCTGGAGATGACGGCTCCAGTGACGGTGATGACGGTTCTAGTGATGGAGATGAATCAAGCGATGGTGAGAGCTCTAGTACTGATGATACCGAAGGACTTTTGCCCTCTAGTGTTTGGCTGATGATACTGCCTATAGTGGTAATCGGTATGATAGCGGTCATCGTCGCCGTATTGTTCCTGAGAGGACGAGGAGAAGGACCTTCCGAGCACGAAGAAGAACCAAGAGGTGCACCTCCTAGCCGCCAAGAAAGTGAGGGCGATCTACACACCTCGAAGGAGAGAAATCAACCTCCTCCTCAACCACAATCTGGGGAGACAGAAGGTCTAAAACCAGAAACTAGTGGTAAAGAAAACGATTTCAACCGCTAAAGAAAAAAGTCCCGGCCTATAGAGGGTATTTCATTTATATAGGCCGGGCCTTCTATTTCGCTTACAGCATGAAGAGATAAGATGGCGAGTATATTAGAGAGGAATGAGATGATGTATGTCAAGAAGATTTTTACGGATAGGAAAGAAACGTTCTTCAGGATAGGAAGTGTCTTGGTCTTCGTAAGCATTCTGCTTAGTATGGCCAACCTTCTTATCATGCCTGCCGCAGCGAGCCAGAACGATGGAGGAAGCGGCGGTGATGCGGGTGATAGTTTTTCAACCGCTACACCGCTGGATGGACCAGGTAACTATACCGGGGAATTGAATTCGACCGATGTAGACGATTACTACAACATAACTTTGACAGCGGATCACGTATACTGGATCAACGTCTCCGCCGATCAAAACGTAAATGTATATATCTACGATAGCTCCGAATCCGAGATGGACAGTTCCTACGGCTACGAAACCATAACGTTCAGCCAGGCTATCAAAGAAACAACATACTACTACATCAGGGTAGAGAATGATTACAGCGGATACAATTCTTATCATCTGAATATAACTGACTGGTTGGTGCAGGACGACGCGGGAAGCGGTGGAGACGCCGGAGACGACTTTTCGACCGCTACACCTATGAACTCGACCGGTGATTATGACGGTTTCTTCGAATATGATGGAGACAGGTACGATTACTATTCTATAAATCTGACAAAGGACTACGTTTACTGGTTCAACGGAAGCGCCGAGAAAGAGATGGGCTTAAGTATATACGATTCTTCACAGAATGAATTAGACGGATACAGCGGCAGTACGAGCGCTATCCTCAACCTGGCAATAAAGGAAAACGCTACCTACTACATCGAGATGTCCATCAACACCGACAGCCAAAGTGATTACGATCTGAACATAACCGAGTGGTTCAAGCAGGACGACGCGAACACAGGTAACGATGCAGGTGATAATTTTACGGCAGCTACCCCACTCAATTCGACCGGTGATTATGAAGGTTTTTTCGAATACGACGGTGACAGGGACGATTACTATTCTATAGACCTGAAGGGGGATTTCGTATACTGGTTCAACGGAACCGCCGGGAAAGATATGGGGCTGAGGATATACGATTCTTCACAGAATGAAATCGACGGGTATAGTGGAAGTACAGGTGTGAGTCTCTGTACGGCTATACCGGAGAACGGCACTTATTACATCGAGATATACATCACCATTGACAGTCATGAACATTACGACCTGAATATAACAGAATGGTTCAAGCAGGACGACGCGAATACGGGTCAAGATGCAGGGAATGATTTCTCGACCGCTACGCCTTTAAATTCGACAGGAGATTACAGCGGTTTCTTCGAATATGACGGGGACAGGCACGATTATTATTCTATAGAATTGAAGAAGGATTATGTTTACTGGTTCAACGGCAGTGCGAATGACGATATAGGCCTGAAGATCTATGATTCCTCTGAGAGCAAACTGGATGGTTACAGCGGCAGTACGGA
>JAZKSH010000081.1:0-8890 GCA_036626195.1 Thermoplasmatota archaeon | reverse complement strand
GACCTCGGTGGAAAAGAAAGGTTAAAGGAGAGAGAGTGAGAGTTGGTGAGGAGTCTAGCGAGATAACGTTAACCGCGATTAACGTTTTTTAGAGAAATACGTTAACTGTAATTAACGTTTTTTAAGAAAATCTTGAAGTATACTTTCCTTGAACAACAAGAAGTAATAGGAAGGTATCTTAAAGATCTGTTCTTCCTCCACTTCAAATGTATCTTTGGTCAACATCAAACCTCTGTCGAGTTCTTGTTTGTCCATAAAATCTATCAGATCTTCTTCGTCTTCGCTCTTGATATTTTGTTTATACTTGATCTCTACAGGTAGTATGGATTGATCGTACCTGATCACAGCATCGACTTCTTTCTGCTGACGTCGGTGGAAAAATTCTGTGTCCAGCTCGTTGATTATGTGGTTTTCTACCAATCTTCCTATATTCTCTCTTGACCTCTTTAGGGTATTGGCTATACAGGGATGAGTGAAATATACTTTTTTTAATTTTTTCGCCGAGGTGATAAAACTGCCTGAATAATTGTAGATCAGTTTTAGTAGGAAGGAATTTTCCAGATAAAATATGTATTTAGATATGGTCTGTCTTGTTCTAGAAAGGTCCGAAGCTAGAGATTCAAATCTCAAAAGCATACCGGGTCTTTCAGCTATTATTCTTAGCAATTCCTCTATAACACTAGGATCTCCTATATCGTAGTTCGATGGTATATCCTTATAGATGACCTGATCGATGAGACTGGACCTTATGTATTTTTTAGTGAGATCATCGTCCATACCTATCGTCTCTGGCAAACCGTGGAAATTGGCGAAACGATGGAATTCTGTGACATATTTGTCTTCGTCAAGACGTGTCTTGTTGTAGGTCTTCTTTATATCCGTAAATTCAGGATAAGAGATAGAACTGAGTTTCAAGTATTCTTTGAACGTAAGAGGAGGGAGTTTACTCACGTAATTTCTTCCTGCCAAGGTTTCCTTACTGTCCTTCTTCAAAGTTAGGCTGGAAGAACCCGATAACAGTAATTTGATAGGTAGATTTTTATCATAAAGTAATTTTATTTTGTTTTCCCAATCGTCTAACTTTTGTATCTCGTCTAAAAAGAGATAGCTCTTTTCTGAGATCTCATCTTCCATGATAATTTCCTGTTTGTAGGTGTTGATTATTTGTTCGATAGAACTTACTTTTTTATCGAAACTAAAATACATTATCCGTTCTTCGGGAACGCCGTTTTCCAAAAGATGATCTATCAGCTGGTACATCAGAGTGGTTTTCCCGGTCCTTCTCAAACCGACGATAGAGACGATCTGTTTGTTAGAGAGTAAATCTTGTATTTTTTGAAAGAGATCTCTCATTTTATCTTCTAATAGACGCTCGGGAACGTGCCCAGAAGACCACCACGGATTGAACTCTATCAGATCTGCTGCTTCCATGTTTTTGTTAAGCTTTGTCTGTATATATTAAATTTACGTTAATCGTGATTAACGTTTTTTAGATAAATACGTTAACTGTAATTAACATATTTTGTATAGGTAAGATAAGTAAAGGTCTTCTATATAGTAAAAGAGCCGACTTTTCCACTGATAAAACCGTCATGACTATCGGAAAATTTAACATCCTCTACAAATCATACTTTCAAGTAGATCCCTCCTCGTTTGGGTTTGATGATGAAATCAAATAAAAATAATACGATGGATGAAGATGCGGATATAATCCCGATAGATCTGGGAACTGTCAAGGCGTTCTTGATAAGAGGAGAGAAGAACTTCTTGGTCGATGCTGGAAACCCGGGTGACGCTGAAGATATTCTGGACGAAGTTATGAAGGAAGGTGTTGAACCGGACGATATAGATTCTATAATAATCACGCATGTCCATCCAGACCACGCCGGTTCTCTCCGTGAGTTGAAAGAGAAGACTAGAGCTCGAGTGGTCATTCATGAAAAGGAGGCGGAGAACATCTTGAGAGGTGATTTTCTAGACGCACCTCCTACCTGTTTGAAAGGAAGGATACTCTCATTTTTCCTTTCGATCTTCGGCAGCGGTGAAAGTAAAGGTACGGAGCCGGATATTTTGGTGGGTGAGCGTTTCGATCTTTCAGAGTTTGGGGTCAAAGGTAGGGTAGTACACACCCCTGGTCATACACCCGGTTCCATCTCTATCGTCTTGGATAGTGGTGAAGCCGTGGTTGGCGATCTCGTCATGGGCGGACTATTATCTTCAAAACCTGAAAGACCGATCTTCGCCTATGATCTGGAAGAAGCGGAGAGGAGCTTGAAAAAGCTGCTGAAAGATGACGTGAAGATCAGAAAATTTTACGCATCCCACGGCGGGCCGTTCTCTCGTGAAAAGATCGTAGATCTAGTCGATTGAGTCGGATTTTTTATACCATAGGTCGATAGAGAAAGAGAACTTCATAATATGTGCGGGATTGATCAGTTTATAAGTGAGTTAGAGGAGGGACTGCCGACTTTCCCCTGCCCTAGTTTGTAGGTATCGACCAGTAGGAGATTAATCCCTTCTAATTCTCTTTATCAACTTGATGACCTCGAAGTTGGCTAGGAATATGCCCATAGCACCTAGAACCTGGGCCCACTCCATCGGACCTAGACTGGCGAACTCTAAGAAGTCACTGATATACGGTCCGTAAATGCCCAAGAAGACCAGACCTATAGAGGCTATTATCGAGTAAACTATGATCTTGTTCGAGAAGAAATTCTTGCTGAATATCGAATCGTACTTGTACCTCCTGGACATGATGTTCGCGAACTGGCAGTAAGCGATGGTCAGATAACTGATTGTTGTAGCTTTGGCATACGCCATCGGCCTGGTAGCTGCGGTCAGAGAAAGCCCCTGCCTAGCAAAGTAGAACCAGAAGTTCCCTGCAGCTAACCCTCCGATCAAGAGTGCCAGAAATATAACTTCTATGGAGCGGGGAATATTCAGTATATGCTCTTCCTGGCTTCTCGGGGGAGATCTCATCATCTCCTCTGAAGGCGGATCGTAGGCTAAAAAGGTCAAAGGCATGATCTCCGCTAGAAGGTCTATAGCTAAGATCTGTATAACAAGAATAGGTATCGCCCAATCGCTCCAGCCCAGTAGACCTATCATGGCGAGGCCCGCTAGAACTGTGGTAAGTTCTGCACCGTTAGTGGTCATGGAGGCGAGAACGGTTTTTTTAAGATTGTTATATATGGTTCTTCCTTCTCTTACCGCATGAACCAAGGTGGGAAAACTGTCATCCAATAAAACGAGCTCAGAGGCTTCCTTAGCAACGTCAGTACCTTTCTGACCCATCGCTACTCCGATATGAGCTCTTTTTAGCGCAGGGGCGTCGTTCACGCCGTCTCCTGTGACAGCGACTATCTCATCATCCTCTTCGAGGAGTTTGACTATCCTGAGCTTATCTTCAGGATCCACCCTAGAGAATATCATCGCATCCTTCCCCTTCATCATCTCTTTCAGATTTTTGTCCTCTATATCTTTCATCTCCTTCCCCGTGACCACTAAAGCTTCTTCGTCCTCTTCAAAAAGTCCTATCTCCTCTCCCACGGCTCTCGCGGTGATAGCGTGATCGCCTGTCATTATGTAGGTGCGTATATGAGCTTCGTGACAGCTCCCGATGGCTTCTTCCACGCCTTCTTTCGGAGGGTCTATCATCCCCGCCAGTCCCAAAAATATAACGTCCTTCTCGACTTCTTCTTCCGTATAATCTTCGTCTCTTTTCTCAAGAGGCCTGTAGGCCATGGCCAGAACTCTCATGGCTTTTTCAGAATACTTTTCGTTCAGTTCTCTTATCTTCTCCTTGTCCTTTTGAGTTATCTCCTCTACTTCGCCGTCTCTATAGATGTATTTACTGATCGAAAGAACACTGTCAGTAGCTCCTTTCATAGCTAAGACTCTCATACCCTCTGTATCACCTTCTAAAGCTTCCTTCACCGTTTCGTCCTCATAATCTTCCCCTATATCCCTAACGGAACTCATCCTCTTTCTTTCCGAATCGAAGGGGAACTCCACCACCTCGGGGTTTTCTTCGTCCTCCCTTTCATGACGCGTCCCCAGCTTAGTTGACATCGTTATCAAGGCGGCTTCCGTCGGGTCCCCCACGGCGTACCAGCTGTTGTGTTGATCATCTGGCTCGTGTATTTCGGCGCTGGACGACATCGTAGCGGCGTCCATAAATATCTCCAGTTCGTCTATCTGATCCTTTGATAGTTCATTTTCATCTTCATCTAGGATCGTTCCTTCCGGCTTGTACCCTAGACCGGTCAAACTGTATTCCTCTCCGTCGAACCAGATCTTCTTTACGGTCATCTCGTTTTTAGTCAAAGTTCCGGTCTTATCCGTGCAGATCACCGTGGTGGAACCCAGGGTTTCGACTGAAGATAGGTTCTTGACCACGGCGTTCTCTTCAGCTAACCTGTTGCTTCCGGTGGAAAGGGCTACGGTCACCTGGGCCGGTAAAGCTTGAGGTACGGAGGAGACGGAGATGCCGACAGCGTAGATGAAACTGACGGTCCAGTGAAGACCCTGCCAGATGGAAACGAAGAAGAGAGCGGTACTCAACACCACCACTATCGACGTCAGATGTTTTGCGAGGCGATCCAGTTCTCTCTGCAGAGGTGATTTTAATTCTCCCGTCTCTTCGGTCATATCCGCTATCTTACCCATCTCGGTATCCATACCGGTGGAGACCACGACTCCTGTTGCGTTTCCCGTAGCGACGGTAGTGCCTACATAGGCCATGTTATCTCGATCCGCTAGAGTGACTTCCTCGTCTATAGCGTTCGTCTGTTTCTCCTGCGGCATCGATTCCCCGGTAAGCGAAAAATCGTTCGTCTTCAGATTGAAGGACTTTATGATCCGTACATCAGCGGGGATCTTGTCGCCCTCTTCGATCTTGATTATATCTCCAGGGACTATGTCCGCCTGGTCTATCTCTTTCCAGTTACCTTCCTGTTTGACCTTTGCTGGAGATTTGATCAGAGATTTCAGTTTCTCTATGATCTGTTTAGCTTTGTACTTCTGAACGAAGCCTATGACCGCGTTGATGAAGACGATTATGAACATCGCGGCGGCGCTTTTCAAACTCCCGGCATCGTTCTGAGTGATGCCCAAAAAGAATGAAACTATACCCGCGACGATCAGTACTAGAACGAGAAGTTCTTTGAACTGAGAGAGGAAAAGGAGGAGCTTAGGAGTCTGGGCTTTACCCCTTAATTCGTTTCTGCCGTGTTTCTTTAACCTTTTTTCGGCCTCTTCTTCCGACAGACCTTCATCTGATGTATCTAGTTTTTTTAAGGCCTCTTTGACCGACATCTGATAGAAGTCGTTCTCATCGCCCATCTCTTATTACCCGTATATGAAGTTTGAAGGGAAAAAGCGAGTTTATAGATTTATTTCTTATGGTGTACTAGTTATTCAGGTAAACGGATATTATCTATTTTCGAGTAAGGTGGACTGCCGGCTTGAAGCAGAAACAAAGTTTCTACACACTCACAAACAGAGTTTGTTCGTACTTTGGTGAAGTTCTCTTTTCTTGCTTGTGGGTAGGGTATATAGATATTCATATTGCTTCGACTTTGAATATAGTCCCTTAGCCATCGCTTTTTATTCAGTCAATCCTTTTTCAAGTCGTTTTACTTTTCCCTTCAAGCGTTCACGGTCTTTGTTTCTACAGTTGGGAGAAATGAGTGAAAAATCTCTCCTTCGTTATTTGATACGAGGGGAAAAAGGGTGCAACTTACAAATTTGTAGACATGCTTTAAATAGGAGTCCGTCGTCGAACCATCAACGATAAAAATCGAAAAAGGAGGCATTATGTATGAGGAAGGAGAATCCGAAAGAAAAGAAAAATAGAGATAGAAAAAATCTCACATCAGCCGATGAAGGCTGTGTGACCAGCGACGGTTACTTTTGGGAACATCCTGTAAAAAGGGAGGGAGCAAGATGATTGATAAGAAATACTATAGATTTACAGTGTTATTTGTGACTGTTATCCTGGTAAGCGCTGGTCTGACGATAGCGATAAAAGACACGGAGGCCGGTCTATCAGAGATTGATACAGAAAAAACGAAATCGGATGAAGAGACCAAATTCGTTTCCAGGGACTTAAGTTCTTCTGAGATGAGGAGGATGAAAGCCGAAATCGGTGTGAGGGAATCTGAAAAGGATTACAACGAGATAATAAACGGTCACGGTACCGGTTACGCACCACCATCAGAAGAGATGTACGAGAAAATGACCCAAAATATGAAAGTGGTCGAAGATGTGAATGGGTCGACGAACCGGATACTTTCTGATGACGAACTCGATCTAACCGAAAGCAAGTATTTTCCGCCTATAGGGAATCAGGGTCAGCAGGGTTCCTGCGCCGCGTGGGGTATAGTTTATTACTCTAACACGTTCCTTCAGGCCAAGGCATACGACTTCGACGCCTCTACTGGCAATGAGGATTACCTGATGAGCCCGGCCTGGGCCTACAACAAGGTCAACGGTGGAGAGGACAGCGGCTCCCACATATACTCGCTTTCAGACGTTATAGATGATCTGGGCTGTGCGAACCTTGAAACGATGCCCTACGATGCCAGCAACGTGACGGCCTGGGGCGATGAAGACGCTTGGAGGAGCGCCCCTAAGTTCAGGACAGGTGGTTTTGAGTCCACCTCTTCCGTTGACGTTGTAAAAACCTGGCTGCAGGAAGAACACCTGGTCAACCTCGCTATAGACGCTAACGAGTACGATGGTGCGTTCGACCCGTACGAAGGCGATAATGTGATGTCAAGCGAGGAGTACGAAGAGAACGAAACGAATCATGTAAATACTATCGCGGGATACGACGATTCTATCTCGGAGGATGGAGAGACCGGTGCCTTCAAGGTAGCGAACTCATGGGGCTCCTACTGGGGGCCGAACGACGACGGAACTTACTGGATGACCTACGACTGCTTTGAAGAGATCGTCGGAGGTTACAAATCAGCGTATCGATTGGTTGATCCTTATTACGACGGAGAGCAGGAGGATCCCGAGTTACTGGGTACCTGGGAGTTCTCTGAGACTGGCAGCAGAACGGCCAGTACGGAAATAGGTATAGGTCCCTCCAATAGCCCCGTAGAGTCAAGACATCCATTAGCCTCGTCAGACGGGGGAGATTACTCCTATCCTGACTTCATCGCTGCCGACATCAGCGAGTTCGCAGACGATTGGAACCAGGGGGATGGAGAAACAAACTTTTATCTAGAGATGGGGCAGAATTCAGGAGAGACCACGATATCTTCGTTCAACGTAGAGTATTACGATTCCAGCTACGAGATAGGTTCACCAACATTTACATCCGACGATTCACCCGACGTCCCCTCGACCATTCCGACCACAGTAGAGGTGGAATTCACTGGCAACGAGGGTTCGGACGGCGAGATAGCACTTGACAAAGATGTATATCCCGCTCAGGATACCGTCCAGATCGAATTATACGATTCTGATCTAGCAGGGACGGACAACCACTTCGTCACGATACAAAGCACCACTGAGACTTCAAACCAAACCGTTGAATTGTACGAAAACGACGATAGCCCCGGCCAGTTCACGGGCTCTATAGACATATCGAAAGCGGACGGCGGTGGCGACCTCATAATATCTCATGGAGACACGATCACTGTCTACTATGAAGATGAAGACAGTGGAAACGGAGAATCCCAGGTGAAGACCGATTCCGCCTCCGTAGATGCAGAGGCACCTCAAGTAGTCTCGACTGAGCCGACTGATGAGGAGCAGAACGTTCCTCTGACCAAAGATAAGATCACCGTAGATCTCTCTGAAAATATAGAAACCTCATCCGTGGACGGTTCGACTATAGATATAACGCCCGATGTAGGACATGGCCTTATCCTGGAGGAGAACAGTTCTAAGCTGGATGCTCCATTATACAGTGACGGTAACTATCAAGAAGGTGATTATGCAGCCTCCTGCTATCAGGGATATGTTTGTGTACAGAGTTTCGAGCCCCAAAGCAGCGGAGAGATAAGCTCGATAAAATTCAATATGTTCAAGCTGGGGGATCCGCCGGAAGACCTAAAAGTTCAGATCATCGATAATCCACCGGACGGTCAGCCTCTAGTCACTAAACATGTTGAGCCCTCCGAGGTCGGTAGCGGCTCGGACGAAGCTTCCTGGGTACGGTTGGACCTTGAAGACCCTATCCAAGTCGACTCAGGGGTCAAGTACGGCTTGAGATTCAGCATGGAAGATGTAGGCGGGGAGGACAACCGTTACAGGTTAAGCCTGACGGATAATAACTACGACGACGGTCATCTATCACAATACGATCAAGAAAATGACGAATGGAACGAGTTGAACGGCTACGACACGTGTTTCGCTTACAATATGAAAGATGACGATCTTCAACCCGATACAGATTACCAGGTGACTGTTGCAGGTGACATCACCGATCAGGTAGGGAACACGATGGGGGAAGTTCACAGCTTTTCGTTTTCAACCACCGATCCAGGTACTGAAGGACCGACTGCATCCTTCGATTACACGCCTGCGAATCCTTCAACAGGCGAAAGCGTGCAGTTCCAGGATAGTTCGACGCCGGAGAACGAGATAGCTTCATGGTCCTGGGACTTCGGTGACGGAGCCACGAGCTCTGAAGAAAATCCAACGCATTCTTATGATGAAGCTGGGCCTTACACTGTAGAATTGACCGTGACCGGTGATGATGGCCTCACAGATACTACCACTGACCAGATAACCGTGCAGGACGACGGCGGCGGTGAAGGATACTGCGATGTCGACGGAGGAGACACGAGTTATGAAGAATACATAACGAACGTTCAGTTCAACGGTATCAATAAGGATTCGGGAGACGACGGCGGTTACGCAGACCATACTG
>JAZKSH010000080.1:0-9114 GCA_036626195.1 Thermoplasmatota archaeon | reverse complement strand
TCGGCTGAATGCTCATAGACTATAGTAGTGCCTAATTAGAATAGAAAGGAAGCGTAAATAAATGCACTCTTTTCTTTACACCGATATCTCTCCGTAGATCGTAGAGGAAAATCCGGCGATTTCTCGGATAGGTTTTTGTTACAGTATGTTGTACCGCCTAACCGAGGATAACAAGGAACGCATCGACTTGATCGCCTTCTGCTTTCTCTTCTGCGATAGCGATCTGCACTTCGTCTCCTGCTTCGATGTCGAAATTCTTTCGTATAGCTGCGGGGACGTAGATAGATACTCCTTCATCTCCTTCCTTTAACACATTAGTCGTAAACTTCATAAAATAGTAAGGAATTACTGTGATATTAGTAATTTCTTACTAATTTCTTCCCTGACCTGAGAGAAGAGGCCGGAAGTTGGGCGAATATCACCCTCGCAATATACCCTCCGCGTCGACGGTTTAGCCGGTATATAGCTAGAAAGGTATTTCCCTCTTCGTCAATAGTCGAAGATCCGGGAAAACGATATCGGGTATATACCCGCACGTCATTTTTAATTTTTAAAATTAAGATTGAAAAATTTACTAATACTCTTTATTCTTTGTTTTCTCATGGGTATGCCGAACACCTACACACCCCGACTGATTTATTTCTATAGGTGTGTAGCTCATTTTACTACATCATGTAGATTTCCTCTATCCTTTCCAGTTGCCTTTGCCCAAAAACCTGGCGTGAATGAGACCTTTTTCCCGTCATGTTCTATCTTTGGATTATCATACCTATCCTTCATATCCGCGTTCTCCCGTATCATCTGCTGCACTTTCTCTATAGCGTCGTAATCTGAAATATCATCTTTCGTTTCAAGATATGTGCTTGGTTTGTTGAAAAATTCTTGGCACTTGTAGGGCAATTTCGTCGAGAGAGAGGGCCAAATCTCCTGTTTGAAGACGGGCCACCACTGTTTCGGATTTTTCCCACCTACTTGCCCCACATCGAAGTTCGCTGGACTTTTCGATTCGTATATTATATCTCCTTCCTCTGTATCTTCTGGTGGTTTATTCCACGGCGATCCGTCTTTTTCCACCAGAATTACTTCCGCTACATCGTCGAGAGTCACTTCGGAGATCTCGAACTTACTATAATTCGTCAA
Organism: Thermoplasmatota archaeon; assembly: GCA_036626195.1. Taxonomy (GTDB): domain Archaea; phylum Thermoplasmatota; class Thermoplasmata; order Halarchaeoplasmatales; family Halarchaeoplasmataceae; genus Natronoplasma. The sequence continues at coordinate 7,974 of JAZKSH010000080.1, read as the reverse complement.
TTCCCCGTCCATCATGAATTTATCACGTCTCACCTTGGGTATTATGAAAGCGAGTTTCTTCTCGGCAGCATCCGTCATGCTGTCGAAGACCGACCTATCATAGTCCATCGGACCGTATCGGTTTAGCCACTCCTTCGCCAAGTGCGGCTCCTTCAGAATGAGGAACTTAGACCACTTCAAGATATCGTTGGGCAAATCCCCCCAATCGTGAACCATACCGAGGACACACATATCGAGTTTACGGTTCTGCTGCAGGAATATCTGCGTCAATTTACTAGCCCTAGACATGGCATACTGTACGAAGATTTCAAACTCGTCTATCACCAGTAAGGAATCCTTGTATGCATCCTTTTTCTTCTCTTGGGACCACTCGTCGAGCAGTTCTGCGAAGCTCTGGGAGAATTCCACATCATCAGGATAATCCTCTTCCCACGCATCTTTATGTCTTATATCGAGATTCTCATCGGCTCTCCGTCGGAATATTATGTTGCTAAAACTCGCGGTATCGAAGAGCTTGGCTATATACTGCAGTTGGACGAGGGTAAAACTCTTCCCAGTTCCCTTCCCGCCGTGGGCGAAAATGAAGTTGCCATGGCTGTAATCGAAGAGGTGATCCCAGATGTACTTTATACTGGATCGATCCTCCATCTTCTTCAATCTCTCCACGTCAACTTTCATCTATCATCCCTCTCAATTTCTGCTTTATCACTTCAGAATCCTCCGTATCGAAGAGTTCCATACACAACTGGTAGACCTCGACAACCTCGTGTATGTCTTTATCGACCAGCTTACTCAACCTCAAAGGCTGCCGAAGGTCCTTTTTCTTACTTTTGACCTGGTACCCCATATCCATCTCTTGACGATAATACGACAATACTCTCTTGACGTCGTGGTAAAAAGCATCTGAAATCTTGGAATGATCGTTGAGTTTCTCATATATATCATGCTCTCTTTTGACTTTTTCATATTCTTCTTCAAATTCATCGTACAATTCCGTACCATTACTCAGATCATAAGCGATCAGCGCCCCGATGAATTCGTCGATGTAGGAGATCAAAGGACCGGCTCTTTTGTTTTTCTTCTTTTGCAGGTCCTTGACCTCATCATAGGTGTCTCTGAGGGGTCCAACGACATCCTGGAACTGCCTCATTCCTCTATCATCACTGTTTTTAGGCGCCACGCAATCACCTCTTTTTCACGGTTTCAGCTAGACATTTTCCCTTATACTGTATGAAGGAATCCCTATCGTCTATCTCTTCTCTAAACTCCTTCATCTCCTTGAGGTTCATGTCTTTGTCTAGGAATATCTCTACCGCCATCTGCAGTATATCTTTATCTGTTTCAGTAGGACCCCTGGATTTCGGCGTATTCTTCAATTCTAGATATATATTCTCGCTTTGTTCTATCTGGTCACTACGGTCGCCGTGGAAGCCCGAATCTCCCTTCCCCCTCAATCCTTTGAGTTTTCTATCTTCATCATCACTCACGTCTATCACTCTCCTTGGTCTTTCCGCCTTCTACCTTCGCCGCGACGACATAGAATATGATTATGAGGACCGCCGAGAGTATCACTCTTTCTATTATCCATGTCAACCTCGGCTCTCTCCTCTCTATATCGTAGTCATAGGAGATGGGATAACCGCCGAACTGGTAGTTATCGAGGTCTATCTGTTCGCTGTTTTGCCAGCCCCATTTATCGATGACTTCCACATATATTATTCCCCTCTGCCACTCTTCCTTGATCTTCACCGTCTTCTCCGTAACATTACGCAGGACTTTAACGACAGTCTCGCCCTGCCCATACTGGTGGTTGATTATGCGCAGCTTGAAAGGATAGTCGGGATCCGGATGACCTGTTTCGTTCAACTTCTGCGACGTGAAGTGAACGGTTGAACCATCTTGGGAGAACCGGATATCGTAAGGTACTGGAGGTTTTGATACACCGAAGTCTTCTTCAGAGACACGGGATTCAAGGGCACCACTCGATGCATACACCTGTATCCTGTACTGGCCTTCACGCAGAGGTGTCAAAGGCTGCTCTTGGATCCTACCCGATTTGGCCTGATAACTCGTCTCGTACGTGTATTCCAAGTTAACCCCTTCGATTTTAACGTGGATAGTGACGTCTTCGCCGACGGGTTTTCCATTTCTGTACACCAACGCCCTTGTCTTGATGCGGAACATCTCGTCCTCTATACCCATCGGCGGAACTTGAGTGCGAAGGATTATGTAATCACCCGATGATGACGTCTGTTGGGAGCTAGCCATCAGTGGTGCGCTGGCGAAGAGCAGTAGGAAAGAGATGAAGAGGAGGATTATGTAGCGCCTAATCCTATCACTCTCCTTCCTCTTCCTGCTGCCTTTGAGGTCTGACCACCTGCGAATTCCTAACCATATCTATGAATTCCTCTATATGCATGACGACCTGTTCTTTTGTCCTGTCGTCGAGGACCTCATCGAGTTTGTCTTGCAGGTAATCACTCCTCTTCTCCAGGTGTTCATCGTGCGTAACCTCTAGAGCCTCAGTCTCCAGCTTTATCAAGTTACTACGTCCCTCGATCTTTCTGACATTCCCTATGGTCTCGTATTTGAATCCAAAACTGGATTTTCGTATCATCTTATGGTTGACCCGTACAATCTTGCCTGTGAGCGTCTTGAAAACCCTGGTATTGCCGTGAAGCCAAGAACGTATGTAGAAGTATGTTTCCCCTCTATCTCCGACGCTAGAGGCTCTCAGCCGTGGTATTAGCTTGTGTCCTGATAGAGAGAAGAAGAAGGCCATGACGACGAGGAACCACGTCTGATGGGTCCGAGGCATTCTTGCGAACTGTATGCCGAGCATGTAGAACTGGAACAGTAGAGAGTACAGCCTGAGAGGACCGAGTAGGGCTAAATTCAATATCAGGAACGCTATAGCGGTCAGCGTGAGATAGTACCAGAAACTCTTTTTCTTCTTCAGATAGTGTTCTGGCTTATCCTTCTTCTTGAATATATCAGGTATCCAACTCACTGTATCCCCTCCAGTCCTTCGTAATTGCTCGGTTCATCTCCCTCCATATCACAACCGCTGCATAATTTTTTATTATTTCTATGCTTGCATGTCATGCATTGAGGGAACTTCTTTTCCTGCCCATTTTTAGCTCTTCTCAATTCCTTCGCAGATAATCTTTCAACCATAATATATAAACCTCCTTTTTATTGTATGTCTATCATCGAGTATTTTAAAGGCACCCAAAGATACGACAACAATCATGAATATGACAGTTGTCCCGAGAATCAGAAAAGATTTCAAAGGGATGTATGAACTCGTCAAAAGGTATCCTTGGTACCCCTCATAAGAGAGATATATTGATTCTATCACGATGAGACCCTGTACACCATTCTTTTTGACAACATCATCTATGATGTATCTCTGGAGTAAAAAATAAGCTGCAATCGTTCCTGTAGATCCGGAGAGACTGAACAACATCATCTGCAGCGGCATAACATTGGAGACATAGACCATCGGGTACGGAACTATTGACTCGGCATCGGCAGTTACAAATTGTGGACTACCTCCGATCAGAAGTCCGAAGGCATAATGGGATACCTCGTGAACAACTGTTCCTGCCAGTATCATGAATAAAAGAAAAGAAAGGAAGAGTGTTGTTTTCGGTCTGTCTATCTGCACTTATATCATCTCCTAGTGGGAGCAGTGGTTCCCGATGAGGGAGCCGAACCATCCTGATACCACTATGGCCGATGCCATCCCTACGAGCGTATAGAACGGGTGTTCCACGAGCCACGAAACGATGTTGCTCAAGATCCCCGTCTGTAACCAGAACACCTGTACGAACACCGATACAACGGTGATCGCACCGATGATGACCAGCAAAGTCATCATATTGGGGATGTAGTCGTTCGCTCCTTCATCCTTTTTGAGTTTTCTCATCTCACATCACCTCACACTTTTGTTACTCGATCATACGCCAGCTTGACGACGCCCAGGAACAGGAAGAGCAGTACGAAGGCAAACACGGTCCATTCCCAGGTCTCGTCTATCGTCCACAGTCCAAGAAGTGTGTATTCCTCTCCTTCGAACCAACCTGCACCGCCCGTATCGTCGGATTCGGTCAGGTTGAATTCGTGAGTCGACCAGTCGTCGTAGATTATCGTTGCGTTCCCGTCGCCATCGGTAACGGCCGTGTCGTAGAGTTCTCCGTCAACGTAGAGATCGTACTGTGTGTTAGGTTTCAGATCGGTATGTTTGATCTCGACTTCAGCACCTGCACTATCGACAGACATATTCCAGAGGCGGGTCTCGTTGTCCCATTGTCCATCTATGACTGTCGCATCCCACGTTGCATCGTCATCGCTCATATCAACCGTCACATACGGGTTCTCACTCTTGATAGTCTTCGTCTTCGTTACTGTTTGATTTTCATCCTGGATATCAATACTTATATCGTATTCCGTCCAAGGTGTATCCACATACATCCCTTCGTCGAACTCGTCCGATACTGGTAGATTTGGTTGACTCAACGATACCACGCCGTCGACTGAGGTTTCTATATCGATCTCAGAAAAGGCATCAGAGGTTACATTGACATTCACTGATACTGTCAATCCATCTACCCCTACCGACCAATTGACTATCTCAGGAGCGGATGTGGTCGTTGTGAACGAATACGTCCCGGTACCATTACTTGCTCCAGAGTTGTCTGTCATGGTCGCATACCAACTGTATTCCGTCTCATGACTCAGGTTATCCCAGATGACCGTCGCTGTCTCTCCGGAAGAAACTGTCTGGGTTCCACCGATCTGAGATTCAGAAGTATTATTGTAGAACAATACATCTATGTTGTCTCCGTCTTCGTCAGTCGGCGTCACTGATAGTTCCACAGATGCATTATCTTCCTCTTCCATAGTCTCTCCGACTCCTATCTCACCATCTGACGGATTCAGAGAATCCAGATCCGGTTGATGGGAAACGGTAAAAGTCCACCAGTCAGAAGTGACATTTGTCGTTGCGTCATCAACTGTCACATACCACTCATATGACGTCCCTTCGCTAAGTCCAGTCCACACAGTTGTTATGTCTTCGCCCGTGCCTTCACCCACTTGTGAGTCTATCACACTGTCGTCAGAGTTGTCGAAGAATGTAACGTCTAATGAATCGCCATCGCCGTCTTCGACGGTGACGTTAAGTGTCGGGATGACAGAAACATTTGTGCTCTCATTCGCTGGACTATTCAACGTGTATGTTGGTTCAGCAAGTATTCCTTCATCAGTCGTTTCGCCAGGGGCTTGACTGCCCCCCGAACCTAGCGCTGCCGCTGGCGATAACACCAATATGAATATCAGCATCACCGCCAGTACTATGTTCTTTTCAGTCATTCTTTTTTGACCTCCAATCCATCATGAAGATTATTGGAGCATAACATCACGAACCCCTCCTGATGAGGTAATATCCTACCATAACTATCACCAGGATGAGGATCAAGATCCACCACGGCAGGAAGCAAGTCTCTTCCTCGAAGAATCCAGCCCCTCCGGTGGCTTCACTACCGGTCTGGAAGACCCACTCTTCCTCCGGTATATTCTCGACCTCGTACCCTGATTCGGTCACGTACCCGCCCGAAGTCAATCCGATGGTGTCGTCGTAAGACCAGTCGCCGTGGGTCCAGACAATTGTATCGTTCTCGTACTCGGTCGATTCCCAATGATAGTCGCCATAGTTGACCGTATCGCCGAGATACTGCTCGATAAATACATCGGTCGAGGTGTTCATCGAGGCTGGAAATATGAGCTTGACATCCTGTGATACGGAGACGTTCTCCTCCCCATCCCCAGGTATCAATTCGACTGTGAAATTGTCGGTGGTGAAACTCTCCGGGCTGGACTCGAAAGTGTAGGTCGATGCGAGGGGTTCAGAAGAGAGTAATGTTGTTTCACTCCACTCTGCCACAATTTTATATTCGTAACTGGTATTCGGTTTTAGGCGCCACAAATCATTTTGTATCTCCTCTGCGCTGTCAAAGCTCTCTGCGGAAGTATCGTTCCATGTTGAGGTCCCTTCCCTTCGATAGCTGAAGTGGATATCCACCTGAGAGACGTTGAGTTCCTGTATCTCCGCCTTCATGGTGGTGCTATTCCAGGTCGTGTTGTCAGGTGTCAGACTCGCCAGTTTTGTTATCAACCTGAACCTGGCGGTTATGTTGTAGTGGTCGAGGATCTCGATATCGGTATCGGAGGTCGAGGTATCGCCTACAGTGCCATTCTCCCCGGTCCATTCGTCGAATATATAGCCGTGTTCGGTTTCTGTGTGTAGGTCTGCAACATATCCGTCGCTGTAGAGGAAACTGGCCTCGCCGGGATCTGTAACTTCCCCGCCAGCGGTAGAATCCAACGATAGGTAATAGTCGCCGTCGACTCCATCTTCACCCTCAAAATCCTCTTCAAAACTCAGGTATGGATAAGTACCATCGTTGACTATATTCCATATGTAATTTCTATCGTACTCACCCCAATCGACGGTAGTAATGTTCCAGTAGTTTGTATCGTACAGGTCTATATTTTGCATCGTTAAAGTCGAGTATCCTTCGCCACCGTCACTTTCTCCCGAAGAATGTCCGCTGGTCTCGGTATCGAAATAAGACTTTTCAACATATGTGTAGGTGTCATCTTTTCGACCTAAAAATCCTCCAGTGTTGCTATTCCCTTCCACGTATCCTATCGAATACGAATTGTTGCATACGGAAGGATCTTCACTATCCCCCACAGCATACCCGCCGAAACCACCGATATCGTCGTCTCCTGTTACATCACCAGTAGCATATGAATTGTAAATCAAGTCTGCGTTATGTCCTACGAACCCACCCAGATTTTCACCTGATTCATTCTTCACGTCCCCTTTGGCAAAGGATTTGCGGATGGGTTGTTCGTTCCATCCCACGAATCCACCGACTTTTAGAATTCCGGTGACATCTCCAAAAGATGCCGAATGTTCGATGTCGCCGCCCACGTCGTTTATCCCGACAAAACCCCCGACGGCCCCCTTTCCCGTCACATTAGCTGTCGAATAGGACTCATTCACATAGGCGCTGTTGTTCCCTACAAATCCACCGACATAATTCCATGATGAAACTACTTCTGTTGAATTGACATGGGATCGATAGATAGGGTTTTCGCTGTTACCAACGAGGCCGCCGGTCTCGTTGCTTCCCTTTACATCGCTATCCTGAACTGAACAATTATCGATGACTCCGTTGTCTCCATCATCCGCACTATAACCGATCAATCCCCCGAATATTTTATTATCGTTACTGGAATCAGCCTTTATCAAGCTGTTTTTAGCATGGCAATTTTTTACAGAGGTGTTGGCAGACCTGCCAACAAGACTCCCGGCAGTGTCCTGTGCATAGACGGTAGCATTATCGATAACAGTATTATGTATGTTTGCTCGGTTCGTATTGCCGAAGAGCCCCATGTAACTCGTTCCATTCCTCTCGATCACGTAGTCAGCGATAGTGTAGTTATCTCCATCGAAATTTCCCTCGAATGGCCCGGCGATTATATTCCCGATCGGGGCCCATCCATCTCCACCATTGGCTGAATCTGAAGCATAATTACTGTAACCGTCAGTAGTTCTATCTATGTCGTTCATCAGCAGATAATATGCTGACAGGTCGTTCCCGACCTCTTCCATGTGGGTCCAATTTGTTATCTGGTATGGATCGGTTTCTGTTCCGCTGCCCACTCCGGAAAAAGAGAGGGAGGGTGAACTATCGTCACTGCCGATGCCGATCAACGGCAGGAATGCCGTCAGAACCAGCACAAAGGCTATCGAGACCGCTATCTTTTTTTCTATATCCATTTCTAATACCTCCTTACCATAACTATCAATACGACTATCAGAACCGCTATAAGGACGAACATCCATAAAGGCATGAAGCAGATCGTGTCGACCTCCCATATAGATCCTCCGCTATCATC